>NZ_SJPU01000001.1:1180089-1284017 GCF_007860105.1 Allorhodopirellula heiligendammensis
AACTTGACGCTTGGCCAATACACGCTGCATTTCCTTCGAATCGTCATGGCAGCCGGTCAGGCAACCAGCGACACAACATGCCACGAACATCATGCACGGGGAGGGAACAGTCGATCGCATCGGCACGCTTAGCAAGGTCGAGGGGAGCGGGAGGGAGGAGGTTCCAAACCGCTTTATTGGGGGAAAGTAGCTACCGTCGCATCACGGTGGTTATGGCAGAAACACTTGGGACGCGGCCGCGCTGCCGAAGGACGGATCATTCTCCGACGAGTGTGCCCACGAAAAATGATGTCAATCAAAGTTCGACGACGGTCTCCCGCAGTCGCAGCAAGCGATCGACCAGTCCGGTAAACTGGTCCAGCGGAATCATGTTCGGACCGTCGCTCGGTGAAGTCTCCGGCTGCGGATGGGTCTCAAAAAATAGCGCATCACACCCAATCGCTACGGCGGCGCGGGCCAATGGTTCAACCATTTCCCGATTTCCACCCGTCGCGCCCCCCAATCCGCCTGGCTGCTGCACACTGTGAGTTGCGTCAAATACCACAGGCACGCCGAGTGAACGCATGATCGGAATCGACTGCATGTCATTGACCAGCCGCCCATAGCCAAAAAACGTGCCCCGCTCACATACCAAAATTCGTCCTGCGTTGGAGTCCTCATCGGTGCCGCCTCTCGATTCTGAGGAGGCACCACTTCCGCGTAGTTTATCGACGACGTATCGCATGTCAGACGGAGCCATGAATTGGCCTTTTTTCACATTCACGCAGCGGCCCGTCTTCGCAGCGGCGACCAGTAAATCAGTCTGACGAGCCAGGAATGCTGGGATTTGCAGCAGCTCACAGACCTCTGCCGCGGCCGCGGCTTGGTCGGGCAAATGAATATCGGTCGTTACGGGCAGGCCACTGTCAGCACCAACTGCCTCGAGCAACCGCAGGCCGGCTTCCATACCAGGACCTCGCTTCGCTGACAGACTCGTTCGATTTGCTTTGTCAAAGGAGGCCTTGAAAACCACATTGACGTCTGCGCGCTCGTTCAAGCGGGCGAGCGTCTCGCCGATTTCCAGAGCGATTTCGCGAGTCTGCAGGACGCACGGACCCGCGATCAGCAGCAGCGGCTGCGAATCGCCGCACAAGTAGTTACCAACCGAAGCAAGCATGGGGAGCTGGGGGGGAGTGGGAAAGGGAGAGATCGGGAGCGTGCTAATCACGTGAGTGGTTAGCGGGTATCTTAGGCGGCAGGCTCGGTTGCGTCCGCCCCCCTAAACCCTGAACCTGAACCCTGAATTCCCCGGTCCCCCTCGCTGCTGATTCGCATTTGCATTTCGTCACAGGGCGACTTGCTGAGTTCGCGCTGCGCAGTTCCGCTGCAGGAGCTGCACAACGGCATGGATTTCATCACAGCGTTCAGGTCACGCCGATTACGGTGGCGGCGTTGATCACCCCGAAATGGCTGACGCGGCATCTGAAAGTGCCAACAGGTGCCACCCATGTGGTTTTGCCGGGATTCTGCGAAGCGGTCCTCGATGATCCGATGGACGCTGCCTCACCGGAGAGGAGTTGGCGAATGCGATTGGCGGAAATCGCCGGACTCAGCCCCGACCGAATTGTGTGTGGGCCGAAGGATTGCCGCGATATCGACGCTTGGCTCGGCGGGAAAACGCGATCGGTAGATCTGTCGGAATACTCCATCGAAATCATCGCTGAAATCAATCATGCGCCACGTCTGAGTGTGAATGAAGTCGTTCGCATGGCTGCAGAATTTCGTCGTCACGGAGCCGATCGAATTGATGTCGGCTGCGACCCGGGACGACCGTGTTCGAGAATCGGTGATTATGTAGCGGCACTGATCGACGCCGGCCACCGCGTCAGCATCGACACGTTCGATGAGCAGGAAACTCGCACTGCGATCTCCGCAGGGGCGTCATTGGTACTCTCGGTCAACTCGTCCAACCGCCGGGCCGCCGCGGATTGGGGCTGCGAAGTCGTCGCGATTCCCGATATTCTCGATGACCTGTCCACGCTCGACGCCACCATCGATTTCCTGGAAAAGCACCAAGTCCCCGTTCGGCTCGATCCGATTCTCGAACCGATTGGCTCTGGGTTCGGGCAGTCCCTGATGCGCTATGCTCACACCCGCCAGCGCTATCCTGATCATCAGATGATGATGGGTATTGGAAACCTCACTGAGCTGACGGATGTTGATTCGGCGGGTGTCAATCTGCTGTTGCTCGCCCTCTGCGAGGAATGGCAAATCAGGAGTGTCCTAACCACGCAAGTGATCAATTGGGCAAGAACATCGATCCAGGAATGTGATATCGCTCGACGTCTTGTACACCACAGTATCAACGAGGGGACGCCTCCGAAAAACCTATCCGACCAACTCGTCATGTTGCGGGACGCCAAATTGCGTCCGTATGCAGACGAGGCCATCGACGCGCTCGCCTCCGAAATTCGCGACAACAACTATCGCATTCTTGCCCAGGATGGCGAAATCCACATCATCAGTGCGGGGGTCCATCTCCGTGGCAATGAGCCCTTTGCGATGATGAGTGAACTATTGACGTTACCCCAATCCGATAATGTGGATGTCTCGCACGCGTTTTATCTTGGCTTCGAATTGGCGAAAGCTAAACTCGCTATCCAACTGGGAAAACAATACGAGCAAGATCAAGCCCTGAATTGGGGACAGTTAACCGTCGCCGAAGCACGTCATCGAATTCCGCGAAAATCTCGCCATCGAAAGTAAACGATCCTGCGAGGATCACCGTGGGATTCGCCGTGTTCACCGGGAGCTTGGATCCTCCAAAATCAATCATCCGGGAGTCAGCCACGATATGCCCGGACGGATGACATCGACGCAGGTCAGTCAGGCATTTAACTCTTTGGTTAGCTTCGCCAGTTTGGCAAGCGTCTTTGGGCTGACGTGGTGCTCGATTCCCTCGGCGTCGTGCGCAGCTGTGGCCGCATCGACGCCGATCGCCAAGAGAAAGTCTTGGACAATCTGATGCCTTTTTCGAGACTCCACCGCCAGTCGTTTTCCCTTCGCTGTCAGCCTGATGGGACGATAAGGCTCCGTCTGCAGTAGGTCCTCCCCGACCAATCGCGACACAATTCGCGTGACCGTCACATGGCTAACGCCGAAGAAGGCCGCGAGATCAACGACGCGGCATTCGTCTTTGTGGGACAAAATGTCGTCTACTGCTTCGACATAGTCCTCAGCCTTCTCGCTGGAGTGATCGCGACGGGTACGCTCATGGGACTGAGGACCAGGGATTTGCGATAACTTTTTTCTGCTGGTGCTCATACAGGCGGAATCCGAAGGTTTTATAGACGACGGGTGCCGTACCGGCCCGCAGCAATCGTGCACAATGTACCGGACGCTGTGAATGAGGTAAACGCGATATCTGGTGGCGTTGCAGCCGCATCACGTAACAACAAGGCTTCGCCGCCGCAGACGAGCTGGAGGTGACAGCCGCCTCCAAACGCGAGGATGAATACATGTCGCCGCAGTGGACATGGATCGCTAAGGGGCGTGCTGTGACGGCTCTAGACAGGATTTGTAGCAATGGCTACTTTAATGAGCGACTCTTTCCATGTGAAAGTTGGAGCAAGAGTGCTCGTGTTGTTCCGTACCCGCGCCGAACCAGGGTCTTTGGGAGTCCATTGCCAGATGCAGCGACCTCTTTTTATCGTCTTTTTTATGTCAATCTGGGTATTGGCGGCGACTGTATCTGGCTGCATCCACTCCAGTGACCCGGACGCGAGTTCACAGGCAAAACCTGACGCGGTCACGGTCGATCCCACTGAGCCTATCGCTGTGACGACGACGGTGGGAATGGTTGCTGAGTTGGTGCGGAGCGTTGGGGGGGACCGGGTTGAGGTCACACAGATCATGGGTGCAGGCGTGGACCCGCACCTCTATAAAGCGACCCGCGACGATGTGTTAGCGATGATGAACGCTGATGTGATCTTTTATTCGGGCTTGATGCTTGAAGGAAAGATGACCGACACTTTGGTTAAAATGGCTCGCGGCAAACCGGTCGTTGGGATCACTGAGGTTCTCGATGAGACATCCCTGCTCGAGCCAGCAGGTCTCGCGGGCCATTACGATCCCCATGTCTGGATGGACGTATTGGCCTGGTCGAAGTGCGTCGATGTGATCGCTGATCAACTCTCTGTGATCGATCCGCCCTCGGAGTCGGGCTACCGCGCCCGAGCCGAAATGCTTCGCGAGGAGCTTGCGACGCTGGACGAATACGGCAAACGGGTGATCGCGACGATCCCAGCAGACAGCCGAATTCTGGTTACCTCTCACGACGCTTTTAATTACTTCGGGCGTGCCTATGGACTCGAAGTGATGGGTGTGCAGGGGATCTCAACGGAGTCCGAAGCAGGCCTGCAGCGAATCAATGAACTGGTTGACCTTTTGGTTGAGAAGAAAGTGAAATCAGTGTTTGTCGAGAGTAGCGTGCCACGGAAAAATATTGACTCGCTCGTCGAGGGCACGAGATCCCGCGGCCACGAAATTAGCGTGGGCGATCAAGAACTTTATAGCGACGCGATGGGAAAACCGGGCACGTATGAAGGGACATATATTGGTATGCTAGATCACAATCTCACTGTCGTCGCTCGCGGTTTGGGCGGTGAAGCGCCGGAGCATGGCTTTCAAGGCAAACTCAATCAATGACCCCAGCAATCGAGGTGTCCCCGTCAGCAAGCCAAGCGGAATCAATCGCATTATCGGTTGACGACCTCACCGTGGCCTATCATCGCAAGCCCGTGATTTGGGATGTCGCGATTGATCTGCCGGCGGGCGCATTGATTGGCGTTGTGGGGCCCAATGGAGCTGGGAAAAGTACCCTGCTCAAGGCGATCATGAATCTCGTGCCCCGGGCATCGGGGCGTGTCGAGGTTTTCGGCAAGCCATACCGCGTCAATCGTCACCGGGTCGGCTACGTTCCGCAGCGCGAAAGCGTTGATTGGGACTTCCCCGTCGATGCTCTCGATGTTGTGACAATGGGCCTGTACAGCAAAATCGGTTGGTGCCTGCCGGTCCGCAAGCGACATCGCGAAGCAGGATTGGAAGCGCTCCGCCGGGTGGGAATTGCAGATCTCGCCCACCGCCAAATCAGCCAGCTTTCCGGGGGCCAGCAGCAGCGGACGTTCTTGGCGCGGGCTCTTGTGCAGGACGCGGACCTGTACCTAATGGATGAGCCCTTCGCGGCGGTCGATGCATCCACCGAGAAGGCCATCGTCGAGCTGTTGCGTGAGCTCAAGTCGCGTGGCAAAACCGTTGTGGTAATTCATCATGACCTGCAGACGGTGCCGGAGTACTTTGACTACGCGGTGCTCCTGAATATGCGTGTGGTCGCCCACGGTCCGATCGAATCAGTGTTCACTTCGGAGAACTTGCAAAAGACGTATGGCGGTCGGTTGACGCTACTCGATGAAGTCAGCGAAGCGATGCGTCGCCGGGAGCGTACGCTGTGAGTCTCGACACCGTGGAGATCTCTTCGCTCCATCACAATCTCGTCATGCAACGCATTGGCGGTGCGCGTCGCTGGTTCCTGCTCCTGATCCTGATTTCTTTTCCCTCCGTCGCATTTGCTGCATCGCCCTCAGGTTCGATTACCGACCGAAGCGTGAGTTGGCCGACCATCGATCAGTGGCAGCGGGTTCTTTTTTTACAGGACTACAATACCCGAGTCGTGCTCTTCGGAGTCGCAGTGCTGGGGGCAGCCGCAGGTTTGGTGGGCAGTTTTACGCTGCTGCGAAAGCGAGCGTTGCTGGCGGACGCCTTGGCCCACGCGAGTTTGCCAGGCATCGCATTGGCGTTCATGGTGGCCGGCGGGTTGGGCATGAATGCGAAGTCCGTGCCGGTTCTGCTTTCAGGCGCAACGGTCTCGGGATTGCTAGGCGTAGGTTTGGTGCTGCTCGTTCGCTCGCAAACCAAATTAAAGGAAGATGCCGGATTGGGGATTGCGCTGAGTGTATTCTTTGGCGCTGGGATCGCGTTGCTCGGCGTCGTTCAGCAGATGGAGACCGGCCGCGCTGCCGGATTGGAAGGCTTTATTTACGGCAAAACAGCGTCGATGAATGCCAACGATGCCCGACTGATCGCATTGGCGTCGTGCGTGGCAATCATCGGATGTCTGCTGCTGTTCAAAGAGTTCAAGTTGCTGTGCTTTGACGAGAATTTTGCCGGGTCACGGGGGATGCCTGTCTTGGCACTGGACCTGAGCCTGATGTCACTCGTCGTGCTCGTGACCATCGTAGGCTTGCAAGCGGTGGGATTGATCCTCGTCGTCGCCTTATTCGTCACTCCCGCTGCCGCGGCCAGATTTTGGACCGAAAGGCTATGGGTTGTCGCGTGGCTCTCCGCGTTTCTCGGCTCCCTTGGCGGCTTGGTCGGTGGCGCTGCGAGCGCTTTAATGCCGCGACTTCCCTCGGGCGCTATGATTGTCTTAGCGTCAACGGCGTTGTTCACTTTCAGTATGTTCTTCGGATCGGCGCGCGGTGTACTGATTCGCTGGCTGAGGCGTGCCCATGTCAATCGGCGGATTCGCAGGCAGCATTTGCTCCGTGGTCTCTACGAGATACTCGAGTTGGAGGATCCGCACACCACCCCGCACAATCATCCCGCTGTGCCAATCGAGCAGCTGTTGGAGATACGCAGTTGGTCGCGAACTCAATTACAACGAACACTGGCTTCGGCAGAGCGGGAACAGTTGGTCAATCGACAGGCCGATTCCATCCGTCTCACGCGGGCTGGTTATGTCCAGGCAGCACGATTGACGCGGGACCATCGATTGTGGGAACTCTACTTGATTACCCACGCCGATACCGCTCCCAGCCGTGTGGACCGCGACGCCGATCGCATCGAGCATGTGTTGGAGCCCGAACTTATCGACGAACTCGAACACCTCCTCCAGCAACAACCTGTCCGCATTCCGGTGCCAGCGAATCCGCATGGAGTGATTCCCAGTGGTGAACAATCATGACCTGGAACTGGCAGCTGGATGGATGGATCGTACTCGCCGGGGTGTTATGCGCTGTCGCCTCCGCTCTCGTGGGGAATTTTTTAGTACTCCGCCGACTGAGTATGTTAGGTGACGCGGTCTCACACGCGGTTCTGCCTGGTTTGGCAGTCGCCTTTTTTATCAGCAACAGCCGTAGCAGTGTACCGATGTTTGTCGGGGCGGTAGTCGTTGGCGTCTTGACGGCTTTGTTCACCGAGTGGATCCGCGGTGTGGGCAAGGTCGATGAGAGCGCATCGATGGGCGTGGTCTTCACGTCCCTGTTCGCAGCTGGGTTGATCATGATTGTGCAAGCCGCTGACAAGGTCGATCTGGACGCTGGATGTGTGCTCTACGGGGCGATCGAACTTACTCCGCTCGATACGGTAACCACATTCGGTTTTACCCTGCCACGCGCCGTGCTGGTGTTGGGTGTCGTGACTTTGGTGAACTTGGTGTTCGTGCTCGTGTTTTTCAAGGAGCTCAAGTTAACTGCCTTTGATCCGTCCCTGGCGACATCAATGGGCTTTTCGGCGGGATTCATGCACTATGCATTGATGGTGCTGGTTGCAGTAACCGCCGTGGCCAGTTTTGAGAGCGTAGGGAACGTTCTGGTGGTGGCAATGTTTATCGTGCCACCGGCAACGGCCTACCTCCTGACCGATCGACTGGGTTTGATGATCGTGCTTTCGACGGTCATTGCTGCAATGGGCGCTGTCAGCGGACATGTCGCGGCCGTGATCGTACCGACTTGGTTTGGCTTCCAAAGCACCACGACAGCAGGGATGATGGCTGTGATGGTGGGCGTGTTTTTCATGGTTGCTATCTTCTTCGCACCTCGCCATGGCATGGTGGTTAAGCTCGCAAGGCGTCAGATTCTGTCACTAAGTATTTTGGCGGACGATATTGTGGCGTTTCTCTATCGCCACCGCGAACGCTTGCATGAGAGCCGTAAAACGCCCGGGGCGGAGTATTCGATACGCAGGGAAATGATTGCCGAGGAGCTCCTTGCCTCCCGTTCTGCCGTAGCCATCGCGATGTCTCGACTCTACCGCCAAGGACATCTTCGCTGGGCTGATGGCGGGTGCGAACTCACTGAAGCGGGAACGCAGCGGGCCCGAGACATCGTTCGCTCGCACAGGCTATGGGAGCAATACCTGGTCAATGAAGCTGACATGGACGCCACAAAGATTCATGACAAAGCCGAGCAATTCGAGCATTTCACTGACCGCCCGATGCAGCAGAATCTCGACACCCAGACGCGACATCCGGAGATCGATCCTCATGGGCGGACCATTCCCCGTCCTGAACATGACCCACGGCAGGAAAGCTGAACTCTTTTCGTTAGATCAGAGCGAACGGATCTCGCAGCTCGATCATGACGCCGCACCCGACGCCGAGTTGGACATTCTGAACAACACTGGCGATGGCGGCCGCAACCTTTTATGGCGAGGTAGACAGACCGACCCAGACCCATTGTATTTCTGCCGAAGACGCTTGCCCAGTGACGCTGGTCGTGAACGACATCAGCGTTAAGGTTGCTCAACCTGGCAGGTACCATTCGTCTGTTTCGAACCGGTAGTGCATCGTGGCGAAAAAGGAGGCAGCACTCGCAGGACGCGGTACTATGGTGATCACGGATGCGGATGCGGATGCGTCTTGGACGCTCACATTTTCAGAGATGTTACGGCTCATCCGATGTCGCCTCCAAAACGACGACGCTGAGCCGAGGTGAATACCATCGACTCAGCGTATCCGCACAAATTTCAAGACCAGGGGCAGTTTGAGATCGGAGAGAAGGTTCGATCCATGCTCACCCCCCCAAACCATTATGGGTTCGCTTGCTTTTTCAGCCGATTGAGTTTCGGACGGCCACCCTCGTTGACTTCCATGATAAAGCGAGCGAGATCGAGAAACTGGTCACGGTTTTCTAACGTCGCCGCCAAGCCAATGGGCATTGTCGAGACATCCGATTTAATCACCTCTTCGACATCATCCATCGGAATCACGCATGGTTTGCCTTGGTCAGCGGCGATGCTGAGTGTCAGGCTGTCCTCAGATTCTTCGACCAGGAACCCAGACAGGACCGCGCCATCGACGGTGATCACGTTGACGGTCTGATAGCCTGATAGAATTTTTGCAGACGGCTTCAGAATCGACTCGATCAGATGCTCATCCGTGGAGTCCTTGCGCGAAACCGTCAATTCTGGGCCGAGTTGATAGCCGACGCCAACATCGTGGCAGGTGGCACATCCGGTCTGCTCCCAGTAGAAGAGTTTGGCGCCCCGAACGGCATCACCACGCTGGCGAGCGTCGCGCACCAGATCACCGATGGGCTCAGCGATTAAAGCATTTTCAAGCTCCGTATTGGCAACGCTTTCCTCGCTCATCTCCGGGCGACTTCCCTCGGGAAACGGATGCATCTCGAGGAGTTCTTCAGGGCGATAGAATCTTTGACGGTCCGTCGTCGCCGCGCGAATGCGTTTTACGTCGTCGGCGGAAACTTCGTCGGCGTCATTGCCCCAACTGGTTCGAACGTAGGTCAGCACGCTGGCGATTTCTTCGTCGTTGAACATGTTCCCAATCGCGGTCATCGGCGGTACGCCCATATCCGGTTCGAAAACCTTTCCACGAACGCGAATTTCGCCCCAAATACCATGCAGCGTCAGCTTGATTAACCGATCGGGATCACCGTTGACCCACTCGCTACCAGCCAGGGGCGGGTAGACTCGCGCGACGCCTTCTCCATTCTCACGATGGCAGGCATAGCACGAGCCTTCTTCGAAGAACACCTGCTGGCCGAGGCTATACTTTTTCGCGAATCTCTTGTTTTTGAACTTATCGGTTTTGGTCCGGTAGTCCTTCGGTTTCATTGCTCCTTCGAGTTTGCCCGCCAGCAATTCGCCGTACTCAACCTGAAGGGTATCCGGGTCGACGAACCCTGCTTCGATCGCAGCCTCCACATCTGGTTTGAGCAGCATCATGGCGCTGTTGAGCGAGTTGCGAATCCAACGATCGGTTTTGTAGGAGGCCACCGTCAGCAGCACCTCTGCGCCAGTCTTCCCGCCGAGCCATGAACCTGCAGAAAGTGCTTCCAGTCGCACGCGCGGATGCTGGTCCGTCGCCGCGGTCGTCAGGTAGACACTGGGATCGTCGAGTAGATGCAGACAGTGACGGATAACTCGAACTGCAGCCGCACGGACGCGATGATCTTTGGCCTGCAAGCACTTTTCGAGCAGGTCCGTTGATGGGGCTTGCTGTCCCCAGGTCGCCCACAGGGCTTCCAAGACCAAACGTTCATCGTCTGCGTTCTCGCTGGCAAATTGAGCCGCAGCGTCGAGCACACTTTGCTTCGGACGGCCACGTAACTCCATGTGCGATCGCGTACGAGCGTTCACTTCGGGCAACTTCATATTCTCGAACAATTGCGAGATCTCGGCACCTGCCACAGTCGGCGGCTCGACCAGTGGCCGGTCGGAGTGCGTGATGCGGTAAATCCGTCCGTACTCGGAATTACGAAGGGGGTCCCGAGCACTGTGCTGCATGTGACCGATCAGCGTGTTGTGCCAGTCGATGAAGTAAAGGCTACCGTCGGGAGCGACTTGCAGGTCACAGGGGCGGAAATTGCCGTCGGATGACTGGATCAGGTCCTGCCGGAACTTCCCTTTGATCTCAGCACCATCTTCAATCGTCTTGCATTCCTTGATGCCGAGAAATCCGATGGTGTTCGCATACAGATAGTCACCTTGGACTTCATCGGGAAAGTGACTGCTATACAGGAACTCTGCACCCGAGGTGGGGCGTGTGTGATGTTCGTAATTGAACTTCGAAACCTTCGCAATTTCCTTCGAATGCGGAATCTTGACGGAGTAACCTAACAACCAATATTGATCTCCGCCCGAGGCATCGTTGACAAAGGTCTGGCCATACTCATCGTGGGCAACGCCCCACGGATTGTTGACGTCAATCTGCATCACCCGTTCGACCTTCCACGAGCTGGGGTCAAACCGCCATACGCCTCCGTCGGTCATGCGTTGGGGCCCCCACGGCGTTTCAACTTGCGAGTGAAGGAAGCGGCCCTCACACATATAGATGCCGCTGCCATGGTCGGTATCGAATGCGGAAATGGCATGGTGGGTGTCGTGTGAATCGAAACCATCGAGCAAGTACTCCATCTTGTCTGCGTGGTCGTCGCCATCGGTGTCTTTGAGCAGCACCAGAAATGGTTCTTGAGACAAATAGACGCCCTCGGGGGCCAGCTCAAATCCAATGGGCATATGCAACCCATCGGCAAACACGGTTTCCTTGTCCGCCCGGCCATCGCCATCGGTATCCTCATAGATTAGGAGCATATCATTGGGCTTCGAGTCACCCGGCTTGTAGTGCGGGTAACTTGGCAGTGTCGACACCCACAACCGCCCTTGATTGTCGAACTCCATTTGGGCTGGGTTGCCGAGATTCGGGAACTCTTGTTCTGAGGCGAACAGCGAGACTTCATACCCATCGGGCAGCGTGAATTTTTTCAGCGCCTCGGATTCTTCTTTGAGGTAATCGGGGGTGCCATTCTTCGCACTGGGCTGAAAGTTGGTTTCCACCGATGAGAGCGGTCGAGTCATCGCGTCATCGACCTCAAGTGTTGACGACTTCCCTTGAGCGATGGCCCAAATGTTTTCATCCCGCAACACGGTCATTTGCCGAATCTTCTCGATCTCTTCGGGATAATTGAAGTTGCCGTAGGGTGCCCAGCGGCGTCCGTAGGCGTGAACACCGTTGAGCATCCGATAATCATTCCGCCAGAACCACGCCTTGTCTTGAACAGCTTGATACAGCAGGGGGTTGGTATCCGCATCACTGGGGGAAGCCCCAAAGAGTTTCTCCATCAGAATCGGAGCGAGCTTTTTGTAGCCTTCCTCGGACAGGTGCACGCCGTTGATGGTCAGCGGCTCATCTGAATTCTCGAACCACTCCAGCGTTGGGGTGAACAGATCGACGAAGCCCACGCTTTTCTCTTCAGCAACCGTCCGAACGGCGTCCGCGTAGGCTCGCAAGACTGAGTTTCGCTCGTCGGCATCGGGCAGATTGAATTGGGGGAGCTGTTGCATCGCAATGGGCGTAGCGAGCACCAGACGCGGGGGCTTACCCGCCGTGCGTTCGTAGGATCGAGACAAAGTGTGATCGACGAAAGCACGCAGTTCATCTTGGAAGTTCTCTACGCCGTCGAGCCCGTCAAACGATTCATTGAAACCGAAAAATCCAACGATCGTGTCCGCTTTGACAATTGTTAGCCATTCGTCTGGTTTGGGGTAGTGTCCCTCTCCGAAGTGCCCTTGGATCTCCGGCCGAAACTTTTCGGCTCCCGGGAACGCCCAAGGGTCGGGTCTACCGGCCTCTGGACGGAATGCCGGCGTGTGCCCCGGGAAGCCCATGTTGCGAAAGGTCAGCTGCTTGTCAGCAAATTCTTCGTAGAGTGCTGTTTCGAACTCGTTGAACAGCTCCATACGGGCTGCCAGCGTATTGCCCAGAAACACGATCGATTCACCGTCGCGGGGCTGCAGTGGCATGGTCGTCGTAGGCGCTTCTCCCGCGACAGGGACCGGCTGCACATACTTCGGTCGCACCCGCTTGGTCTGTTGCAATTCTGCGTCCGTGACCGTTGTGATGACGTCAGGAGCGGTCTGTTTTGAGCTACTTCCGTCGTCCGCTTGGGCAGAGCAAAGAGGTCCGGTCAAGCAGCTGGCCAAACAGGACAAACCGACAAAACTCTTCAGTTGGCTGAGTGGAGAATGTGTTTTCATAAATAATGTTAGAACTTGGTTGGCGAGCGGACGCTCGCCCCACGTCATGATTGGTGGGGAGGGAACGTGTGGGAGATGGTTGAGGATTAGGCGTTATTCTAGTTGATCTTAGCGAAATATTCGACTCGATATGCCCAAACCCAGCGATTTCGACTGCCTCGCGGTGTCACACGGGCTCCGTCACTACGCTGTAACCGCCACGAAAGTTGACCGGTTATGCGGCAGCAATACAAGTCGCAACGAACTCATCAATTCCATCAAAAAAGTGTGTGAGATTTGACCCAGGGCGGCAGAAGAAAGATGCGAGGACGGATTTAGTGGACTCTGAGTGTATTTCTGACGCAATTCGGCGGGTGGTCGGCGGTGAACGTGACCAGTTCCGGGTGCTCGTGCGCGAGTACGGGTTGATGATCCGCAGCTATCTCGGAAGCCACCTTCATCGCGTCGATGAGATCGACGACCTCGCGCAGGACGTCTTTTTGACCGCATTTCGCCAGCTAGAGCAGTTCGATCATCGCACAGATTTCGGTGCGTGGTTACGAGGCATCGCGCGTAATCGTTTACTCATGCACTTTCGCTCGACCAGTCGACGGCATGCTCGCGAAGCTAGGTTTCGCGAAGAGGTGAGCGGCATCGTCGAACGAGATCTGGAAGCTCACTTTGCAAACCAATCGGACCACGCCATCGAGGCGCTCCTCCGCTGCGTCAATACGCTGCCTGATCGCATGCGACGCGTTGTCCGCGCTGGACTCGATGGCGTGAAGACCGTTGTCCTTGCCAGTGAGCTGCAGACGTCAACCGGTGCCATCTACAATCTGCAATACCGTGCAAACGCGTTGTTGCGAGAATGTGTTCGCAGGGAGACTGAGTGATGGATCCTGATTTGCAACAACTCCTCCAGCGATGGCTTTCGGACGATTGGGACTCCATTTCAGACGTCCAGCAATCAATCTCCCCGATGGTGCGGAGACTGCGTGAG
This sequence comes from Allorhodopirellula heiligendammensis, assembly GCF_007860105.1. Taxonomy (NCBI): domain Bacteria; kingdom Pseudomonadati; phylum Planctomycetota; class Planctomycetia; order Pirellulales; family Pirellulaceae; genus Allorhodopirellula; species Allorhodopirellula heiligendammensis. The sequence goes on from NZ_SJPU01000001.1 coordinate 1,193,879, forward strand.
GACGACTCCTTTCGTGAGTCGTTTGTAGAGGAGTTGGCCCTCCTAGGACAATTGCGAGCGGTCCAGTCGAGCGAGCCCCGCTGGCTGCAACTCGAGGATCTGCTCGGTGTGAAGGCCGAACCTGGGACGGAGGGTGATTTTGAAACACTGCTCATGCAGCGAATCGATGCCGCTCCATTGGAACCGAAATCTCACCGTTTTCGATGGATGCCGGCGGTCCTGGCCGCCACCGTGCTGCTAGCATCTGCACTGGTGATTGGAGCGTGGCAGATTGGTCTGAACGGCATCGGACCTAAGGCGGTCGCCCGTCAAAGTCGGGAGACCGCGGGGGACAGCGGCGCTGCAGCGATCCACTCGCAGGTGAAGTCACCGACCGATGGCATCGCGGTCCTCAGCCAGATGGTGGACGCCAGATGGGATGGACCGCACCGTCCGGATGTTGGCGATTCGCTCGGTACCGGTCGGTTATTGTTGTCTTCGGGAACTGTGCAAATTGAGTTTTTTGCCGGCGTTCGTCTGCTGGTCCGAGCGCCAGCTGATTTTGAGTTGATGGCTGCTGACGAAGTCTGGCTCCGGGCAGGGGTGGCCAGTTGTTTCGTCACTGAGATGGGGCGTGGTTTCAAAATCACCACGTCTAACCTGGAGGTGATCGATCTGGGGACTGCCTTCAGCATCCAGGCTGGCGGGGGACAGGAAAGCGAGGTTCACGTCCTCGATGGTGCTGTGGAGATCAAGTCGGGCGGAAACACTGCCGTGGAGCTCACCGAGCGTAAGGCCGTGCGGGCCACTACCGTTGGACTCGAAGCCGTTACGTATTCACCCGACCGGTTTCCCCAGACAGCAGACCTCCGTGACCAGCTACTGCGTCAAGCCACCCATGCATACCAGCGTTGGCAGAGACAGTCCGAGGAAATGGATGCTGATCCGGATGTGCTACTCCACTACACATTTGAGGAAGCCGATCCGAGCGCCTTGGAACTTACCAACCGAGTTGTTCGAAAGAGCGCAGCGACCGATGGCGTCGTGATTGGCTGTAAGTGGGCGGAGGGTCGCTGGCCCATGAAGCACGCGCTGCTCTATCGAAACGTGAACGATCGCGTTCTCTTTCAAGTACCTGGTCGTTTCGACGAAGTCACGTTCATGGCGTGGGTCCGCCTGGACGGCTTGACGCAACAGAATACATCTCTGTTAATGACAGAGAATCCAGCCCGCCGCCTACGATTTGCGCCGATTGAGGATAAATCCATCGCTGACGCCATGCAGCGGCTGCAGACATCGGCGGTCAAAACAGTGCGTTGGGAGCTGACTCGCCAGCAATCGAATGTCACGCTCAGCATTGGCCATGGATTGCAAAACCGTGCCGACTACGAAACGGTTCGTGCTGACAGCGTAAGCACGCGACCAGACCGGTGGGGGCATTGGGCATGCATGGCTGTTACATGCGATGTTGCCAAGCAGGAGATTGTGCATTATCTCGACGGCGCGCCGATCGGTCGGGGAAAGCTAAAAAGTAGCGAGCCGTTGTTATTGGACTTCATGGAGCTGGGCAATTTTGGTGCGTCCATGGAAGAGATCACCAAATCGAATGGTAATTCCATCCGACGATTCTATGGCGCCGTCGATGAGCTCGTCATTGCTCGACGAGCAATGACCGCTGCGGAAATCAAAGAGTTTTGGCTCCATGGTAAGCCCTAGGTGCCACGGAGGTGAAATTCCCATCGGGCTAACGTCGGCTGACGCCGCGAAACGATGGACATCGCGTCCTGTCCAGTGCGACTATGCTATTGAAGTCATGCCGCAAACCAATTGGCCGAAAATCCAACCCTCTATCTTGATTGTCGAACGAGTCATACCTAGCAATCGAGTGAAATTAACGACCCCCACCCCGAGATCACCTTTGGATAGTCATCGAGAATCGATTTTGAACTTGCCTCCGTCCTTTCGACGCACGATCCCAAAGCGACCGCGATCGATATTGATCTTCGCCTTGTTGATGTTCAGTACGCCCGCGTTAGTCGCCGCAGATTTGTTGACCATCGATAACGGTTCTGTGAAGATTGGCATCGATCGGGAAAAGGGTGGCGCGATCACCTGGTTGTCTTCCGATCGCTATCCGCAAAACATTGTCAACATCGCTGATCCCGGTCGTCTGATCCAACAATCGTATTACGCTGGTAAACGACTCGACCGAACGTCCGAGGGGCAGAGCAGTGCATGGAGCCCGTGGTCATGGAATCCAATCCAAGGCGGTGGTGTCGGCAGCGGTGGCCGAACGGGAACATGGGCGCGTGTGACCCAATTCGAAGAGAGTGACAACGTCCTGTTCTCGGAGACCATTCCGAAACTATGGGATATGGCCGACGAGGAGGCTGATGCTGTCATGCGACAATGGACTGCATTTGAACCCGAGATGACTGGCGTCGTGTGCGTACAGTGCGAGCTGCGTACGAAACGGCATGAAGATGATGCATGGGGCGAAGCGAGAATGAGCCCCCAGGAAATCCCGGCGTGCTACTTCACGAGAAACTTCGACGCGGTGAAAAGCTATCTCGGCGACGGGCGATGGATGGCCGAGCATCAGGCCCCCGGTCCGCCGTGGGGCAAAGCAAACCCACCCCGTAAAGCGATGGCGATGTTCGAGCGATCCGGCCAGGGAGTCGCAGTCTTTTCTCCTACCTCTCGGGAGAGCTGGAATTTCGGTCCTCACGGATCCGGCCTGAGCAGCGACCCCAGCGAGGGTCCTTGCATGCACGTCGCCCCCATCGATCGCGTCCGACTGGGTCGGCAGTCAACCTTTCGGTATCGTTATTGGCTTATCGTTGGTGATGAAGCCCAGATTGCATCGCGTTTGGATTCACTGTGGACGAAATACGCCGCGGAACAGTCCCACCTCAACGAACATTCAAATTAATTTGCTTCTCCACTCATAGAATAGTTTTCCTGATGAACCGGATTTTCACACTCTTCATCTACGCCTGCCTGGCGTCTGCCTCTGCCCATGCTGCGGAGCGGCCTAACGTATTGTTGATCTCAATTGACGATCTTAATGACTGGGTGGGCTGCCTCGGTGGTCATCCTCAGGCCGAGACCCCAAACATCGACCGTCTCGCTGACATGGGCACGCTTTTCTCCAATGCACATTGCCAGTCGCCTGTCTGCAATCCATCGCGAGCCAGCATGATGACGGGGCGTTACCCTCATACGACCGGGATCTACTTTCTGGCTCCCGACTTGAAACAGGCGCCGGTTCTCGACGGTGTCAAAACACTGCCTGAGGCCTTTGCTGGCGCTGGTTACAAGACCATGGCGACCGGAAAAATATTTCACACTGGCGACAAGCGATTCTTTCAAGAGTATCAACCATCGGGCGGATTCGGTCCCACACCAAAAGAGAAAATCTCCCAACCGCACGGGCATCCCCTGTGGGATTGGGGCGTCTATCCAGAAGACGACAACCTGATGCCCGATATGAAGGCCGCCAAGTGGGCCGCCATGCAGTTGAAATCAATACACGACAAGCCGTTTTTCATGGGGGTGGGGTTCTATCGACCGCACGTCCCCATGTACGCGCCGCAAAAGTGGTTCGACATGCATCCAATTGAAAAGGTCAAACTGCCGCTGGTTCGCGAGGACGATCGCGATGACCTCAGCCAATACGCCATCGACTTGACCAATCTCATGCATGTTTCGCCGACACATCAATGGGTGACTGAGGCGAACGAGTGGGAGCATGCGGTGCAATCTTATCTCGCCTCAGTATCTTTTGCCGATCACTGCTTGGGGATTGTTTTGGATGCGCTCGAATCGAGTGAGTACGCAGAGAACACAATTGTCGTACTCTTTTCCGACCACGGTTTTCATCTCGGTGAGAAACAACGGTGGGCGAAACGCTCGCTCTGGGAAGATGGCACGCGCGTTCCTGTCATCGTATCCGCCCCAGGATTCGAAAAGGATCAACGAACCAATCAGCCTGTCGAGCTATTGGATGTCTTTCCAACTCTGCTCGAATTGGCGGATTTGCCCGCCGACGCCGACCAGGAAGGGCAGAGTCTTGTTCCGCTGATGCGTGACCCCGCAGCTGACTGGAATCATCCTGCGATTACTAGCTTTGGGCGTGGCAACTTCGCGGTCAGGTCTGAGCGATATCGCTTCATTCAGTACCTTGATGGCTCGCAAGAACTCTACGACTTGGCGAACGATCCACACGAATGGACTAATCTTGCATCCGAGGCTGACTACCAGCAGATCGTTGCCGAACTCGCCGCATCGATTCCAGAAAAGCAGCATGCTGTGTTACCGGGAAACTCGACAGGTCACCAAGCCTATGGTGCCGCAAACGCGAGGATTTCTAAGTAGCGTCCCTGGAGTACTACCAAGCTTTTGAGCGTGGACGCTGCCTTCCTAGCGACGGCGGCGGAAACAGCAGATCGCCCCATGTGTATGGCGGCCGCCTGCAAAGAAATGACGCCCGCGTTTGCGGGCCGTGGACGCGCAGAATTTGAAACCCGTATACCTTGCACTAACAGAAATATGAAATTACGAATCCCAGCACCTGTATTCATGCTCGTCCTAGCATCGGTCGCCTCTGCGGCAATCGGTGCTGACGATGTGCGAAAGCCCAATCTGATCGTGATCCTCGCCGACGACCTTGGCATCGTGGACGTCAACGAGTACGCGAAAAGGTTTACTGGCGCGGATCCCACGCAAATGTATTACGAGACCCCGAACTTGGACCGACTCACGCGAGAAGGTTTGGCGTTTTCCCAGGCCTACGCCTGTCACCTCTGCTCGCCGGCCAGAGCGAGTTTACTGACCGGTAAGTACGCCGCTCGCACAGGATTCACGACCGCCGTCGGCGGTAATGTCCGGACCTTCTACAACCAAGCGATTGATCCACCCAAAGGCTATGCGGCTCAGGACGCTATCGTTTGGCAAGATAAAATTGAGATCCAGCAAGCTCTGCTGAACGGCACGACGCGCGACGCGTTGGCATCCGGCCAACCGTCCGATAACGGGCAGGATGAAATCACGATCGCTGAAGCGATGACCGAGCACGACTCGGCGTTCATTGGCAAATGGCACCTGGGAGGGCATGGATCCAAGGGATGGCAACCTGCAGATCAAGGTTTTGAAGAGATCTCCTATCTTGATGAGGGCGGATCGCCTTATTTCAACTGGCGCGGTATTTGGGACAGCGGGCAGAAACTGCATCCGCGAACACCTCAAGCCAAACTGCTACGGGGAAAGTCAGGCGGCAACTTGGGTCAGGAGTACCTAACCGATGAATTGACTGAGCACGCGATCGACTATCTGCAGGGTCGGGCAGATTCGCAGTCCGCCGGTGGCAAACCGTTCTTCCTGCATTTTTGTCATTTCGCCGTGCACACTCCGTTCCAGGGACGTGATGGTGATGTCGCCCATTTTGAGAAGAAGGCCACACGAGGTTGGAATGGGCATGACAACCCGGTCTATGCGGCGATGATCAAACGCCTCGATGTATCGGTCGGTCGAATCCTCGATACGCTCGAAGCCACTGGGCTCGATAAACACACCATTTTAGTTTTTATGAGTGATAATGGTGGGGTGACTTATACGGACCCGATTGCAACCAACAATGCACCGTTCAAGGGAGGCAAAGCTTTGCATTTCGAAGGTGGGATTCGAGTGCCCCTCGTGATTCGCTGGAAGGGCCATGTTGACGGCGGCCGTTGGAGCAACGTCCCCGTGGACTGCACCGACCTCTTTCCCACGGTACTAGAACTGGCAGGGTATGAAATTGAGGAGCACACGAAGCCTGGTGGAATTGACGGGCGCAGTCTCACGCCTCTGCTCGATGACCCAGCCAACACCAAGGGCGAATACACTCGGGACACCTTCTATCAGCACTACCCTCTTAACGTGATCGTCGAAAATCCGGAGGACGGATTCCCTTCAGCTCCCTCCTCCGCCGTCCGCAGTGGCGATTGGAAGTTGATCTTTGATTGGTCAGGCGCGTTACGACTCTACAACATCGCCGACGATCCGTTCGAGCAGAATGAACTCTCCGCAGCGATGCCGGATAAGGCCCGAGAGTTGTTTGTTCAGTTGAATGACTGGATTGATGCGCATGTTGATGTCAAATACACCCCCGCCATCAATCCCGATTATGAACCGGCGAAAGAGTCGCGAGAGCGTCCGTTCGTTGATCTTCGCCGCAAGTACCTGGGGACAGACCGAGCGATTCGTAGCGTCGAAGCGGACCCTCGGTTTTCGATACTTCACAATGAGAGTCAGCCTTAATCGAGACGGCCTCCGCAGTAAAAAAGTCAGCGGCGCAATCATCTTCAGCGCGCCGTCGGAGTAGTCCAGCCGAACAAAGAGGTGGACTAATGCTGAAGTCCGAGTCTGTCGTTGGAGTCCCTCTCCAACGCGATGCCGTGATCGCGACTTGACCGGATGCCTGGACCAACAACCACGACCATCCTGCCAAGGTGGCACGAAAGCGAATTTCAGCGAATGCGAGTATGAACGAAGACAGCCGAGGAGGTGTAGAGTAGCCGAACGTGTTGCTCGTTCCACTTTTCCGGAGCGAAGCAAGTAACTTTTCTTGAATGAAGAACGGAAGGTCCTGAGATGGAAAGAGAAAAGGACGCAGGAACGGTCGTCGTGCTAGGCGCCGCTCGCGGGATTGGGCGAGCGGTCACGGATGCGTTTCTCGATTCGGGTTGCTCAGTTGTCGCAGCCGATGTCGATAACAGCGTGTCACGGATGTCGCGAGCTGGCGTGTCCAACAGAGTTGTTGATGTGACGTGCTTAGAGCAAGTCGACGAGCTTGCCCGCGAATGTGTTGACGTATCCCATGTGGTCTTCACCGTGGGTGTTGGAAGTGGACATCGCGGATTCCCGTTTTGGAATGTACCTCCGGCCGAGTGGCGACGCGTCTTGGACGTCAATCTGATCGGAGCGGTGAATGTGGCCCACACTTTTGGCCCGCGACTTGCCGAACGTGGAAGCGGTAGCATATTGTTCTTTGCTTCGGTTGCGGGACAAATCGGCTCGCAAACGGATCCACCTTACAGCGCCTCGAAGGCAGCCTTGATCAATTTCACTCAGTGCGCCGCAAAGGACCTGGCTCCCTTCGGTGTGCGTGTCAATGCAATCGCCCCCGGAATGGTAAAGACAGATCTCAATCAGTCCGTCTGGGAAGCGAGCGTTCGTGGCATGTCTGCCGACCAGCAGCCGACCTACGAAGAGTGGGCCGCCGAGAAGATTCGAAGAGTTTCTCCCTTGGGACGTTGGCAAGAGCTCGATGAGATCGCAGCGATGACAGTATTTCTCGCATCGGATGCCGCTCGTAACATTACCGGACAAACGATCAACATCGATGGCGGCCAGGTTATGCACTCATAGTAAGAATGACGTCGACGGGTCAGTCAGGGAGCAACCGTGGGTGTCCAAGCGTTGATCAAGGGGGCGGCATTTTCATGGCTGGCTGGAGCTATCCAAAATTAACCCGGATGAGCCAAAAATTTGGTAGTGGCCACCAAGTTTTTGTGTGAGTTCTCCATATCCGCGGCATATATCGTGTGATTGGCCATGCTGTTCAGGTCCCATCACGACGCTCTCATCCGCCCTGGCCGTAATTAAACTATAAACGTGGCTGACGCCTCTGATTGTACGTCATCTAGAAAGACCGTAGGCAAACATTCCCGCCGTCAAGTGTCGCTCACTTTGGTCTCGCCAACGCGACAATATCTCGTTTGGTTAGTTGCGTTAAAATCCGTCGGACGTTGAGTGACCTCCGATTTGGCACTCACAAATCACCTTTGAAAGAACGATAGAATCCGTGAATACTCTCAATTCATCCGCGTACCATCTCGCCATCGCTCGCTGCAAGCGTGCCATGATGCTTGGCGCTGCGATCGTCGTGGGGCTCCTCTCGCGGTCTGTTTTAGCTGAGGCTCCTCCGAATGTCGTGTTCATTCTTGCCGATGATCTTGGTTGGAGCGACACCACGCTATTCGACACGACGGATCTCTATCGGACGCCCAATATTGAGCGACTGGCCGAGCGAGGCATGACGTTCACACGGGCTTATTCGGCTAGCCCGCTGTGCTCACCCACGCGGGCGAGTATCCTGACGGGCTTGAGCCCGGCGCGGCATGGAATCACTTCGCCCAATTGCCATTTACCGACAGTCACGCTAACAGCAAAGGCGACTGAGAGTGCGCCACCCAATCAAAAGGCTACCATTCCCACGTCGGTGTCGCGACTTAATGTCAACTATTACACGCTCGCCGAGATGCTTCGCGATCATGGGTATGCAACGGGACATTTCGGGAAATGGCACCTCGGTGCCGAACCCTACTCGCCGCTCGAGCACGGCTTTGATGTGGACGTCCCGCATCACCCTGGTCCAGGCCCTGCCGGCAGCTACGTAGCGCCGTGGAAATTTAAAGATTTCGATCACGACCCGGATATCCCGGACGAGCACCTCGAAGACCGGATGGCGGAGGAAGCGGTGACGTTCATGGAAACGCATCAAGACAAACCTTTCTTCCTCAACTATTGGATGTTCAGCGTTCACGCTCCGTTCGATGCCAAAGCAGCATTGGTGGATAAGTACCGGAATCGAATTAACCAGGATGACCCCCAGCGCAGCCCAACCTACGCCGCGATGATTGAGAGCATGGATGATGCCGTCGGGACGCTACTCGATACTCTTGACCGCTTGAATCTGGCCGAAAATACGATCATCATTTTCGCCTCCGACAATGGTGGCAACATGTACAACGAAGTCGATGGGACCACACCCACGAGTAACACGCCGCTGCGTGGTGGAAAAGCCACGATGTATGAGGGCGGCGTTCGCGGACCAGCAGTCGTCGCCTATCCCGGCCATGTCGAGCCCGGCAGTCGCAGCGATGAGATTATCCAGAGCTGTGACTTCTACCCAACGTTACTGGATCTACTTCAGATCCAAGCACAGCCCAGTCAGGAGTTCGATGGCATCAGCATCGTGCCGGCGCTTCAAGGCCAGTCGCTCACCCGCGAAGCGATATTTACATACTTCCCGCATGCACCACGCGTGCCGGACTGGTTACCGCCTGCTGTCAGTGTGATTGCGGGTGACTGGAAACTGATCCGGACGTTTTACGGTGGCGATGCCGGGACGCACCAATATCAGCTATTCAACCTTGAGACCGACATCGGCGAGCAACATGACCTTGCTGAACAGTTTCCAGACCGAGTTCAGGATCTCGATCGCCTGATTGAAGAGTTCCTCAGCGACACCCACGCAGTGGTGCCATTGCCAAACCCACGGTTCGACGTGAGTCAGTATCATCCCGAGCTGATCGGCAAAGGGAATCACAAAAGTTCGGGCAATCAGAAACGCACGCAGAATCGCGTTCCTGCCAAGCCGGTTGCCGGTTGGCTCCCCGGCGGCACCTGCGAGCTATCGCATGAGGCCGACTCACTGGTCGTAAAAAGCAGCGGCGGTGATCCTCACCTTAGCTACAAACTTCCTAACGCGCTCCCTGGCGAAAAGCTCACCGTGAGCTTCACGATGACTTCCACTGCGGCCGGTCCTGGTCAGGTGTTTTGGCAAGAGCAAGGAGTTGCACCAGCGTTCTTTCGAGAACGCAGTAAGACATTTGACGTACGACACGACAGTCAACCACATCAATATCGCGTCGTTCTGACAGTCCACCATCCAGTTCTTGCAATCCGCATCGACCCTGCGACCGCCGCCGGGCGAATCACCCTGTCCAATGTCGCGGTGACGACTGAAGGCACGGAAATATCACTATTCCCGCCTCGGAATGAGGACGCTGGTGTTGAGCATAGGAAGCAGTGAGGACAATTCTCATTCCGAGCAGTTCGGCAACGCATCATTTCGGTGACCCGCAATTGACGATGAGGACACCACTGAATCGAAACGGAGCGTAGGTACTCGCTAGTTGTACTGAGCTTGCTCTTTCAGTTGTGCAGCTTCCTCCTCTGCACGCGTTTCGTGCTCCTGCATTTGCTCTTCAATCGTCTTGACTTCTTTTGGCTCGTTGACGGCGTTTTCACCAGATCCTGAGCATCCTGCCGTAAATGTGCAAAGACTCGCCACGATCATGGTTTTGATAAGTTTCAGATCCATGGAATGATCAACTCACTTTATGTTACACGGGAGAGACACTGCTGCGGGAAGGCGTTGACGCTAATGCCGGTGCGTCCCCAGTCATGCAGTGAACATATTGTTGTCGCCCAAGGTGGGCTGAGTGAGATCGCCCATTGCCAGAGAAAACCGGTTGGACGACCATTGAATTGAGTTTTGCAAGCACTGCGATCTGCATGCGGAAGGCAGTCTAGTTCAACGCGTCAGTTGTTTCACGCCCACTCATGCTGCCTGCAGATCCCCAAACTCCATACGGGCTCGCGCTGCCGGGGGCAGGACCGCCGGTGACTCCCACAGGTCGCGAAGCGAGATTTCCCGTATCAATGCTTTCGGTGACAAAGGTGACCGAACCGTCAAGCTTCAACACGTGACAGCCGCCTTGATGGCGGCTTGCTGCACTGAAGTTTCCACCCTGCGAACCTGGATTGTCCCCACGGTTACAGCTCGGTGAATTCGGTGGGAATACGGTCGTGACGCCCGAAAAGAGAGGGTCGCCGCAAACCCAACTGTTCCCACGGGTCCGCCCTGAATCGGCATCAGCGCAAAGCGGCACTCCAACTGCATAAAATTGTGGTCGATCCACCGCCACGGTGGCAATTTTGCAATTTTGCAATGGATTGTCACGGGTATCGGTGCCCGATGATGAGACGATGTCGCCGACAACCTCTCGGCTCCCGTTGGAAAGCACTAATTCCGCCATCGCAATGGTGTTGCTCGTGCCGTCGAGACAGTCGCGTAGACGCGTGAATTTCTCGTCGATGAACGCACCTCGCTGTTGGTCCGGATTGTTCTGATTGACGTTGTTGCAGTTCCAAAAACTATCGCCGTAGCAGAATCCGTAGTTATTCTTTCCCTGGGGAGTCGGGGACGCCGGCAATGTATCACTAGGACATAGCAAGGTCGCAATCTGGGTATTAAACGGAACGTACTGATCGAACCAATGGGGAGGCCCCATCGGTGGATACTGATCGTTGGTATTGGGGTCGAGCCATGGGTTGGAGATCTGCTGCCACACGGCCTGTTGTTCCATAAAGGGCAGCATGCCTGGAAACGCGCTCTGACGCCCCTTATTGGTCACACCTCCACCGGTTGTGCCTCCCCCTTGCTTGGGCAACCTGTTGTAGGCGGAATGATAATTCAGTAACGCTAGACCGAGTTGCTTGACATTGTTGCCACAACTCATTCGCCGAGCGGCTTCGCGGGCGGCTTGAACGGCAGGCAACAGCAGCCCCACGAGCACACCAATGATCGCGATGACAACCAGTAATTCTACTAATGTGAAGCCGCCCCTCGTAACAGTTTGGTGGGGAACATTACCGGCGGTATCACGTTGAGATAATGACATCGTGGGCACCTACAACTTAAAGATCACTAAGATAGAACGAATCCGCCCCTCGGTCGAGGAACGGCCTCTGTACTCGCACAAGGGTACCCGTGACGGCATACTCGGGCAAGTCAGTTCGAGGGCGAAGAGAGAGAGGGCCTCGTCTCAGAAAATCAAATCTGTTGGCTCAAGACAATTGGCACGCGATTCGCGTCAGTTCACCATGAGCTCGACACTATTAGCTTGAAACTCATTCGCACAACTTCACACGCTTTGGAGCGACACGATGGCAACGACAACGACGAATCACCAAGCGATTCAAAATTGGATTGAAGAACGTGGAGGGGTGCCCGCTACAGTGGAATCGACCGCGGCAACGCCTGATGGAGTCGGTGTGCTTCGGGTCGACTTCCCGTACGGCGGTCGAAATGACAGCTTGTCCACAATCTCGTGGGAGGATTTTTTCGCAAAATTCGATGAGGCCGAACTCGCGTTTCTGCACGAGGATGAAACTGCCGAGGGCGAGAAAAGTCGATTTTGTAAATTTGTCAGCCGGGAAAGCTGAACCAGCTGCCCAGCAATAACTCAGCTAGCTGGGTATTTACCGCGATGCAGAACGGCGACCGCCCACGCAGGGGCTGATCTCGATACGCCGGCAGGCAACTCCCTTCTTAGATCGATTACTCGAATACCTTCGGGAGCAAGCAGCAAATCCTGACCATGTCCGCTGAGGATGAATACCGGAGGCTGCCCCGTTTCGTCGCGAAGACGCCGTGCCCAACGACTTACGGCGGCGTTGATCTGTTTAGATGCAGCGTCGATGACCTGGGCGGCCACGTCGTCCAACGCCTCGCAGCTGATCTGGTCTGCGTCCAGCCCGATCATTCGAGCTAACCTTGCACGGGCGTGAGGTCGATCTCGAGGCTGCGAATCGGCTGTCGCCAAATCACCAGCTTCCTCTGCTTGCGTGCCCGTCCATATCCTGGCATCGTCAATGGTCGCGAATAACTCGTTCATCACCGGGACGGGCTGGCGATTGACGATCAGCTCAGAAACGAGTGCACAGACAGGGGTGCGTCGACAGCCAACATATACCAGTGATTGATCAGCGAGTCGCTCGAAATCAGTACGTGAGTCTGTAAGTACTTGTCCGTTGCAAATCGCGATCACATCGGTCGTCGTCGACCCAATGTCGATCAGGAGCGCATTTGTCGCAATTCGAGTGCCCACGCAACTTGCGAGGGCGTGCCAGTTCGAAGCAGCAACATACTCCCAGTTTACTCGAGCACTCAAATCGTCCCGAAAGCGTCCATCGGTTCCATAGAACTCAGCCGACTCGATCGTACTGGTTGGAAGACTCTGCATCACCTGATCGACGATGTAGTTCACACCCGCGTGACGACTTAAAAAGCAGTCGGCAAGCTCCCCCGTCATCGTAACGGCGAGGCGTCGCACCCCCTGGAAGTGCCTGATATCGGCGGAGAGTTGAGCGGCGAGCTCGTGGGACCTCTCCCACATTGCGAAAGTTCGATCTAAGCAGCGTCCGTCGGCGGTGGCGTACTTTAAGTTAGCGCCGCCAATGTCCACTCCGAGGATCCCGGCCACCGGCTCAAATGTCTCCGTCATCGTCGGATTAGTCCCGTTCGCGTCGAAAGACATATTCATTGCAACCCCAACCCGATCCAACTGTACGAAGGTTCTCCAGTACAAAGCCTCGTTTGCGAAGTGGTATGATTACGGCCTCGGGCGTAGCTACTTCGAAGGGGAGGCCACCGATCCAGTCAACCCAGTCATGCCAGACACTCATTCCACGATCAGCACGTTTTGCTCGCCAATCGGTAAACGGCAAGGGACTGCGCCCGCGTGACAGCCGTGCCAGTGCGAACTTGAATTCGTAGAGGCTTGCCACCCCTGCGACATAGACGCCGCGCGCGAGCACCGGCAGAGTGTGATAGCCACGTTTGATGGCGAGCCAACGACGACTGGCGCCTCCTTGATCGTTGTAGATTGCAATTGCCAAGCTGCCCTCAAACGCAACTCGCTCGGAAGCGGTTTCGATGGCAGCGTTCATGTCACCGGTGTGGTGCAAGACACCCCAGCTGTACACGACGTCAAAGGTCCCGAGAGCGGCGACGGCGTCACCGTCGAGCACCGAGAGCTGATGGACCCGCCATGCGGGGCGTTGCTCCGCAGCGCCGTCACGTTCGCTTTGCGAGTCAACGAACTGATCCTTCAGGCGGCGCGTGCAGTCGACGCAATCCTGATCAATGTCAAGGGACACCACCATCGCCGCTCCGAGTGACACGGCGGCGAGCGAGAACAGCCCGCTGCCTGAGCCGATATCGAGAAAGGACTTGCCGGCGAGCGGTTCACGATCATCAGGATCCAACTGCAGTAGCTGCCGCAGCGATTTGACAGCTTGATCAGCGCGAGCGGCATCGACCTGCTTAAGAAACGACGACCAATTTTTGCCAAAGGCAAACCGAGTCTCTTCCGGTGTCAAGCGAACCACTCGACGGCATTTCGGAACATCGCGAGACCGTCACCCTCGGCAGGTTGCGTCTTGCGACGCGTCCAAAATGGATGTTGGGTTGCGTCGATATGACGTTCGGGGTGCGGCATCAAACCGAAAACACGCCCCGACGCGTCGCAGACACCCGCCACGTTGGCGTCACCACCATTGGGATTACACGGGAACTGCAGCGTTTCGGATTGAATCTTGCCGGACTCGTCACAATAACGCAGCGGTAACCGACCGGTGCTGCGGAGTTCCTCGAGAGCGTCCGCGTCGCGGGCCACAAATTTGCCCTCGGCGTGGGCCATCGGCAGGTACATCTGTGTGATGTTCTTGAGAAAAACGCACGGTGTTTGGTCGACTGTCAAGTGTACCCAGCGGGCTTCGAACCGACCGTGATTATTCCATGTCAACGTCGCGGGCGGGACCTCGTGCTGGTAACTTGAGTCACCTTGCCAGTTGGTGTTGGAGTCAGTTTCACCTCCGCTGGCTACGGCAACGGCCTCGGGCGTGCTGACGCCCGAGGTCAATACCCCTAGACGCATTAACACTTGCATGCCGTTGCAAATACCAAGCACAAGGTTGTCGCCGCTGTCAACAAAATGATGAATCATGTCGTCGAGATGGTGACGCATCCGTGTCGCTAAGATCCGACCGGCGGCGATATCATCACCGTAGCTGAATCCGCCGGGAATGCACAGGATCTGATATCGCTTGTGCAACGCCGGGTTGTCCATTAACCGACCAACATGAATTCGCTCAGCAGTCGCACCTGCGACTTCGAAAGCATGAGCGGTTTCCACATCACAGTTGGTGCCGGGAGCACGTAATACGAGAACGCGTGGAGCAGACATTACCAGTGAGGGAGTGACGAGGAGGGAGCGGAAAAGTCGTGTGCGAAGGGCAGGAGGGGAACGAAGACCTGACTCTCTTGCCAGAAAACTTAGTCGTTTATTTGCGAGGGGGCAACGTGGTCGGAGGTCGGGCGGGTAATCAATTCGCCTCGTTGCGGGTAACCACCATCGACATCGATCTGTTGGGTTTGATGGCACCGCCAGTTTTCATTGTCAGCTTCCGGGAAATCACTGCGGAAATGGACGCCTCGCGACTCACAGCGGGACAACGCCGCTGCGGTCATCGCGGACGCGGTGAGCAGTAAATTCTGCAGTTCCCAGCCTTCCACGGAGTCGAATTGGTGGGGCATCACGTACGCGGAAAGAGAACGAATCTGTTCGTGTGCCTGGGCCAGCCCCTCCGCGTCCCGTTGGACACCGACTCGTCGACCCATCAGGCTTTTGAGCGATATCCGCACGTCAGCGATATCGAATGCTCGCGTTTGCTCGCGAGGCGTTTGCTGAATGCGGTAGGCCATCATTCGGTGAGGCCCCTCCGCCGCCGAACGACTGGCTGCCTCCCCCGCGTGAGCCCCGTAGACGAGGCCCTCGAGCAGACTGTTGCTGGCCAAACGATTGGCACCATGTAATCCTGAACTGGTCGCCTCCCCAGCCGCCCACAATCCAGGTAACGAGGTACGTCCCTGACTGTCCACACTGACGCCACCAATCATGTAGTGCGCCCCCGGGCGAACCGGGATGCGGTCGGTCGTAATGTCCAGGCCAAACTGCAAGCACGCTTCGGCGATACCGGGAAATCGACTGCGGACGTGGTGGGGATCGAGATGGGCAAGACTGAGATACACGCACGCTTGGGAAGTCTCTTTCATCTGGCTCACGATCGACTGACTGACGATGTCTCGAGGTGCTAACTCAGCGCGATCGTCGTATTTCGGCATGAACCGCTCACCGCTTTCATCGACCAGGTAGGCACCTTCACCACGGACCGCTTCGGTGATTAGCGAGCGTGACGAGCCCGCAATGTAAAGAACCGTGGGATGAAACTGGATAAATTCCATGTCACGAAGCTGCACGCCGGCCCGGTAAGCCAACGACGTACCATCACCGGTCGCAACGGCAGGATTGGTGGATTCCCGAAAGACCTGTCCGACGCCCCCCGTACATAAAATGGTTTCCTTTGCCCATACCATGGTGGGCTGCTCACCCGCGCGCACTATCACCGCCCCCCGACAGCGTCCCTCCAGAGTGAGAAGATCGACTGTAAATGCGTTTTCCCAAACATCGATATTGGGTGCCGAATGGGTATGCTCGATGACCGCTCGCATGATCTCGCGTCCCGTGGCATCACCCATGGCATGGACAATTCGCTCGTGCGAGTGCCCGCCTTCGCGACCCAATGCGAGTGCGCCGGCGTGCTTATCAAATTGCGTGCCCCAACGAATTAATTCTTCAATCCGCAGCGGGCCCTCACGAATGACCCTCTCGACGACATCGCGGTCGCATAGGTTCGCACCTGCAATCAGGGTGTCGCGGATGTGATCGTCGAAGCAATCTTCCGGGTCGAGCACGCCCGCAATGCCGCCCTGAGCGTAATTACTGTTCGATTCACGCAATTTGTCTTTCGTCACGACCAGCACCGATAGGTTCGGCTCGACCGCGTGGGCAGCACGCAACCCCGCCAGTCCACCACCGATGATCAGCACGTCAGTGAACCGGTGATTGGCTCGACGCGAATCAAAAGGAACGAGATAGCGAGGCGTGATCATGACGGGCGAAACACCGGCGACGGGGGCAAAAGTGAGAGGTACGTGTTCTCGACAAGCGTCCATTGTACCCGCTACTCTTGTTCTCCATGAGCACCCCCACCGAATCTGCCGTACCCGCCTTGTCGTCACGACCGCTGCGGCGTGACGCCGGCCAGAGATTCCAGGTATTCAAGGTACCACTTGCCCGACCGGACCGGGCCCGGACGTCCCACCTTCATCCCCAGGTGAGTCCCCTGCGACGGTTCTGCTGGGCGGAATATTCTGGTTTCGCAGATTACTGTGAGAATCGGCTGTCCGTTTGCCCGCCAGATAGGGATCGCAGCGGCTTTTTTACCTCCCGAGATGGATTAGATGATTAAACTGGGTTGCAACACGATATCGATCGCCACCAGTCACCCAACGTCCTCGACAGGCGGCGAGAGCATCCCCGATTGGACGATTGTTTCACCAAATTATCAGAATGACATACCAACTGAATTGGACACGCTCGGATCATGAGTGAACTCAAACCGCGGCACCCCGATTCGGATTGGACAGATCCTGATGATGACTCGGACTTGGAAGTCGATCAACTTGCCGATGAGATTGTCTCATCTGCCGATGTCGACGATGACGATCTCGCTCGACGTAAAATGGAGCGCAATCGTCGCCGGCGTAAACGGCACTCACGCAAACGCCGGCGTCTGACACTGGCCGTCCTACCCACCGTGCTTACGCTCGGCAATGGGGTTTGCGGATTGGCTGCGATCGCAATCGCAGTCAGCACCGATACCCTGGCGTGGGATTTGGAGACAAAACTCTATGCCGCTGGGCTACTCATCTTCGGGGGGATGCTGTTTGATGCCCTCGATGGGTCGGCGGCGCGGTTGACGGGGCAAGCAAGTCGGTTTGGTGCCGAACTCGACTCGCTCTGTGATGCCGTGACCTTTGGCGTGGCCCCTGCCGTGATCGTGTGGCGGATCAGTGATGCGTTACCGCAACGGTTGACCTGGGCGATTGGTGTGTTGTTTGCAATCTGTGTGCTCCTGCGACTAGCCCGATTTAACGTCGAGACACCAGAGGACGATGACCACGAGGGATTTGAAGGGTTGCCCAGTCCGGCGGCAGCGGGCACTCTGGCAGCCTTCGCGATCGCGATTCCCGATGTCAAATTCTATGCCACCTCAGACGAGTACCATGCATGGATTGGCAGTATGAGTGCTTGGACGCTGGAAGCGTCACACTTCTTCATACCGGTCCTGGCGGCGGTGCTGGCCTTTCTGATGGTTTCCCGGTTTCGCTACCCGCATGTGTTCGCGCAGTTGTTACGCGGACGTCGAACGCCCAATCAGATCGGTCAGGCATTATTCGCGGTCGTCGGCGTGGTATTGCTGCACTGGGTCGCCCTGCCCTTGATGTTGTGCTACTTCAGTTTCGGCTCGCCGCTGCGATCTCTGTTCGGTAAAGATCGCCGAGTGGGCACAACTCCGTCTACCGACAGCGGTGAACACCCTGCCGCCCACAGGTAACGGCACGGAGGAAAATCACTCCGCTCGCCCAGTGAGGTAGCGGCGGCTACCTCATAAAAATCGTCGCGTGCGAAGCGACCTCGCCTTACTCGGCTACTGAGGCGCTAACGATCGATTCTTGCTCGACGAGGAAACGTTCGGAATCCAGTGCCGCCATGCAGCCGGTACCGGCCGACGTGATGGCTTGTCGATAGTAGTCGTCCGCGACATCTCCGGCTGCGAATACGCCCGGCACGTTGGTATTGGTGCGAAACGGCCGCGCCCACTGGATGTAACCAGCAGAATTCATTTCGACGGCGCCATCGAGAAACGCGGTATTGGGTGTGTGACCAATTGCAACAAACATCCCGCCGACCTCGAGATCGCTAATGGAATCGTCAACCGTGCTCTTGATCTTAAGGCCGGTGACGATCTTTCCGTCGCCGATCACTTCATCGACAACGGTATTCCATTTCATCTCGATCTTCGGGTGGTTCAGGGCCCGCTCCTGCATCACTTTGCTCGCCCGCATCTCGTCGCGGCGGACGATCAAGTAGATCTTGTCCGCACCTTTCAGGTTGGCGAGGTAGGTAGCCTCCTCGACCGCCGAATCGCCGCCCCCGACAACCGCCAGCGGCTTACTACGGAAGATTGGCAGCGCACCGTCGCAAACGGCACAGGCACTAACACCTTTGTTTTTATATTCCTCTTCACTGGGCAGACCTAAATAGTTTGCGCGCGCGCCCGTTGCGATGATCACAGTGTGCGCCTGAACCGGTTCACCTGCAGCGGGATAGAGAGTATGAGGCGGACCCGAGAAGTCTACCCGTTCGATGTCGTCGCTGATCACGCGAGTGCCGAAATTAAGTGCCTGCTGCTTCATCAGCTCCATCAACTCGGTGCCCTGAACGGCGTAGTGAGGCTGGTCATCGCGTGTATGACCGGCCGGCACGGGTGGAAGATTGTAGTGCCGGTCTTTATTGACGGCCGACTCCACGAACGCACGGACGTTGCCCGCTGGGAAGCCTGCGTAGTTCTCGACCTCTGTCGTGTATGCCAGCTGCCCCAAGGGGATCATGTCCTGACGAAACGTCCCCTCGTACAGCACCGGATCCAGGTTGGCACGGGCGGCGTAAATTGCCGCTGACCAGCCTGCGGGTCCGCTACCGATGATGATCGTTTTCTCGGGACCGTCGCTGCCAACGGGTCGGGGAGTGTCAGGGGTCGAAGACATGTCGATTCTCAATAAAAGTGGTTCAGACAATAGCTCAGCGCTGTCACACATGTCCCCCGTACTCGCGGGTGAGTGCGAAGGCGCTGGCAGTATACGCAAATAATCAGCTTCATTACAGGCTGGAGGCTGCCTGATACCGGGGCTGCTCTACCAGCGTCCAGTCCACTGGTCGGCGTGGACAATCCGCCGCGCCTCCTCGCTAATTCCATATCGCAAATTGGGTTGATTCAACTCCAGAAACACGGTGTACTTCTGGTGAACGGCGTCACTGAAGACCACCGGAGCATGCGAAATTCTTAACAGG
The DNA here is from genome assembly GCF_007860105.1 of Allorhodopirellula heiligendammensis. Classification (NCBI taxonomy): domain Bacteria; kingdom Pseudomonadati; phylum Planctomycetota; class Planctomycetia; order Pirellulales; family Pirellulaceae; genus Allorhodopirellula; species Allorhodopirellula heiligendammensis. The sequence continues at coordinate 1,213,510 of NZ_SJPU01000001.1, forward strand.
TGTACGGGGATACCATTCCAACGCCGCGTATAGACGCCCGCATCGAGAGACTGTTCGGCGTGCAATCCATAGTGGTTCGTCAACGTGGCAACAATCCGCTGAGAGTCGCCGGTAAACCCGTGCAGATTAATACGCTGAATCGCTCCGGAATGATCAAAGTAGTAGGTGAGCGTGCCAGCTAAATCATCCGCGCGGATGCCGGTGACCACCGGGACTCGCAGCCCTTCGAGCTGCAGATCGGCGAGGACTGTTGATACCCGCGAAAAGCGATCGAGAATCATCGGAGGAGTCAAGTCGAAACGGAGTGCCTCGCGAATGTCCGCGACGTTATTTCCCACCAAACTCGGGGCTGCATTCTCATCCGCAGGAACGGCACCCAGCTTTCTCGCGAGGTCGTCTTCGTAGCGATACTTCTCCGACGAGATCGGTCGCAACGTTTCCACCTGATAGAGTGAGTGCGCGGGATAGTCGCTTGAGGTGACTGCCGGTGCCGACCCACCCTCACTCGATGTTACACCCAAAACCTGTTTCTGGACGGTGCTGACGGTTTCACGTCCCCACTGCGTTTGATTGGCAACGTACGGAGTGCCAACAGCGACCGCGAGTACCGTAGCTTGTCCGAATTTCCCGCCGATCATCCGTGCCTCTCCGGCCTACACATGCGATAACCTTGCCGCAGCGGACCCGCTGCCCACCGTCCCACTTTGGAATTCATCGTCGCCAGAGACACGCTGCCAACGCAAAAATTTCCCGCACCGCGACAGAGCCTACGATCGGGTTAATCCTAGCAAGCAACACGACCCCTGGAAGGACGCTGGTCACTCAGCTAATCAGTTAGATCAGTCCGCTCGCGTCCCATGAAACCTAGGGACTGTCCAAGTCATGAACTTTGCAGACATCGTCGAGATCAATCCGGTACAACATTTGGTTGTAGTCATAGCGTGGTGTCGGGGATGGGTTACCCGAGAATTCTTTCGTATAAGTTCCCTCGAATAATAGGACCGGGGAGTCGGTTTGAGTGAGGTCGGCGTGAATTCGCGGATTGTAGAACGTGTACTGCGCGTGACTGAGCACCTTGACGGCATTTTCCCAAGGCCCTGTGGGTGCGTCGGCTTCGGCATACCAAACTTCTCCGATCAAGGATGGCTCACCAAATCGCTGCACAAATACCGTCACCCATCGCCTGCGGTATTCGCTCCAAGCGATTGATCCACTGTGCGGTTCAATCGGCTTGCCATCCTCTGCGGCGGGGATCGTCTTCTGCGGAGACAGTGGCTCCCATTTTGCAGGATCCTGCCACGCCTCAAATGTTGCTGGGAATCGAATCGTTGGCAGCGGGTCACCGAGTAAGATCCAACGCTGGCCATCGGCATCGGTCACGGTTGCCGGATGACCCTGTGGCAACACCTTCGGTACCTCATCGTTAACGGTCTTATTCCACAACACTTTGAGTTGCTGGAATTTATCCGTCGCTTCGTCCCAAACACACAGGCCGCGTTCATACGCCTCCAGAGGAGGTTTTATCTTGGCATAGAATGCGACAAGTTTCTGATCGCCCGTTTCGTCGGGGAGGCTCAGATATCCACTCAGCCAAGTGGGGCCGCTACCCGGCATCGGGGCGACTCCCCGCAGGTTCGATTTGTCATCGCGAAAGTAATCGTACTGCAGACGCACAGGCGGCTGTGGCAAATCGAGGGGCTGCAAGCTGGTCGTTGCACTACTGCTGTCGAAAATCCCTAACGGATACTTGGCCAGTGTGGTGTCGCCCCACAACCAAAATCGCTTTCCGCGATGCACGATCGTCTGCACACTGTCGGAACCGAATACGCCGCTCTCCTGCCACTCGAGGTCCTCGCCGAGGCGTTGGCTGTGAGCAAATTGCCCCGCACCGGTTAGTCGTCCGAGACGTTTCGCCAACATCGTGCGTGAGACCTCAATCCGCGCCGATCCGCCCAGCGTGGGTCGCAATCGCAGACCACGATAGCCAAATCCATCTGCAGGAGCCTCGTATCCATCGCTGCGAACGTGAAAATATACTTCGCGATCGAGCAGCTCCGGGGTGTCAATCGCAATTAGGCCGGCGTTGTCAGTGACGAATTTTAGGTGGTGAGTTGTCTCCAGAAACACAAGTGGCACGGGCCACCCGTTCTCCTTGTCAACGACTTCAATCCGAAAGGGCGTTGTGGTGGGCTCGGCAGTGCACCGATTCACGGCGATGCAGCATCCCAGGGCCAACGCGACGCAACAAGTGATTCTCGGTGTGTTGTTCATTCGAGCCATTCTAGCTACGCGTGATGAGTTTGCACCGCAGCATTCTTCGGTTGCCCGATCCCTGCCAAAAGATCCCCAAACCAAGGCACATTGATATCGAATGGCTTGCCGCCTTTGATCCTGTCGAATTCGATCGCACGCAGTTCGCCCCCCTGATCCTCGTCCTGACCGATCACGCCGCCGTCGCCGGCCAAAGCACACTCAACTGCTTTACGGGCACACTCACCGATCAGGGAAATGTCTTCCTGATTGGCGGCTGCGGCCCGGGCGTAGTAACCGCTCTTCTGAATCAGAGTCTTTTCGGCACCAAGCATCTCGGCGAACTGTTTACCGAACCACTTGCCCGGATTGACCGCGTCGAGCTTGTAATGGCCGAAGGCATCGCGTGGGACCACTTCACCCCGCGATTCCATCTCCTCCACGATTGTCTCCACCCCCGCTCCCTCAGAGATGAAAATATTGACGCAATCGTGTTGATCCATGACCGCCCGCAGACGCTGAGCTTCTGACTCCAGCTCAAATCGCATCTCAGGAATGTACACGCCATGCACGTCGACACTCTGCCGAGTCAATCCGACGGCAGGCAGGAATTTTGTATGATCGAGCCGCTCGCGATACTTCACGGCGGTCGCAGCAGTCAGCCATCCGCAGTTTCGTCCCATGACTTCGTGCACAATCAACATCCGCGGGTTCGCACTGTGTTCGGACACGATGTTTTCGAAAAATCGCGCGCCCATCTCTGCGGCCGTCCACGCACCCAAACTCTGCTGGATCGGGATCACGTCGTTGTCGATGGTCTTGGGTAGCCCCACCACCGTGAGTGCGTAGTCATTCTTGGCCAGAAAAGCAGCCAGGTCAGCTGCGGTGGTATTGGTATCGTCACCACCGATCGTGTGCAGCACGTCAACTTGGTCGGTACGAAGCCGCTCCGCAGCAACCTGCAGTGGGTCTTGCCCGGGCTCAACCAGTCCCCGTTTCACGCAGTCGTCCACGTTGGTCAATTTCACGCGACTGTTACCGATCGGACTGCCGCCGTGCTCGTGTAGGATTGCCGCCTTGTCGCGAATGTCAGGCGTGACGACGAAACTGTCACCCAACAGCAATCCTTTGTAGCCGGAACGGTAGCAGATAATCTCTACTTCAGGAGACGTCTCAGTGTACGTCTGGATCAGCGCACCAATGGCGGACGAGAGGCAGGGAGCTAGCCCACCCGCTGTGAGGATTCCAACGCGTTTGACCGACATGGGAGACTACTTTCCTAAACGTGAAGCGGATTCATGAACGCGGCACCAACCTGCAGCCTATGGTGAACAACATTCCACATAGGCGCTAAGCGTGCCCTCTAAATACTTGCTGACGATTCAGTTACGGCTCACCTTTCAAACAGGAGAGCCTGAGAGGTCAACAAATCGCAAAGGAATTGTCGCGGAAAGAACGCCAATGCAAAGGGGGAGACCGCGGTAAAATTGCCAGTGGTGTGACCTCTGCACAGAGTGTCCGGTCCGCGTTCCCAAAAAGCGGCCCGGCGACTGGGAGATTCATGGAGCCGCCGACTTGGGCACGCACCTATCGCGCAGACAAACCGTTTCCGCATGAAACGGAGTCGGCTGGACGAGCGATCTCGAGGCGATCTGGATTGCAGATCTGATGGCCATCTTCGTGAATCCATTTGCCAAAATTGTGATAATCCTTATTCTTGGTGTTGAGCGGTGTCCTGTCATCAGTGACGCTGACTGATATCTACATCATTCATTCGTGAGGCAACGGAGGGCCTCGGATCATGAGTGCAGCTTCCATCGCCGACGCCCCCCCCTCGCCCGCAGGTGAGACCCAGTCGGTAGTCCCAAGTCCATTGATGGTTGCGGATTTAGGTTGCCCGACTGCGCCGTTGGCAGCCACGCTCGGCGACTATGAATTGCATGGTGAGCTCGGTCGCGGAGGAATGGGCATTGTTTATGAAGCCACGCAGATCTCATTGCGACGCAGCGTGGCTATCAAAACTCTGCCATTCGCCGCCGTCCTCGATCAGCAGCAGGTCGCTCGCTTCCGTAACGAAGCGCAGGCCGCCGCTTCATTGCATCATCCGCACATTGTTCCGGTCTATGCAGTCGGTTGTGAACGAGGCGTGCACTACTACAGCATGCAGCTGATCGATGGAGACACCCTCGAACACACCCTGTCGGCGCTACAGGCGAATGAGGCAGAGAAACAGCGGGGAGAAAAACTGTCGGAATTGCGCCGCGAAGAGGCGATCCAGGCCGCCGCACAGTTGACGGAGGAACTGCATCACGGAGACAAGCCCGAAAAGAAAACACCCGCTTTCGCGGGACAGGTGACCTCGCGAGCGGTGAAGGATCACGGCAGTACCGTACAGTCCGTACGAGATCGCCGCAGCATTCACTCGGTCGTCCGGTTGTTCGTTGATGTGGCCGCAGCGCTCGACTACGCGCACGAGCAAGGTGTCGTGCACCGCGACATTAAACCCTCCAATCTACTCATTGATGGATCGGGAAAGATTTGGGTTGCTGATTTTGGATTGGCACGGTGCCGCGGTGCCGGCAATCTGACCGCCGACGGAGCCGCTCTCGGGACCGCGCGGTACATGAGCCCCGAGCAGGTCGCGGGACGCCCGCAAGCCGTCGATCATCGGACGGACGTTTATTCGTTAGGCATCACCCTCTATGAAATGTTGACCTTGCAGCCGGCGTTCTCGGCGCCGTCGCGTGAGCAGCTATTGCGGGCAGTCGAATCTCAGCAACCCACACCACCGCGGCAGCTCAACTCAGCGATTGAGACGGATCTCGAAACGATCGTGCTGAAGGCCATCGCCAAGAATAAAGACGATCGATATGCCACTGCGGGAGATATGGCAGAGGACCTGCGTCGCTACTTGGATGGCCTCCCCACCCTCGCGAGACGTCCGGGCAAGGTGGACCTGGCGTTCCGCTGGGCCCTGCGTCATCGCCAAATGGTTCTGCTCACACTGCTAATCTTCACGCTTGCTGCAGGTGGGCTGTCGGTCGCCACAGTGCGGGCGAAACACCAAGCACTGGTCGCACGCACCAACCTGCGATCGGCTTTTGACTTTTTTGATCGCTATAGTGCATTGGCGGTCACCAAAATGGCAAAGTTGCCAGGTGGTGAGGTGTTGATGCGCGAGATGTTGCTGGAATCTCAAAAGTTTACGGGGGATTTCCTGTTCTACGCCAACGAGGATCCGACATTCGTAGCGGAAACTGCAAAGGCTCGCTTGATGCAAGCTGCCATCGCATCCATGCTGGGTGACACGAAGCTTGCTGAGGAGCAGTATCTCAGGGCGATTGAACAGTTTGAAGCGATTGAGCAGCAACACCACGCTGACCGCGCTTTGGTCGCCGAGCATGCGCTTTGTCTCCATAACCTCGCGGCGATGCGGAAGAAGCTCGGCCGATACCAGGATGCGATGACGCTCTACGAGCGTGCTGCTGAGATGCAACAACTGGCGTTTTCAATGCCCGGAGCTGATTATCCGTTGGTGCCAAACTGGGCAGCGACACAAACGAATTTTGCCAAACTGCAATGGGAGCGTGGTGAAATCGACGTCGCGATCGCACGAATGACGCAAACGGAATCCAAGCTCGCGCATTTCATGAGGGAGGCCCCACACAACGTGGAACTGCGTCTACCCTTGGTCGAATGCCGCAACGCACTCGCCGGGTTGATGTCCGAATCGAACCCCACACTCGCGGAAGACCTCTTCCGAAAAAACATTGCGCAGTTGGAGGACGCTCCCACCATGCCGCCCCCGCCTCCACAATGGAGCATCGCGGGCGCCGTCGATTCGAGAAGCGAATTTGCATCGATGTCGCCGGTATGTCAACGAGCGGTCGCGCAGAATAATTTGGCAAATTTGCTGACTAAAAAGCAGGCCTTTACTGACGCCATCACGCTGACAACGTCCGCAATCGAAACCTTTCGGAGCGTGCTATCGAAAAATCCCGACGATCGCGTGGTGCAGCAACAGCTAGCCGTAACGCTCAATAACTATGGTCAGATTCTCTTTAGCCGGCAGGCGACCGGTGACACTGACGAGGCGGACGCGGCATTTGAGCAAGCTCAGCAATCATTCGAAAAACTCATCGCCGTCGACGATAGCGATCCTCATTTGTTCAGCCGTCTGGCTGGCGTGCTGCACAATTTGGCCATCGTCAAACAGCAACGGGGGGAACTCGACCTGGCCGTGAAAGATTTAACCAATGCGATCGAGATGCAGTCCATAGCGGTGCGGAAGGCACCGCTCAACACCGTTTTTCGGAACTATCTGCAACTTCATAGCGAGTCGCTCGATCAGCTATTGCACAAAATCAATCCATCGGCAAACTCGTCAGTGCACGGTGAGCAGGCGACTACAAGGAGGGTAGGTCTCGATGTTTTCTCATAGACGAACGAGTCAGGCAAGAAAGCGAAGCGAATCGCGAAGGCTCCGTGGAGTGCTGGAGACGTTGGAGTCGCGCAAATTGATGGCTGGCGATTTCAACGTTGGTTCATACGCAATCAGCAATAGCGGAACTACAGACGATTCGCCTCCCGTTATCGAGCGTACATTCGAAAACACGCCAGTAGTCGCTCCAGTTGCACCAACGAGCAGCGCCGCCCCGGCGAGCGTCGATGCCGCGTTAACTGCAGGGACGTCATGGACGCCCACCGATTTCCTGGCCAGCTGCCAGGCACAGGTTGCTGAAAATACCTCCCCGGAAACGATGAGTACGGAGAGTGGTCCCGAGGACGCGGACCTAAACGAAGAGGTTAAACCAACTCCGCTGCCGCAAATGCTGGGAAGTTTGACCGGCCACGGCTTACGGGATCGGACCTTATCAGGTGCACGCGTAGCGCGTGACGGACGGACGAGTCAGTCTCTTTCGTCAGACAGTTCCAAACCGGATTACTTTTTAGACGCCTCGCGACCGAGTGGGGGCGCGTCCGCGGGCGATTCAGTTACGGATGAATTCCGATACTTCGATGTGGATAGCAATCAGGGGCTAAGTGACGGAACGGCCTTGACGAATCAGTCGCTCGCTGGCACCGCGCAAACCGATACCTTCATGGCGATGGCACTGCTTCCGTCACCTCTGGGCTCGGCTCAGGACCCAGAGTTCGATCTGAGCAAATCGACAGCTCCACTCGTCCATCGCGGCCGGGATGGAGGAGCAACCAGGGACGACGGGGAACTGGATTTAAACGCCATCCGCGAGGCAGCGTCGGCAGCGGAGCGAGCCGAGTTTTCCGCCGCCCTGGTATTCAGTTCTGCCACGGCAGAGTCCCTCTCGGCGGCGGTATCTCATATCGTGAGCATGGACTATTTCTACGGTCTAGCGGATTCCCACGTTGACTCCGATGCTTCATTGATAACGAAACTTAATGAAAACCGCTTTCAGTTCGCAGCGTTCGCGTTCGTTTTTGCCGTTGTGACGGTTCGGATGAATGCGACACCGTCCCAAGACGAACACAGCGATGGTGGGGCCGAACAGGCAACTTCGCGAGGATCGCATTAAAAACAGCACGCACACATAACCGCTCTCCCTCGATTGTTGTTACGCGGGTTTGGATTACACTGAGCAATCCATTGCTGCCGCCACCGACCTGAGCTGATTTATGCTGTCCGATGTTTCGTTTCGTAGGGTGTCGACCGCCTTTGCGCTCGCGTTTTTCGGATGTTTCGCCAACGCCCAAACGATCGCCCCCCCATTGGCGTATGCGGCTTCGGGTAGCGTCATTCTCGCTGAATCGACGAGCCTACCGAAGGAAGTGATCCAACAGCGTTTGGAATCGACTCCGATCACTGAATTTGACAATCGTGGCAAAGATCAACTTTGGTTGGTGAGTAGCCGTCGGTTGGGATCGCGAAACTGCAGCGTCAATTCGCTCGATGTTCGACAGCGTGGCGGCGGGGATGTCTGGCAACCATCGTCGGCTAGTGCGTTCTTTGCACCTGATCCAGACGAAATTCGCCGACCCATTGTGATTTTCATACATGGCAATCGTTGGTCGCTCGATAAAGCGATCCGTCGCGGTTTACAGACCTACGAGCAAACGATCGTGCCGTGGAATGACGCACCTGCGATGCGATACGTCATATGGGCTTGGCCCGCCGACCAAATTGCTGGCCCGATTCGCGACGTGCGGATTAAAGCCGAACGCGCCGACGAGCACTCGTTTCACCTCGCACGATTCCTACAGAATATCGATCCACGAACGCCAGTTTCCATCATCGGCTTCAGTTTCGGCGGGCGCGTTTCCCTGGGGGCCTTGCACCTCATCGGCGGTGGCACCATTGATGGTTGCGGGTTGCCGTCTGTCAGCCACCCCATTGCACCGGTGAATCTAACATTGGCGGTTCCCGCGATCCGGAACGACTGCTTGGTCACCACCCGCTGCCGAGCATACAGCCAAATCAATCATCTCGACTTAGTGTATAACAGTCGTGATTCCTATCTCAGTTTGTTTCGCTTCACATGGTTCGATAATAAACGGCCAGCTTTGGGATACACCGGAATCAGCGGTCTCAACCAATTACCTGATCACTCGACCCGTGTCCATCAATTCAATGCTGCGCAATTTGTGGGACGGGAACACGACTACCTCGAGTACATTTCCGATCAACGTATCGAGGCGAGTCTTCGCCGCCACTTGCTGATCGGATTCCCTCAATGAGCACACGGATGTTTTGCTATGAAGTCACGAAGGAGTCGCGTCTGGACTGCTGCCCCGGTAACGGTGCTGCTGCTATTCCTGACTGGCCCGGGATTTAATTTTTGGCCGCTAGCGTTCATCGCGCTCGCCCCCCTCGTCAACTTGGCCCGCTCATCCATCACCGGTGGGCGTGTGGCGGTTTACGGATCGTTCTTTGTGTATTACCTGGTGTCGCTCCAGGGACTTCGCTACGCGCATCCGCTAATGCTGTTTCCGCTCCTGGCGATGGCCGCGTATCTGGCGATTTATCCTCTGCTTTTCTTCGTCATGCTGCGGCGTTGGTTCCATTCGTCTGCTCAAAACAACGATCTGGCTGCGAAAGCATGCTGCGCTGGAATCTGGATGCCACTGGCGTACGTTCCTTTTGTCCTGATCGCGGCGGTGTTATGGGTTGGCGGTGAGTGGGTTCGGAATTATTTCGCCACAGGCATCTCCGTGTTGATGCTAGGCCATTCACTCACAGCCATGCCGTCAGCGACGATGATCCAGATCGCGGATCTCTGTGGGACGTACGGGGTGAGTTTTCTGCTGGTGTTAACGAGCGTGGCGGTCGCGGACGCGTGGCAATGGTTCGCACAGCGGCGCACCGAAGCGCACGAGGAAAAGCTAGCGGCCAAGTGCGTCCAGATTGGTAAGGCCTGGCAAACCTCTGTGCCCATTGCTGTCCTTGCAGTCGCTGCCTCGTACACATACGGAGCTTCATCGCTCCGGTTTGAAACGATCGCCTCGAACACGACGCTGATGCTGATCGGCCGCGACGAGCAGACGGAATACCAGCAGGACTTGGCCCGTGAACAGGAGATTTTTTCGGCGTTTGCTCGTCAAACGATCGCGGCGGTGTCGGCCAGTACGCAACCCATTGCCGCTGTTGTGTGGCCGGAATCGATGCTTTCAGGTGGCCAGCCTTGGTATATCGCCGAAGCGGACCTCGAAGTACCTGCCGAACTGGCACAAGGCGGACAAGGTCGACGACTGACCGTCGATCAGTTGCGTCAAATCATCACGGAGTCACAAGATGACTTTGTCGGCCGCAACGAGAATCTCCAGGCGGCCATGTCCCACGGTACTCCGTTTCCACCTCCGGCCATCGTTGGTGGTTGCGGAATTGTGAAGTACGGTCCTACCGCCAAGCAGTTCAGCGGGATTGTGTTGGTCGATCCTGACGGGCAGGTCCGCAGCACCTACGCCAAAAACCACCTGGTCATGTTTGGTGAGTACATCCCATTGATCAAATCAATCCCAGGACTCAAAGAGTTTGTGCCAGCTGGCTTAGGACTTGATGCCGGCACGGATCCTGCAGTCTTCGAGATCGGGACCCTCCGGGCATTGCCAAACCTATGCATCGAAACTGCAGTGGAACGGATTTCGGTGAATCACATGCGAGCCATTTTAGACCGCGATCCCAACCTTCTACCGCAAGTAATTCTCACGCTGACGAACGACGCCTGGTTTGACAACTCAGCTGTCATTGAGCACCACCTGCGCTGCGCACAAATGGTTGCGATTGGATGTAGACGCCCGATCTTATCGGCCGCCAATGGAGGCCCAACGGCGTGGATAGACAGCAGCGGGAGAATCGTCGAGCAGTTACCAGCGGGCACGGCTGGGGAAATTGTTGCCCAGCCAGAGATCGACACTCGTGTGAGTCCCTATGTTCGCTATGGAGCATTGCCCGCCAGCCTGATGGGGATGGTTTGGCTTGTCGCCTCGTTTTCATGCCTGTCGCAAAGCATCTACGATCGGTACCGTGGCAGCTTGGATCGCGGGGGCGAGGCCGGCAACAATTCCGACGAGCAAGGAAACGAGGCCACCCGTCAACGCTAAGCCAAGCGATGGACGAAACGCAATCGTGGCACCTTCCGCCCCGATTGCAAACCCACCCAAGCTCAATGCGAGCAATGCGGCTGCTGTGCCCAGCACCCCACCGACGACGCACAGGACGGTACTCTCAGCCAACACCAGTCGCATCGCGCGAACGGGGCGCACGCCAATTGTCTGCAATACCGCGTATTCCTTGATTCTGTCTTGTACGCTCATCACTGTTGTTGTCGCGACGAGAGACAGCACAAGCGCCACGCACGCGTAACCTAACCAGTGTGCGAACCCGATGAGATCGACCAAGTCTGAAAGCGTATTGGCTTGAAAGGCGCCTTTTCGTCGCGTCTTGGTCGCCACGGTGCCCGCTCGCAATGCGGAGTCAATTTCCGTCGCGACTTGATCAGGGTCGGCGTCTTCGCTCAACAAAACTTCATGTTGCGTTACCAGCCCCGCGGCATCGAGCCCGCGGGTGTACTGCAAGAACAGGAGGCTCGTGTAGATCAGGTTCTCTTCTGATGGCACGGTCGACTCGAAAATACCTGCAACCTTGACTGAAACATCGCCAATTGAGAACTGGTCACCAACCGAAAGCCCACGTCGTTGGGCGACATTGCGACCGACAATCGCGGCGTCGCGCTGCGAGGCAAACTGCTGCCATGACCCACTGGTGAGCTTGATCGGACGAGTCTTCTGAATCTGCTCCGGATCGGCACCATTGAACACGACAATATCAAGACTGGCGCGGCAGTTGTTAGTCCAGACTTGAATGGGCATTACCTCCTTCACCCCCGCCACATCCCTGATCTTGTTTGCGTAGTCCTCCGGTAGGCGGCTACTCGTCGGACAGAAACGGTTTTCCTGAAAAACGATTAGACTGCGATTCGCGTCCGCGCCCGCTGTTAGCCGGTGCAAGCCCTCCTGCACTGAGCCGACGAAACAAAATACAAACATTGCTACTGCGGCGCCTGATACGGTCAGGAGCGTGCGAGTGCGATGGCGCCAAAGCGTTTTGAAGACGTAGGTGAACATGAGATCGGGAGCGGCGGTAGAGGAGGAGGCACGGGAGCAGCATTAATTCAATTGCGTCGTGTACAGTTGCTTGCTAATGGATGGGTTCTAACTTGGAATCAGACGCCGGCGACGCTCCCCGGGGCAGAAACTTTCCGCGGTCGAGTACCAACTGACGAGACGCAATGCTCGCCACGTCTTGGTCATGAGTAACCATCAACAGCGTGATATCGAGCTCCTGGTTCAATCGTTGCAATAGCACTTGAACTTGCTCGCTGGTCTCGGTGTCGAGGCTACCGGTGGGTTCATCAGCGACAACGACCTTCGGATGCGCCACAATAGCGCGGGCAATACCAACTCGCTGCTCCTGGCCACCGGAGAGTTGCCGTGGATAGTGGTCGGCCCGATCACTCAAACCCACCGCGTCAAGTGCGAGTTCGACACGTTGCCGCCGCAGAGTTGACGTTAGCTTTAACAGCAGTGTCGGCAGCTCCACATTTTCGTAGGCTGTCAGCACGGGAATCAGATTATGAGTCTGAAAGATATAACCAAGATTTGCTGCACGCCAATCAGCAAGTTTGCTACGCGACAACTTAGTCACCTCCGTTCCGTCGACGGTGATTGACCCCGCATCCGGGCGGTCAATCCCGCTGACAAGGTTTAGCAACGTACTCTTGCCGGTGCCGCTAGGACCCATCAATGAAACGAACTCGCTCGCTTCAATGTCCAGATCAATGTTGTCGAGCGGCGTGATCGTCTCCTCGCCTTTTCGGAAACTTTTGCTGACGCCGCGAAGTTCTACCAATGCCATTTAATTCACTCCTAACCTTGGATCGTCCCCGGACACGTTCACCGGGCTTTCTGGTGTGAGACTTCCCACCCCTGAGGTAATCAATTTGTCGGTAACCTGCAGACCGGCTTTGATTTCAATGAGCCCGTCGGCGGTTTCACTTCCCACTTCGACGATACGCTGTTGCGCGCTTTCGTTGGCGTCAACGATCCAAACAAAAGCCTCTGCATCACTCTCCTGAAGGAGCGAGACGGGTACGAATAGCCGCTCGCTCATCGTATCCTCATCGGCACCTGATTCAGTCAGCGGTGCCATGAAGGTTGCCGTGACCAGCATTTCGGGACTGACAGTGATTGGAGGATCGATCAACTCCACTTTCACCTCAAGTGTATTTTTCTGGATGTTTGCCGAGCTCGTTGATTGCAACACACGGCCGGCAATGATGTTTTTGCTCGATGCGGTTTCTATCTCTACCTCTTGGCCCCGCATGACCAATGGCACATCCTCCAGTCGAACGTCGACTCGCACCTGAAGCCGACTGGGCTCGTACATTTCGACCACCGTGCTGGAGCTCTGCCCGGCCACAGAATCGAGTCCCATCACGCGCGTCCCAGGTGCAGCCACCAGACTCAATACTCGTCCACTGACCGGAGCTAAGACCACGTTTCGCCGTAAAGCGAGTTCTGCCTGTCGAACTTTCAGAGCAGCTTCTTTGACGAGCGCCTCGGCAGATTCGACCTTCGCTTTCGCTGCAGCGACCTGTCGATTTTCCTCGATCAGTAATTCCAATTGTCGCTCGAGTGCGTCGACCTTGTCCGTCAAGGCGTCAACCTCACGCTGCAAGTTGGGTTGGCGGTCTCGCAGCTCCAGGAGATCAGCCTTCGCAGACGCGTAATCACTCTCAGACAAGGCGATGACACGATCGGAGACGGCGCCCTTTGCGGAGCGTTTGCCCTCCATGCTGCTTAAGGCGTACTCTAATTTGGCCTCGGCGGAACTGATCAAAAATGGCAGCTTGGCAAGCTCTGTCTTGGCCTTCGCCAGCATACTGTGGGCGTCTGCCAACGGAGCCTGCAGATGCACCGGATTGGCGACGCGAATCATCGCGGCGTCGAGTTCGGCCTGAGTACCGTTCAGCTCACCTTGCCGAATTGCAAGCGATGCTTTCGCTTGCTCGACGTTTAACTCGGCGTCGATGGAGATCAACCGCGCCACCGGTTCGCCCTTCTCCACGACTTGCCCCTCCACCACCAGCAATTCTTCGATCACGCCAGGTGCGAGCGCCGCAACGCTAATCGCCGTGGGACGCGGTTCAATCCAGCCCGGTGCTTGGAACAATGGAGTTCCCGCTTGCTGAATCGTCGCGCGTTTAACAATCACAGGAATCACTGTCACGTCCTGACGAGACAATAGGCCTCGCCCAGCGGCTGCTACGAGAAGTGCTAGGAAACCCAGCAGAATGACTGCCGGCAGCACATACCGTGTCAACCATTGACGGCGTCGAGGACGTGTCTCTTCTCGCTCACCCTGAGGTGCGCGATCGAGCGCTAATTGACTGAGATCGAGTGGGGCACTGGTCATGACTTACGCACCTGGACGGACGAATACTTCGCTGGTGGCGACCGAGAGATTGCCTTGGTCGTCGCGTTTCGCCTTGCCTTTGATCACGACGGTGGACAACTCTTTGACTCCCAACAGCTCTCGGGCATCCTGCGCGACCGGCGATCCGGATTCATCAACGATCTTGATAGTCGCGATGTTGTCTGCGACCTGGTCGGTATGACAGCAGTAGTCCCATGGTGTGGGACAGCCCTCGTCGGCGGCGCAGTACGGTACTTTGGGATCGACAATCGTGAACGCCGCTAGCCCGTCGACAAAAGGTTCCGAAGAGCCGCCGATCAACCCAACCAAGGTAACTTCTTGGCCATCCTCGGACTTCTCACGTGCTTCGCCGACCGGCATTGCTCCGGTCGGCTCCAGATCAACGATATAGGCCGATTGGGGCGCACCTGCATCAGTGTCGCCGACTGAGGCTACGTCCGAACTCTTCTGACAACCCGACGCAACGACCAGAGCCGCAGCGACGCACATACCAACACTTCGACTTAAAAACATCTTCATCTCAACTCTCCAAAGGGAAACTAAACAGCTTTCAAACTTGTTGCGACTTCAGCTCGCAACGCCTTCAGCGCCGGGGGTAACGCACCCAAGACGCCTAACAACAAACCAACGCCGCATCCGATGAGGATGGCAACGCTGTCGATGCGTAAGGTGAACGCACCCATCGTGAATCGTACCGCCACGCCGTTGAGCATGGTCAGCGCTACCACACCCGATAGCAATGACCCGGCCGCCGCCAGTAATACGCCTTCCTGGATTAAACTGATCAAGATCGCGCGGCGGCGAAATCCAATCGCTTGCAAAGTGGCAATCTCGCGTATCCGCCCGGCCACAGCGCCGTACATCATGTTCAACCCTGCAAAGACTCCCGCCCCGGAAACCATTACCACCACGAACCAGGCCAGGATCCGGACCGGCTTGTAGTGCTGTTGTAGCGTGGCGTAATACTCAGTCTCACCGATCGCGTGAAGCTCCAGGTCGATGCGTTCCTTGCAGAATAGCTTGACCTCCGCCAGTGAGCCGCCGGGAGACATCAACATCGCCACCAGACTCAAATCCTGGCGTTTCGTTGCGGTTTGAAAATCGCTGAGCTGGCACCATAACTCGGACTCGTACGCGGCACCGCCAGCGGCGAAGCGGCCAACGATCGTCCATTGGTGTCCTTCAAACTCAAGGATGCTTCCAATGCTCATGGCATCATCACTACTGCCCAACTTCGCTGCGGCCAGTCGTCCGACCATGACCTCCCCTTCACCAGGCCAGTTGCCATCGATGAGCTGAACGGAACGCCGCACCAAGGGCGCAGCGAGGGTCACACCACGAACCAATCCCAGTCCTTCGTCGCCAGCAGATGTCTTCACGCGAGTGCCCAGGTACAACTCAGGTGAAACATGGGTGACACCGAAGCGATCGACTACTGAGTCGAAACTCGCTGCCACGAGTGATGGCGTTCTGGCGGCTATCGACGAGTTCTCAATGTTCTCCTCCGAGTTCACTGAGTACACCAACACCACGTTCTCGTCGCCACTGACGGACAACGATTGCTCCAGACCGCGGATAAAACCAACGACGACAAAAACTAACATCACCACCGTCGCCAGCGCGACGAGTGTCAACGTCGTTCGCACCGGGCGCCGGGCCAGATTCCGAACTCCGTACTCCCAAGGCAGCAGCATATTAAGTGAATTTGCGTGTGTGAAATATATGGAAAATTCTGGGCGCGATGGCGACCAGATCAGGATCGCTACCAGAACACGTTGGTTGTGCGAGCGATGGAACGTGCGGCCAAACGCGTCGAATGCCAGCAGTCACCGCCTACTTGACTCCGGCTCGCATGGCCGTTGGAACAGTCATGCTGACCTTCGCAAGTAGAACGAGGAGACGTCGATCCGATTCGTATCGGCCCGCGCAGGAGACCAATCGCGCACGCCCTTCCGATGACTGGACAGTCCCAAGTTTTCTTCACGCTCGACGGATCGCTCAGCCCAAAGTGTGCCTAGTGGCAAACGACGAACCTGCGAGACGCGCTTGAGGTGAGGTCAGGCAAATCAGATCTACGTTCTCGCCGCGGAACTGGCCGCGATAAGAGAACTTAAAATCGACTCACAGCAACCAAGATTGGTGCGATACGCGCAGCTCGCGACCGCTGAGAAATGGTCTCGCCGAAGACGCTGGATGGTCCAGCAGATTGGCTTGTCGACGACAGAAGGTCGCGGCTACGCAATGCAGCGGCGGTTCGCCAACGGAATACTCCATCGGACTGGATAGTTCCACGTCCGCTTCGAGCACAGCACCTTCACAAATGCAATTTTCACAGCCACAGTCATCGCTACATGGCACAGGTGCTTCTGGATCCGCCGCACATTCCGCATCGGAGCAACAACGACAAATCGCTGGCGCCGACTGCTCACTGACGCTCACATTCGCTGCACATGAGGTGCAACGCAGTGGGCACGTCAGCAAATTGACGATCAACAGCAGGGCGATTAGGGCGGATCTCATACTTGCCAACATAACTCAGAAGAGCAGTGACTGCAAGTTGAATCACGACACGTTGAATCACAATGACGGTACAACTTTGCTAAATGGCGTTCGGTGGCGATCCATCACGTGCTGCATGCCCGCTCGGAGCGGGGAGAGGTTCGTGACGTGTCTCGCTGCGGTTTCGCTCCTGGAAGCATCGTGTTAGTTTGTTGCTGCAACGAAATTTCCTATTTTTCATTTGTGGATCTCGCCGGCGGACCTAATCCACTTTCACCCATAACAAAGGCACGTGGTTTTTGCGGCCCAGACGCTGGGCGGCGAATCTTGCACAACGTTTTGATGCGAGCGAAAACACTCGGTCTAACGGTTTTCCTATTGTTTCAGGCGCTGCCTGTTGACGCCAAAGATCCGTCGGATCTGCCCGCAATCGCATTTAATCAAACGAGGTTTGTCGACGTCCGAGAGGGGTACGTTTCGCTCGAGTGGAATGATGTCCTCGGTAGTGAAAGCCTTCACAAGGATGGCGGCAACACCCTCGCGACCGATGCCAGCTACATGGTCTGGGATGAGCGGGGGACGGTCTACTATCGCGGCCATCTTCCCATGGCGTTTGTTTCTGGCCTGCCCGATGGTGACTATCAGTTCGATGTTGCGGTGGCAGCGCGGGACGGACAGATTCTGCGACACGCAGACGAGCCCGCCATCGTGATGGTCCGTCACTGGTCGATGCCGCAGGCAATGTCCCTTTTCACGGTTGGGCTGGTCGTTTTTCTTGCTCTGATCGCCGTCATTGTGCACGGCTCCTGTAGCTGCCGTCGATCAGTTCGCAATTCAGGAGCACCGACTGAATGACCGTGTATGAGGACGTTTGGATGCTCGCCGCGACTCCGATCCTCTCGCCTACGGCGGGGTACACGATGCTCGCAATCTTCAGTGTCTTGTGGATTGCATTGGGCATCTGGTGGGGACGTCGAGCCAGTACGTATGAAGGTTTCGCGGTGGCGGGACGCAACGTCGGACTCGCCCTTGGCACCGCAACCGCAGTCGCGACTTGGATCACATCCAACACGACAATGCTGGCTCCCCAATTCGCATTGCAACTTGGCATTTGGGGCGCCCTAGCGTATTGCACGGCGAGTTTCGGACTTTTCGCCTTCGCACCGATGAGCGGTCGTATCCGCCAATTGATGCCTGAGGGCTATACGGCGGTCGAGTTTGTGCGCCGGCGATACGGCCTCGTCGCGACGGTGCCGTTTCTCATCATTTCTTTATTTTACGCGATCACTTGGTTGATCTCGATGTCAATGGCGGGCGGCAAGTTGCTCGAGGTGTTGGCGGGGATTCCCTACGAGGTTGGGATGACCGTGGTGATCACGGTATGTGTCGCTTACACACTCTTCGGTGGCATGTATGCGGTCATCGGTACTGACTTTATCCAGAGCCTGATCATTTTGATCGGGTTGGTCGTCGTCACGATTGCCGTTCTGTCGCAGGTCGAGATTGCCGATGTTCACGAGAAATTGCAAGCCGATCGACCGATGCTGCTATCGATCTTCTTTCCAGCAGCATTAATGGCTATTTTCAATAACATGCTTTTTGGGTTTGGTGAGATCTTCCACAGCAATGTTTGGTGGAGCCGAGCATTCGCAATGCGCGCAGGCGTCGGCCCCAAAGCTTACGTGTTGGGCGGTCTGCTTTGGTTGCCAATTCCCATCGTCGCAGGTTTCTTGGGCTTGGCGGCGCCGGCTCTGGGAATTGGCATCAGCCAGCCCGATACAGTGGGGCCATTGGTCGCCGCAACATTACTCGGTGATGTCGGTGCGGTGCTCGTGTTTATCGTCGTGTTCTGCTCGTTGGCGTCGAGCATTGACTCACTACTGGCGGCGACGTCCGACCTCGTCGTCAATGATATTGCTGAGCCGCTCGTGCCGGGCAGCGTCACGCAGCGGCAGAAGCGCCTGTGGTCCGGGGTGAGCATCGTTGCCCTCGGTGGTCTGGCCTGGGCGGTGGCACTGCCCAATGTGTCTGACTTGGCGACTGTGCTGTTCTTTGCCGGGCCACTTGTGGGTAGCTGCATTTGGCCGATCGTCGGAGGACTGTACTATCGACGTCCTGGTCCCATCGCTGCAGCCTCCGCAATGGTTGCTGGCAGCCTGATCGGACTTGCGGCTTATTTCTTGATAGGTTGGATGGTGGCGTCGCTTGTCGGTGCAGCGGTTTCCGGAATCGTATTTGCAGTCCTGGTTTGGCTGCGGCCCAATGGCTACGATTTTAAGTTGTTATCTGCCCCCGCTACGCGACCCCAAGACGTCGCTGACGATGGCAGCTCATCTGTTTCTCCAGCGGGAGCGTGAGACATGTTCCCACTTTGGTTGCTTCAATTTCTTGTGATTGGTGGTTTGGTGCTGACTTGTGTCGGCATCGTCACACTAATCGTTTTCCTGGTGATCGATACGCGGGACAAACAGATATGGTGAGTACGACAGAGATGGCCGCCAATTCTAAAGGGCCGCGATTGTGGCCCGAGCCGCTCTTGGCGGTCACCAACGGCGTTGTGGATCGAGAAGCTCTCGCAGATCTCGCGGGCAAGTCCATTCTGAATCCCCGGCAGCTCGACCGCCGGACAGTGACCGCCATCGCCCAGCTCGCGGCGCTATTGGAATCACGAAACGTCGAGATGGATAAACCACTTGACGGCAAAATTGCGATCACCGCCTTCTTCGAAGCCAGCACGCGGACGCGGCTGTCATTCGAGAGTGCTGTGTTGAGGCTCGATGGCAAAGTCCTCTCAGTACCCGACGGACAGGTCACTGGGATCGCCAAAGGGGAATCGATCGCAGACATCGGTGAAATGTTCAATACCTACGGCGACGTCGTGATTATGCGGCATCCTGACACGAACTCGATGGAGGAAATCAGTAAGAATCTGCATCGTCCGCTCATCAATGCCGGCAACGGGTCGGGGCATCATCCTACCCAGGCCTTGATCGATTGGTACGCATTGTTGAAGTGGCGTCCGGATCTGTCACGCATCATCTGCCCCGCCGACAAACAAATCCATATCGGGATCATCGGCACTCCCGGCTCGATGCGGGCGGTCAAAAGCTTTTTGCGGCTCGCGCTGATGTTCGCAGGTTCGGTTAAAAAGATCACCATCATCTCTGAACTGGCGGATCCAGTAGGATTGGATTTGACTGAACCGATTGAAGAATCACCCATTCCGATCGACATCACCAACGACGTACATCAAGTCCTACCAAACCTCGACGTTGTCTATGTCAACTCGATTGCGTTTTTAGGCGATAGCTATCGAAACCTAGACGCTCGCTACCAACTGGATTGCAATAGCAACCTCAAACCAGGGGCGGTGATCTTACATCCGCTCGCTCGTAACAAAGAGCTGTCGGTCGAACTGGATGACACCGACCACAACCTGTACTTCGCTCAGGCAGCCGGCGCCGTGTTCGTTCGCCAGGCCGTGCTCGCCTCGGTCCTCGATCGCCTCGACCGCATCACCGGCATCGACAACGCCTAATCTCCCCTCGCCCCATTTCCTCTCTCCCCCTCTCCCTCATGTGTGGCATCACCGGTTTCTGGAACCCGCGACGAAATAGCGAACGCGAACTCCGCTCGACGCTCGACGGCATGCTCGACGTGCTCGACCACCGCGGTCCCGACGAACGCGGGAGTCGACTGTTTGTCGATCAAGGGCTCGCCCTTGGGCACACGCGGCTGTCGATCATTGGTTTGGATTGCGGGCATCAACCCATCTCGACAACCGACGGCGATTACGCCGTGACCGTCAATGGAGAACTCTACAACTACAAGACCATCCGTACGCAGCTGGCCTGTGAGAAATTCGAGTGCAATGGCAAGAGTGACAGCGCGATCACGCTACCGCTGTACCTTAAGTACGGTCTGGGAATGGTTGAGCACCTCCGTGGCGAGTTTGCCATCGTGCTCTACGACCATCGCGAACAGCGGCTGATCTTGATTCGGGACCGGTTTGGGATCAAGCCGCTCTACTATGCCGCGGGAGACAATGGGCTTGTATGGGGATCGGAGGTGAAATCGATCCTGCAGCATCCCGATGTCCCGGCCAAATTGTGCCCGCATGCAGCGATCCATCAGATGATGCAGGTGATGGTGCCGGGTTCGACAGCATTTGAGGGTGTGCATGCGTTGCAACCAGGCCATATGCTGGTGGCCCAATTGCGCGATGGACGACTCGAGATTGACACCCAGCGATGGTGGGATTTCACATTCCCTGATTCGCATGATCCGAATCCGAATCCCGCTGAATACGTACAGGGAGTACAGGATCGATTGATTGACGCTGTTGCCACGCGATTGGAAGCCGACGTGCCCGTCGGTTGCTATCTCTCGGGCGGCATCGACAGTTGCTCAATTCTAGGGCTGGCGACGACGTTGATGCAGTCGCCGGTCAAAGCCTTTACGATCGCCTTCGACAGCGACGAGTACGATGAATCGAATATCGCCAAATTGATGGCCGATCGCACTGGGGCCGAACAAGAACTCCTGCGTCTGACCGAAAAGGAACTCTATGGCCCCGCCTTCGAACGGGCGACGTGGCATGCCGAGCGGACTTTTTACAATACGTTGGCGGTCGCGAAATGGCACATGAGTCGGCGCGTGCGTGCGTGTAACTACAAAGCCGTCATCACAGGTGAGGGCAGTGACGAACTCTTCGGTGGTTATCCCTTTTTCAAACGCGATTGGCTCGGGCGTGATGGTGAAGAAGCAGGTGTGTTTGCTGGCGCTATTCTCGCCGAGGAAGACCAGCAGCATGAGGCGTGGCAGGACTTATGCGGATTTACACCATCGTGGCTGCAGCCCTGGATGCTGGTACTGCAGCGGTTCTCACCGCTTCTATCGAACGATCTCAAGGATCTGCTAAGCCAGTACGACCCGATTGCTGAGATTGCCGGCGCGATTGACCCTGCTGCGGTGAGCGGCCGGCACCGGCTCGATATTTCTCAGTACACCTGGAGCAAGACCATGCTCGAAGGCCAGATTCTGACCTGGGGTGGCGACCGTATGGACATGGCCAATTCGATGGAGGCGCGGCCAGCATTCTTGGACCATCATCTTGCCGAGTATGCGACCACCATCCCACCGGAGGTTCGCATCCGGGGCGGAGTTGAAAAGTGGGTACTCCGAGAAGCCATGGTCAATGTGCTCCCACGCGAACTGTATGAACGAAAGAAATTCGCTTTCATGGCTCCGCCCGCTCATACGGATCCTGTCAAACGGGCTGCCGTGCAGGAGATGATCGATCATTGGCTGACTCCGGAACGGATCAATGAGCTCGGTTTTTTCGATGGCGAATCTGTTACTCGCTTCATTAATGACGCGTGGCGGGAAACCGACGGTACGATTGCGCGTCGCAACGACATCATCATCAACCACGTACTGCAGTTGCATATGCTGCACGGCCAATACGTCGAAGGCCAACCCCTACCCGCAGTGGACTGAGATGAAAGTTGAACTCGAACGCATCAAGTCGGACATTCTCACGCTTGCGGAAATCGGTCGCAACGCCGCGGACCGCGGCATCTACCGAATGGCGTTCACCGATGCCGATATCGAAGGCAAACGCTGGTTGACAAACCGAATTGAGACGGCAGGCTTGGCGGCGTCGATGGATGGTGCCGCCAACGTTACCGCGACCCACGCCGGCACTACCAACGCGCCCCGCGTCTTGGTCGGCTCTCACATCGACACCGTTCCCTGCGCCGGCGCGCTCGACGGCACGCTCGGCGTTGTTGTTGGTTTGGAGTGTTTGAGGCGATTGCACGAGGAAGCGATCTCATTGAAGCGAACGATTGAATTGATCGCGTTCAGTGACGAAGAGGGTCGCTTCGGCGGTATGTTCGGTTCGCACTCCGTTTGCGGACTGATCAATCCCGAATTGCTCGCGACGATGAGTGATCTCGACGGAGTGAAGCTTGCTGATGAGATGAGCCGGCACGGTTACAACCCGCTCGCGGCCCTCGACGCGGCCCGTGATCCTGAATCGATCGCGAGTTATCTGGAGCTGCACATCGAGCAGGGGCCCGTCCTCGACCATCTTAAAAAGCCGATTGGGATCGTTGATGAGATCACCGGTCTATTCACGTGGTCAGTTTGGTTCCGCGGAGAAGCCAATCATGCGGGGACGACGCCGATGGAGATGCGTAAAGACGCCTTCATGGGCCTGGCTGATTTCGCTCACGAGGTGCCGCGCATCTTGGACGAGAATGGCTCACCACGCAGCCGCGCGACCATCGGCAAGGCTCAGATATTGCCGGGCGCCGCAAACACGGTACCTGGTCTGGTCGAGTTCTCACTCGATGTGCGTGATACGTCTGAAGAGGTTCTCGCGGAACTCTCGGCATCGTTTCAAAAGGCACTCTCTGCGATCGCGCGCCGACGCGGGCTGATGTTCGAATTCCAACAGAAGAGCTATTTGAAGCCTGTTCAGTGTGGCGGCAACATCGTCGAAGAACTCACGTGCCAAAGCGAACGACTCGGGCTCGACGCCCACCACATGCACAGCGGCGCCGCTCACGATGCGCAGATCATGGGACGCATGGTGCCCGTCGGCATGATTTTTGTCCCCAGCAAAGGCGGCCAAAGCCATTCACCCGCTGAGTGGACCGCATGGGCGGACATCGAAGCAGGGGCAAATCTAATGCTGAACACACTTTTGAGTCTCGCAGACAGCGAGTGAACGTCAGCCTTACCGTCTTCGACTGCGAAGTGACAGAAGCTGCGTCGAACGTGGCCGGCGTGTGGTGCAGAATTGTGCGTGGCGATCACTCAGCACTATGAATCATCACGAGGATGAGTCATCGCGAGGCCCGACCAAACGGTCGCGCCCACTCATTGCACCATCGGCCACAATGTGGCGCCGATCAGCGTCACCACGAAACCTGCCACTCCCATGACAGTCAGTGTGGTTGAGAATGTCTTCAACGTTTCCTTCGGAGTCATGCCGCTCAATCGGCCAATCACCCAAAACCCGCTGTCATTCATCCATGGCAGCGGTTTGGATCCGCAACCGATTGCTAAAAACAAATAGACGGGGTGAAACGGCAGCGTCATCGTCGTCGCCATGGGGCCAACGATCGCAACCGATGTGATCATCGCAACCGTTGCAGAGCCCTGGACAAACCGAATCAAGACGGTCACAAAAAAACCAACGCACAGGATCATTAACCCCGAGCCTTGGTGTGGCATCTCGTCTACCAAAACATCGGCGATTCCCGTTTCACGAATGACTTGGCCAAGCGCCCCACCGGCGGCGGTGATCAGAATAATCGAGCCCGCTTCCGATAATGCCGTTTGGACATGACTGGCCAACGGCGCCCCATCGCGTCTGGGAGACCACGCTAGCAAGACCAGTGCGACGGCAGCAGACAGCGTCAACGCGATATTCTTATCGGATGCAAAGGCAATCGCAGTCGCGGTCCACGACGCCTCCCCCGGCGAATCAGATCCCTGAGACGCGAGCCCGAGCGCCTGCCAGTCCGCGCCGCTTGCCAGTAAAACGAGTGGCAATAGAACGGGTAATAACGATAACCACAACGGAGGTAGCGGCTGGGACAAAATCGCCTCACCCGCTGCATTCTCCGCTGATGAAGCTTGAGGTGACGTCAGCTCGAATTCCGGTATCACCGTCCAGCGACGATTAATCGCTAAGGCATACAGATAGCCCACGACTGCGCAAATCACGCCAACAGCGAGTCCAGCCTTGAGCGCGATGCCAAGGTCAATGTTCAACTCACTCGCAACAAGCAGGGGGCCTGGTGTCGGGGGCACCATTGAGTGCGCCATCGTGGCTCCGACAACGACGGACATCACGTACAGTAGGTAGTTCTTACCTGTCCGCCGGTAGAGTGCTTTGGCCAACGGAATCATTAAGTAGAATACCGTATCGAAGTACACCGGAATGGCGAGCACAAATCCGCTGATAACGAACCCGATCGATGTTCGTGAATCGCCCAGCAGCGAGCAGGCGGCGTCGATGATTCGTTGGGCACCGCCACTGACGAGCAAGCAATGCCCAATGATCGCAGCCATCGCGATCAAAATTCCGATCTTGCGACAGGTGTCACCAAATCCGTCGGCGACACGCGCCCCCACGCTGCGACTTGCGAATGCGGAAATTTTCTGCCAGTCTTGATTGGGCACTAATTGGTCGCCCGGCTCCAAGTCGAACGAATCCGAGTCTAGGCTGACAATGGTCGCGCCCGAGTTAGCCAGCCCTAGCTGCATGACGCCGACCGGTGTGAGGTCGGCAGACGCTGCCGAGTTCATGCCCGCGTTAGCCCGGAGCACCTGATACGACCCCGGTGACAGCTGCATGGCGTCGATCGCTTCACTGCTCAACGAGCCGGCATCCAAGTCGTCAGCATCAACGACTGCCGCGACCTGGCGGATCTCGTGTCGCATCATCGTTGCCGGCGAAGTAAGTAGCGCGATTGCAAGAGCTGCTGCAATCAGCGATAAAAACGCGTGCCAACGGAAAAACACGATTCCCGTCAAAACGACGATCATGCCAATGAAGAGAATCAGGAGCGGGGGCATCAAGTAAGTCGCGTAATCAACGTTCTGAAGAATTAATTTATATCCATGCCAACCCCGCCCCCCTCGTCGCCTGATCCCACCAATCTGCGCAGCCATCGTTGGTTCGGGCCAGATGATCTACGTTCATTTGGGCATCGCTCGCGACTCAAGGGAATGGGCCTCGCCGATGACGACTATATGGGAAAACCGGTCATCGGGATTCTCAACACGTGGAGTGATCTTAACACATGCCACTCACACCTGCGGCATCGCGCCGAAGAAATAAAGCGCGGTGTCTGGCAGGCAGGCGGGTTTCCTGTCGAAGTTCCAATGATGTCCTTGGGCGAGATGTTGATGAAGCCATCGACAATGCTCTATCGCAACCTGCTTGCGATGGAAACCGAGGAGGTTCTTCGTTGCCATCCGATCGACGCGGCGATCCTGATGGGGGGATGTGATAAGACGACGCCCGCGTTGTTGATGGGGGCCATCAGCGCTGACTTGCCTGCGATGTTCTTTCCCGCTGGACCGATGCTCAATGCCCGTTGGAAAAAAGAAACGCTTGGCAGCGGCAGTGATGCGTGGAAATACTGGGCGGAGCGGCGGGCGGGAAATCTCTGTGATCAATCGTGGTGCCAGATCGAAAACGCTATCGCCAGGTCACCCGGCCACTGCATGACGATGGGCACTGCATCGACAATGACCGCAATCGCCGAAGCGATGGGAATGTCACTCCCCGGGGCCTCATCAATTCCCGCAGTATTGTCAGAGCATTCACGACTGGCGACGTTATACGGCCGCCGGATTGTTGAAATGGCCTGGGAAAATTTGAAGCCATCAAGCCTGCTAACGGCAGCCTCGTTTGACAACGCAATCATCACCGATATGGCGATCGGTGGCTCGACGAACGCAATCATTCATGTCATCGCGATGGCTCGACGCGCCGGTATTCCGCTGACTCTGGATCGCTTTGATGAACTTTCACGATCCACACCTGTGGTGGCCAACGTGCGACCCTCAGGCGACAAATACCTGATGGAAGACTTTTACAACGCGGGTGGATTGACCGCACTGATGAAACAGATTGAATCCTTGCTCGACACAACCTGCCTCACCGTCAGTGGGCGAACACTCGGTGAGAATCTCGTCGATGCCGAGGTGCACGACGACGACGTCATCCGCTCGCTTGATCGCCCCGTCTCCACCGCCGGGGGAACCTTTGTTCTGCGCGGTAACTTGGCACCGCAAGGCTGCGTCGTCAAACCGTCCGCCGCCGATCCTCGGCTTTTCGACCATACTGGCACGGCAGTTGTTTTCGAAAACTACCCTGACATGAAAGCCCGCTTGAACGACGAGAGTCTTGATATCACTGCCGACTCGGTACTCGTGCTCCGCAGCGCCGGCCCCCTCGGTGCCCCCGGGTTCCCGGAATGGGGCATGTTGCCGATTCCCGATCGCTTGCTCAAAGCTGGCGTTCGTGATCTTGTCCGAATTTCCGATTCACGGATGAGCGGTACGAGCTATGGCATGTGCATTCTCCACGTTTCGCCGGAGTCCCACCTAGGTGGCCCGTTGGCGCTAGTGCAAACGGGCGACAAGATTCATCTCAATGTCAACGAGCGCCGCCTCGATCTCTTGGTCGATGACGACGAACTCGCTCGCCGGCGCGCCGCCTGGACGCCGCCGGAACTGCACTACGAGCGAGGCTACGGTCAACTTTTTTGCAAACATGTCACGCAGGCAAACGACGGTTGCGACTTCGATTTTCTTCAACACGGTAAACCAACACCTGAACCGGATATTTTCTGATATGAACACCCAACCTATTACCCCAGAACTCTTGGCGAGTTCCGTCATTGCCGTGCCCCCTTTAGCACGTGACAGCAATCTTGCAATTGATCGAGCTGAGAACCAAAGAATGGTCCAGTATCTCGAGCAGGGAGGAGTCACCACTCTGCTGTATGGAGGCAATGCAGTTCTCTACCACATCGCGTTGAGCGAGTACGCGGACCTGCTAGGGATGCTGGCAGATGTTTCGAGTGACACGACGACCGTGATTCCCTCGGTCGGCCCGTCCTATGGCATGATGATGGATCAAGCGACGATTCTGCGAGATTTTGACTATCCCACCGTCATGGTTCTGCCCCAAGAAGCCATTGCCACCACAAGCGGCATCACGACGGGAACTCGTAAGTTTGCCGAAGCCTTCGGGAAACCGGTCGTCTTGTATCTCAAACACGACCGTTACATGGAACCTGAGCAAGTTCGCGGCCTGGTCGACGATGGTCTGGTCTCAGCGATCAAGTATGCCGTCGTCCGCGATAATACCGAGGATGATCCTTATCTGCGAGAGATCATCGACGCTGTTGGTCCCGAGTTGATTGTCAGCGGAATTGGCGAACAACCCGCGATCATTCACATGCGAGATTTCGGTCTCACCGGATTTACCTCTGGATGTATCTGCATCACCCCCGCACTGAGCATGCGGATGCTGCATGCAATTCAAGCGGAACGGTACGACGAAGCGGAAGAGATCCGCCAGCAATTTTGTGAGCTGGAGGATCTGCGAAACAGTATCAATCCCATTCGCGTTCTCCATGAAGCGGTCGGTTTCGCCGGTATCGCAAAGACTGGCCCAATCCTACCGCTGCTCAGTGGAATCAGCGATTCCGAATCGAAACTCGTTGAGCAGGCCGCCAAGTCACTCTATCCAGCCAGCAAATAGCTGCATCGGAGGCGTCGCTCGGGAGCAACCTCCCGAGCGATCACGTAGCGGGGGTGCCAATCGCTCAATCAGCATGCTGGACTGCGGAACGATGCGCAGTCGCTACGACGGAGCGTTCCAACAATCGCGAGTGCACCGAGCCCCAAGGCTAACAGAGTTATGGGGGCTGAATTGACAGCTACCAGCAGGCTGGTAACTTGTCGGCTCACGACAAGTTCGTGCAGTTGCATCCGTCACGTTTTGGGCTTCCATGGGCATTCTAATTCCGCTGATCTTGATTTCATTCACATGCCTGTTGATCTGGCGAGCCTGTGATGGATTCGAGGTGGCGTCGAAGTATATCGGCCGCAATATGTCCGAGGGGGTGCGGGGCGGCACCATCAACGCGATTTCGAGTTCTGTGCCCGAACTATGCACGACGTTGATTGCCCTGTTCGTACTGTCCGACCGAGACGGATTTGCGATCGGCATCGGCACTACCGCGGGCAGTGCCATGTTCAACGGTATGATCATTCCAGCAGCGTGCATTCTGACTGTGATTGGATCGGTTATCTTGGGAATCCGAGTCACCTCAGTTCACGTCTCCACAAAAGTGTTACTGCGCGACGGGTTGTCTCTGATTTTCTGTGAGTTCGTGCTGATCCTGCTGATCAATGGGGAACAACTTCACTGGTGGCAGGGGCTGGTATTGATCGGTCTCTACCTGACGTACTTTGCTTTCATGCTGTTGTCCATGAAGCAAGCAGAGGAGACCGACATCGAACCAGAGCGTGTGGAAGAAGAGGGGGATGAGGAGCGACGCGGATATTCAGCGAACTTGTTCTACTGGCTATCGCTCGGTCCCTTGTTGGATCTCGAGAACATGTTTGTGCGCGGCAAACAGCAAGAGCAGATTGCAAAGGGAACCTGGAACGGCTGGCCATTGCTACTAACATCCACGGCAATCATCGGCGCTGCCTGCTGGTTGCTTGTCGAGGCTTGCCAATGGTTGGGCACGGGAAACGCCGAGTCCCCTCACTACACGCTGTTTGGCACCGAGCTGACGGGCCTGGGCATGCCGCCGATGTTTGTCGCTGTTATTTTCGCGTCGATGGCTACCAGCGTGCCAGACTTGGTGATGTCGATACGCGACGCGCGCGGGGGCGACTACGACGATGCGGTCGCCAACGCACTGGGCAGCAATATCTTCGACATCTGTTTTGCCCTCGGCTTCCCGTTGTTTCTCTTCACCTTAGTCCACGGACCGATTGAAATGTCGGCGGACATTGCCGCCGAAAGTGGCGAGTTGCGTTTATTGCTGCTGGCGCTGACGATCATCAGTTTCTTTATCTACTACCTCGGTCGACGCGGTCGTACCCCAGAGGGTGTGTCGTACGTCGAAATGGGTCGCGGCAAAGCGATCCTATTGCTGGCGATTTACATCACATTCGTGCTCTATATCGTCGGCCGCAGCGAAGGCTATGCTGCTGCTGAATCGCTTTCCGCATACCTGCAAGGACTGCTGCACGCCTTGCCAGCCCTTGGATGATGCCACCCAATCACCGCTGCCGCAAGATAGAATCAGTTCGGCTGGCCGCTTTGACAACTCACCCGCAGAGGGTTCGATACCGGCGTTCGCAGATGCAACGAGTGCGGGCCTGCGCACTTGGCCAGCCAGGTGCCTCAGTCTAGTTGTCCACGCACGTTTCCAAGAACCGTGCCAAGCGGTGGAAGTCGGAGTTTTGCTCGATAAAACGCACTTTCGTCACCAGAGTTTGCGGATCGACGAGGTCATCGAAGGGCACGAAGTGCAAGTCGAACTGTCCGGCCACCGACACCATCACCCCATTGAGTTTTTCCTCGACGAGAGCCCGGTACGCTCCCACACCCAGCTGGGAACCGAGCAACACGTCGTAGGCTTGCGGCGGTGCACATCGTGCTTCGTATCCCATCTGCAACCCGTTGACCTTGCGGTACTTGCCAGTGCGTTCGGTGTATCGCTCACCAATTAAGCGTGAGATTAACGCCGAGAGATTGATCGATGAAATGTTGATGTGGCCGTGGTCATCTCGACTAACCCCTTCGAGATATTTTGCCGGCAGGAACTCGGCCATTCCTTCGGCAATCACAATCGTTCCGTAGGGACGCCCATCGCGTTCGCGGGCCAGCATCATGTCAACCATACGGTCAATGACTCGCTCTAGCGCCATGACCTTGCGAGTGGCCCCGGTTTCGGCATTCACGACTTCCTCATCAGCGAGGGCGCCCGTGATGTCCTCGACGCTGAGCACCATGCTCGCTTCACCAGCAATCGCCGCTCCATACGCCAACCATCCCGCGCTGCGTCCCATGGCTTCGCACAAGAAATAGGCTCGTCCCGCCGCCGCATCAAAGTTAAGATTGCGAATCTCTTCGGCGAGTGTTTCGACGGCGGTGAAGAACCCAAACGTAAAGTCGATCCCGGAGTAGTCGTTGTCGATCGTCTTGGGCAGGTGGACCACAGGGAATCGCCTCGCATCACCTGGCAAATTGTCCTGAAACATTTTCAGTTTGTTTGCAGTCTTGAGCGTGTCGTCTCCGCCAATGGAAATCAACGCATCGATCTCGAGCGAGCAAAGTCCTTCATAGACCCGCCGTAGCGGCGCGACCAGCTCGGGGTCTTTCAAGTGTTCAGGGCTGCTGACATGTTTGCCCGGATTGGTGCGTGCAGTCCCGATCATGATACCGCGGCTGCTGCGAGCATTGATCAGCGTGTCGTGCGAGAATCGAATGTAATCTTCGCCTTCACACAGTGGACCTGCCGCGGTGTATTCCGCCAAGCGACTATAGCCGTGTTTGATCCCAAACACTTGAGCGCCTTCCTCGAGAAACGAAAAGGCAGCGGTACTGATAACCGCATTAGCTGCCGGCGCCGGACCTCCCGCGAACAGGATGGCGACGCGTTTGATGTCGAGATTGTGATGGGCCAGCTCAGGCACGGCGTCACGCTTGTGGTTAGGGGAGAAAGATTGGGGACTGCGATGTCTCATGTTCTGGGGAACGGACCAGATTCTAAGGATTTACGGTCGCTCGCCAAGATATCTGATTTTGCGAACTACATGTTGCGGAAGTACTCGACGCTCGCCGCGATTTCCTGCTTTGCGGTTGCCACAGGCATCTCAGACCTCCCCACAATGAACGGGCCTCGATAGGGAATATCCTCCAGTTGGCCGAGCAGCGAAGGAAAATCGGTTGTCCCCTGACCGACCGGAACTGCAATTCCCCGCCCAGCGGAGAGATCGAGCACGCCGTCGACCGCGTTCACAATACGAATCCGATCGCCGAGGGCCGCAACGGCGTCACTGACGCTATGCCGGTTGATAATCAATTGCCCGGGATTGAGCGCTACGGCAATATACGATTCGGCACTCATATCAATCAAACTGGCTAAATGCGCCCCAGGCTCAGTCCCCGTTTCTGCGGCGAAAAATGCACCCACTCGCGCACCGAACCGTCCCAGGTCGTCGAGCACTTCACGCATGGTGTTCCAGCGTGGGTCAACCTGCTCACCACCGCCATCGGCGGATCCGGCATGACTGCCTGCGGATATGTTGCCGTGCGACGATGCACCGGCGACCCAGGCCTGGGCTTCGGCGACGCTCAATCCCTCGGGCGGCATCGCAGAACTGATGACGGTTGATCCGAACGCCCCTGTCGTTTTCGCTGGCGTCCCTGCGCCACGCCGCGATGCTGGTGGAGTGGGGACAGGGCCAATCTGGTTGACAACCAAAGGGGCACCAAGTCGATAGGCGGCACGCATCGCATCTTTCGTGGCGTCGACCCGGCGGTCCAAGTTCGGCAAGTAATCGAATCCAAACCGGGTCGGCAGTCGGATCGAGGCAACTTTCAGATTCAGGTCATCGAGTATCTTTCGCACCGTGCGTACGGCAGTGTCGGATATCTCGGAAACGTCGAGTAATTGTCTTCCGCACAACTCGACACTCGTCGCGCCCGTTGCGGCCACCCAACCCAACGTACGTCGCAGGGATGCCGCCGAGGGGGTCTGCTCGCCCAACGCATCCACCCGCACACCAATTTTCATTTCTGCCATTTTTGCTACCTGTTTGCGTACTTAAATTCTGCGTTTTGAATTCGAATCTCGCGACAGTCTCCGTCGCGAGCGTAGCTACTTCGCCGTACTTGTGAATCTCGCCTCGCGAACGACCGTGACTTTAATCTCACCAGGATAGGTGAGCTCTTTTTCGAAGCAGAGGGCAATGTCACGACAGATCGTCGCAGCGGACTCATCGCTGATTTTGCCACTGCTGACGATCACACGGACCTCACGTCCCGCGGAGATCGCGTAGGCCTGTTGAACGCCATCGAAGCGGTGGGCAATCGACTCGAGTTCCTCCATTCGCTTGACGTAACGCTCGAGCGATTCTCGCCGGGCCCCCGGGCGACTGGCGCTGCAGGCGTCGGCGGTTGCCACGAGCATCGTGTAAGGGTGCTCAGTGACAACTTCGTCGTGGTGACCTCGAGCAGCATGGACGACCTCTTGGCACTCTTTGTGTCGTTGCAAGAGATCGCCGCCAATCTTTGGATGCCCACCTTCGAGTTCGTGGTCAGCTGCCTTGCCGATATCATGCAGCAGTCCCGCGCGGCGGGCAAGGTCTCCGTCCATGTCAATCATCTCCGCCATCATTCCCGACAGAAACGCAACTTCGACGCTGTGCCGCAGCACGTTCTGGCTGTACGAAGTCCGAAAATGCAACCGTCCGAGCATCTCGATTACTCGGTCGTGCAGACCGGAAACATTGACTTCGCTCGCAGCCTCCTGGCCCTTCTTGATAATGAACGTTTTGATCTCCTGCGTCGTCTGTTCAACCATCTCCTCGATCTTCGAAGGATGAATGCGACCATCGGCAATCAGCTTCTCCAATGACAGACGAGCAATCTCACGGCGCACCGGATCAAAGCCACTGACCACGACGACTCCGGGCGTATCGTCGATGATCAGGTCCATGCCCGTCGCTGCTTCGAAGGCGCGAATGTTTCGACCATCTCGGCCGATGATGCGGCCCTTCATGTCATCACTCGGCACCCCAACGGTGCTCGTCGTCGTATCGGCGGTATGCGGAGACGCGTAACGCTGCATCGCCGTCAACAACATCTCGCGGGCCTGGTCGTCTACTCGGCGGGAAAGCTCACGCTGTTGCTTCAGCACGGCGGCCCCAATCTCGTGCTCAAGATCGACGTGCACCGATTCAATCAACTTCGCCGCTGCTTGTTCCTCCGTCATGCCGCTGATCTGCTCCAGCGTGCGTTGACCTTCTTGAACGAGTCGGTCCAACTCAGCGCGTTGTTCGGTCAGCTCGCGCATCTGCGCAGCCAATCGCGTTTGACTATTCTCGAGCCCACGCTGCGCTTTCTGAAGGGTCTCCTGGTTGGCCGCAAGTTGGTCCTCACGGATGTCCAGTTTGCGGTCTCTTGCCGCCTCCTTTTCCTTCAGCAGCGCGACCTCACGCTCGGTTGCGAGCTTGATAGAAATTGCGTTTTCACGCGCTTCGAGGACGACTTTCGCTGCGCTGGTTTCGGCGTCACGTTGGGCTGCGGAAAGCAGCGCTGCGGCTTCGCTGCGTAAACGTTCGTCGCGTTTGATGGCCTGCCGCCGTACCCAGCCCAGCACAACGGCGATGCCAAGGAAGAAACAGACGAGACAGTAGAGAATCGTGGTAGCGATTTCGGGATTCATATTGATTTGCGATCCGCCTGCTTTCATCGACGCTTCGCTTGATTCGTTGCATGCCGACGCTGTGAAGGACTCCACAGGCATATCTCGCTGCAACCCACGGGCTGCTGCGAAATAGAGATGTCAGGAAGTAGGACCAGATTGTGGGCCACATGATCGGGAACTTATTCGAGCAAAAAGCGAACGTGATTCGTCGAACGCACCGGGGGATCGATGCGGTAGACGAGCGGGAGTTATTGAGTGGGGAATTTTGATGGATAAGAGACGCGAATGGTCGCGCGTCTGGTCCGATAGCATACCAGTGCCGCAGGCGTCCTGCGCGGGGGGTGATGATCCTGTCCAGCATCGTTTTCAAACGAATCGCTTCGCGTCCGCCCCTTCGATCCACATGGTCCGAACATTCCGCGCAAGGCCTCTGGACGCTCTCCGGCAGAGCGTACTGGGACATTTTCACAGTTTGGGCTTGGCGGTTCCGCTGCGGCGATGTATGGTTTGTTCTCAGAGAACTGCCAAACGGATTGGCGGTCCATTGCCAAGGGTCGATCGGCAACAAGAAAT
Organism: Allorhodopirellula heiligendammensis; assembly: GCF_007860105.1. Lineage (NCBI taxonomy): Bacteria > Pseudomonadati > Planctomycetota > Planctomycetia > Pirellulales > Pirellulaceae > Allorhodopirellula > Allorhodopirellula heiligendammensis. Next base: position 1,247,794 of record NZ_SJPU01000001.1, read on the forward strand.
GCAACCGCATTTGATCGACCGACGAGAACACGGTGTAGAGCCAAGGTCTCTGCTGCTCGTCTATCGGTAAACGAACCGTTTACCAACCGCTGCCAACCGACTCGGTCCTGTCGACCGACCCAGGAAAGCTGCTCCGCGTTTATGGAAATGAACGCAAATGACTTCGTGACTCTTCTTGTTAGTCCGAGGTTTCCGGAATTTCGCGTTGGCGACTTTCCTACAGCTCCCCCTTGAGCGTTTGTTCGTCAACTAAGCGTCCATCCGCTCTCGCTCGCAGTTCGTGTTGGAACGTTTTATCTCCGCAGCCATTCTTAGGCTGCCCGTCTAGACATGCATCCCGCGAGTGATTCACTCAAATTTGAAAAAGAAACACTCTTGAAGACTTTCGAATCAATCGACCTATTCGCTCCCCTCAAACGCGCCCTCGCAGAACAAGAATACGTTACACCGACCCCGATCCAGGCGCAGGCCATCCCCGCAGGCGTGGCGGGCCAAGATATTCTCGGATGTGCACAAACGGGTACCGGTAAAACTGCCGCCTTCGCACTGCCGATCCTCGATTTTCTCGGTCACGAGAAACCTCGTGCTGCACCCAACCGCCCGACCACACTCGTCCTCGCACCGACTCGCGAACTGGCGATTCAGATCGGCGACAGTTTCCGCGTGTACGGCAAACATATGAAATTCCACTCCGCGCTTGTCTACGGTGGCGTGGGGCAAACCGGTCAGGTGAATTCGATGCGAAAGGGCGTTGACGTGCTGATCGCGACACCCGGACGACTGATCGACCTCATGGATCAAGGGCATATCAACCTTCGTGACGTGCAAATTTTTGTGCTCGACGAGGCTGATCGGATGCTCGACATGGGGTTCCTGCCCGCCCTGAAGAAGATCATCGCGGCACTTCCCCAGCAACGCCAGTCAATGTTTTTCTCCGCGACGCTCGCTCCGAAGATTCGTGAACTTGCCAATAGCTTGTTGTTCAATCCGGTATCGATCAACGTGACTCCCAAGAAGACGAGCGTCGAACTGATCGAACAGCGATTGCGAATCGTCCGCCGTGACAACAAGGTCTCGTCGTTGACGGAACTATTGCTCGGGAAGGACGTGACTCGTTCGATCGTGTTCACACGCACCAAACATGGTGCGAACTCATTGGTGAAGAAACTCGACAAAAGCGGTATCCAAGCGGTTGCGATTCACGGCAATAAAACACAGAACGCTCGTCAAAAAGCGCTCGATGCGTTTCGTAATGATCGCATCAACGTACTTGTTGCGACCGACGTCGCCGCTCGGGGCATCGATATCGATGGCGTTAGCCATGTGATCAACTACGACATGCCCGTTGAACCGGAGAGCTATGTTCACCGCATCGGCCGTACCGGCCGCGCGGGTGCGGATGGAATTGCCATTTCGTTCTGCACCGGCGACGAGCGAGGCGAGCTCAGTGCAATCGAAAGCTTGATTGGCCAAAAACTCAAAGTTGAAAATCCTGAGGAGCGTTTCGAACCGGCTTCGAATGCTCCCAAAGGACGCGGCCAAGGTGGTGGTGGTGGCGGTCGGTCGCGAGGCAGCCGACCGGCTGGTGGTGGTCGCGCCAGTGGCGGCCAATCACGGCGTGGTTCGAACAGCGGTGGTGGCGGGAAAAGCTCCTTCCCACGAAACAAAAAGCCAGGCCGACACGCCTCGGTGTGAGGACCATGACACGCGTTTCTGATTACCTTTCGCAACTCATTGCGTTCGATACCGTCAGCAGCCGTAGCAATGAAGGCATCTCTGACCTCGTTGCCGCATGGCTGCAAGAACTCGATTTCGATGTTGAGCGGACAAGCTATCGGGATTCTCGTGGTGTGCTCAAATGTAACCTCGTCGCTCGGCGAGGTCCGGAGATGAATGCGTCGGGCGTTGGCGATAGCGGGCGGCATAGGGCCGATAAGCGGAGCGGTTTAGCTTACTTCTGCCATACCGACACCGTCCCCGCGGATCGATGGACCGGACCGGGCCACAATCCGTTTATTGCGACGGTTGAGGGAACACGTATCTACGGTCGTGGAGCCTGCGACATGAAAGGCTCACTGGCGGCGATGCTTACTTCGGTCAGCCAAGTCGATCCGGCGTTACAAACCAGTCCCCTCTGGTTCGTCTGCACTGCTGACGAAGAAGTCGGATTCGAAGGCGCACGGCATCTCACCGAGCATTCTGCCTGCTATGGGCAAATTGCCGCTGCCGATCCGCCCTGCATCATCGGAGAACCCACGGGGCTGCGTGTCATCCATGCCCACAAAGGTATCGTTGGGTTTCGCGTAGTCTCAGCAGGCCGAGCAGCGCATAGCAGTACCAATACCGGCGTCAATGCCAATGTGGCTATGGTTCCGATGCTGCAAACTCTCTTGGAGATCAACGAGCGTTGCCAGACGGACCTTGTCTTACGAAATGGCATGTTCGACCCACCGACCCTCACTTGGAATTTCGGTGTCAGCGATGGAATGGATGCACTCAATATCGTTCCCGATCACTGCGCGGCATGGGTGAGTTTCCGCACGATGCCGGGTGTGGATGGCAGCGAGCTGCTGGCGCAGGTCCAGCAGCGGGCTGTCGAACTGGGGCTAACGTTCCAGCTCTTTCCTGGTGGTGAGCCGATGCAGACTCCCGCCGATGCCGCGTGCGTTCGTGACCTCTGCGAGTTGGCAAAACCCTTCATCGGTGAAAATCGCTCGGAAGCGGTCTGCTATGCCACGGATGCCTGCGTCCTCAACGGGCTCACTCAACGCATGGTGTGCGGCCCCGGCGAGATTGCCCAAGCACACACGGTTAACGAATTCATCGAAGTCGATCAACTCGAAAAAGGTGTGCAGCTCTACGAGTCCGCCATCCGCCATTGGTGCGTCTGACGTAGAAGGGGCCATCGTCTTGTCCGGTACCGATCGGCCCACCCGAGAAAATGCTCCCGAGTGACGATTAAAGCTGATACCCGGGCCTCGCTCGGCTGAACACTCACTGCGGACGAAATCGCGGCAGCTCTGCCCCAGGTTTCGACGTTGACTTCCGAGGTTCCACTTTCGGTTGAAATTTCAGTGGTGGCGTTGTCGACAGCTGCGGCAAGGTCGACTGCTGTACTGGCGATTCTCCCCCGGCCCGCTGCAGTTGGTCGAGGAACGCCTGCAACCGCCAATGTGTCTGGGTCCGGGTCGCAACGCACAGAAGTTGCTTGTCCTTCATCGGGAACAGTTGGATTACCGAAACTCCTCCCAATACTTCCCAATCGTCGGGTTCGATGACGGTTTGAATCGTGTGACTCAAAAACTTTGTCGCGATTAATTTCTCGCGCACGTCGCCGTCTCCTGTCAGCGATGACACGTCGTAGATCCGCACAGGGAGCCTGTTGTCGGCGGTATCCTTCGTCGTGATCCGCACCACGCCATGGCGAACTTCGACGACGCAATCGAGATCCTCAAGTGCCGACGAAAGGTGTACCAACAAAGTCTGCGGCGGCGTGTCGACACGAAAACTGATTGGATGGTCGGTCGTAAGACCAATTCCTTCTAATGCGATCGTGTCGATCTCCATCGGACAGATCGATCTAACGGAAGCGACCCAGTCATCCAGCGGAATCTTAATCGCGGTGGGTGCGTAGGGCTGACAAAGGGCTTCCCAAATCGCTCGCTCCTGTGCCCGTGTCATCATGGCGTCGACCGGCCACGATTCGACAACCGTATCCAAGATGGGAATCTCAAGCGTCGGTGACGGCACGTCCTGAGGTTGCCCGTGGCACTGCAGAGTGACCAGCAGACTAAAAAATAGCGATGCGACAAGCGGCGATGGGCCCCTGAGGGGAAAGTTCAATTTCATCGATCGATAACCAATTTCAGCTGATTGGACGAAGGTCGATATGAGGACGATTCCACGCCAGTCTAACTCGCCCGCTATCGGCACGCACTGACGGTCTTCCTCCGGCGACGCATTGCCGACGACGTATTGCCGACGAGCAAAAAATGATTCGATTACAATGAGAGGCTCTCATCCGCTCACCTGAGTTGCTGGAAAATTTCAATGAATCGCATCTGCTTCTCCTTGTTTGCGCTGTTGCTGCTCCCTGTGCTGAGGGCTGACGAACCCAATGTCCCTGCCGCAGTATTAGACAACGCACACGCTGAAGCGGGCAGCGTCCAGCTGAATCTAACTTCGGTGACGTTGCACGCAGCTGGCAAGGGCTGGTTTGAATACTCGGGCACCATCGAGGGATCCGGGAAATTTGCCGTCGATGTGGGGACCTTCGAAGTCGATGAAGCGATTCGCGTCTCAAGACTAATCGACCCAGCCGGGGCGGGCGAAATTCGTCTGGCGGCCGCCAACGACCCAATCCAGCCGACCCCGCTCGCGCCCGATACGCGGACGCTCGGAAATTTGCTGTTGTCGATGAAAGGCCAACCCATCGTTGCCGAGATGCGAGATGGTAAGAGCATCCCAGGACGCCTCGTCGCAATCGAACAGAGAACAGACCGCGTGGACGATGTGAGCGAGGATCGCGAGTACATGACAGTGCTCACCAGCGAGGGGCTCCAAAAGTTACTCGTCGAAGATACAACCGCGATTCGCTCTACAGATGCGGCCTTCCAAGCACGCTTAGAAGCGGCTCTCTCTAGCGTCGCCCGCACCCACGAACTACCCACCAGTCAAATCGAGTTCGTATTCCCGAAGGGTGAAAAACGCCAGGTCACTGTGGGTGTGATGCGACGCGTGCCCAGATGGAAGATCGGCTATCGAATTGAGGACGACAAGTTGATCCATCGGAGTATCGTTGATAATACCTCGGGAACCGATTGGTCAGACGTTGACCTGCGCCTGGTCGATGGCAATCCCGTGCTGTTCGCTATGGATATGCACTCGGTCGCCCGCGCAAGATTTTCCCGCCTCGATCGGCCCGAAGGTCACGTCGCCATGGCACCCTCGTTCAACGAATCGCTCAGCCGCGATGATAGTGCCGAGAATCGCGATCTGCTGGTATCCCCCGATATGGACGGTGAGGGCAATGACGCCGCAGATGCCGCCTTCATGGAAAGCGAGATGATGATGGGTATGGGAGGCTTCGGAGGTGGTTTTGGAGGCGGGATGGGAGGAGGTGGCGCTTTCGGCGGCGGCCCGCCACGCCGCACCCAGACCAAACGTGACGAAACGGGGCTCGATCCCACCGCCGCCATGAATCATGCTCTCGCCCAAACTCAAGATGCGCCAGCAGGCAGTACGCTCGCACTGAATTTCGAAGGCGTTGATTTGCCCAGCGGCGAAACGGCTCTGCTTGACACGGTGGTCTCGCCAATTTCGATCGCGGACGTCTCGGTGTATCGCGAGACCTATCATCCGACTGCGACCCTACTGTGCGTGGAGATCGAAAACAACACGCCTTCCTTGTTGCCATCAGGCCCCCTCACTGTCCTGGCCGGTGACCACCAGCGCTCCATTTTGGGCGAACTGGTACTGCCGGCCCTCGGTCCCCAATCCAAAAGGCTGGCGGGCTATGCCATCGATGGTGGCGTCCGCGTCACCGTGAAACCTACCAGTACAAAAGCTGTGGTCCAAGCGATCACCTTGGATCGGGACCAACACGATATCGAGATCGAGACGCTGCATGAGAGATCGACGGACTATGAATTTCTCAACCGCTCGGGAGAATCCCGCACTGTTGTCCTCGAGTCTGCCGCACCCACCTCACCCTTTCAGTGGGCCCACGGAAGTGAAGAGGGTACTACCTACGAACAGGCTGACCAATTCAACCGTGAACGATTCTCGCTCGGAGATGGAGAATCCGAGACTCGGACCGTGCTGCATCAACATAGCGCAACTGAGTCGAAAGAGTGGGGCGCCATCGCTGTGACCCAGCTCGAGGCCTGGATCAACGACTCAAGATGGGGCGCAGAACTGAAGTCGTCGCTCCAGGGCATTCTGGAATCACGGCGGGGACTTGATCAGACGAACGAACAGCTTGCGTCACTCCTTGCGCTGCGGGGCCAACTGATTCAAGAAATCGAGCGCGTCACTACCCAGCTCACCAGACGGTACAACGGCGCGTCGCTCCCGAAAGAAGTCGTCGCTCAGTATCAAGATCGCCTGATCGCCTTAGAACACCGACGCGAAAAATCCGAGCTGCGGATGCGAGAACTCGAGGCAATCCGACGAACATGGACAGCATCGCTGGGGATGCCTCCGCAGCTGCCCGACGAGCTGCTGCCACTCCGCGCGTTCATCGTTGATACCGACCTACTCCCTGCCGGAACAGCCGACGGCATTTCGCCTGGCGACGACAGCGAAGAGCGGGCGCCGGCGATAACTCCCGACCCGTTCGGTGGCGGAAGTTCGGAAGACGATCCGTTCAGCCCACGTTGAGCGGTTTCGTTAACGAATGAGCATCGTCCTGAACCGATATCTCCGCGGTTGCAACAGGGAGAGCAGGACCTCCTTTCACTGAGGCAGTCACCCAGGCACCACCCTTGTGAATACAAACATCGGACAGCGTCTGCGCGGGAATTTTCCGCTGGACACCTCCGCTAAGGTCACGATTCCGAGCTCGGAAAATGCATCGCCCTGATTTCCAACGATGCATGAGCAAAAGATTCCATCGAATCCCTCGCTGACACATCGTCTTGGGTGGACAATTTCACTAAAACCTCCAGTCCAATCACTCATTCACATTCATCGCGACGCAACGAGCGGGCTGAGGGCTCGATTCGACTCTCACTTATGACATTCTCAGACTTGCTGGCAGTCGCTTGACTGTCGCAATACTCGGGCAGCGATACCGCCCAATGCAGCCAATTAAGTCAAACACTCACCGTCTGAATTGCTGGAATGGTTTTTCGTAGCGTTAGCGCCACGTCACAACACTACCTGGGACCACGTCCCGCCTAGCGAGGATTCGAAGCTTGCCCCGGATAATGCGGACTCGACTCCGCTTCAGCAACGATCCATCTGGCCAGCAACAGCAATTCCACGCTCGAGCATCGAGGCGACTGCCGAGGGAGTTCCACCTTCAGCTTTTTCAGATTTTGAAACTTGCGGTGCGAGTTCACCCCGGACAATGGCGACTTCGCGAGGAGCTTCGATTCCAATGGCGACCCGGTTTCCCGCAATGCGATTGACGGTGATCACAACGTTATCGCCGATGACCAATTTTTCGCCTTCTTTTCGACTGAGAACCAACATGGCTTGAATCCTTTCGATTATTTCTGTTCTAAGGGGTAGTTCTTGAAACTTCGTGATGGAAAACAGTTGCACTTCCCGGGCCAAACGTCGTCTCGTCTGTAACTTTTTTGAGAATTCATGGGTGGATGGCAAGAAAATGCATCATTTCCCCAAGAATTACTCAATTTTGGCTAATGCAGAGCCGACGGGATTGGCTGTGGGTCATGGTCGCTGATTGCACAATTCACGAATATTTCCTGTCAAAACGAGAGCTGATCTCAACATGAGACGCAGAATCTGAGATTTCTCCTCCCGTCCGACAGAAGTAGTATCTGCCAGGGCGGTGACACGTTTGGTCACCCATCCGACAATCGGATTGAAAAAATTGCAAAACCGCTGTAGCAGAGGCCGCATGGTGTCCGAAAACTATCGTGACCAATAGCAGCGTCCCTGCCATCGAAGCAGTGAACCGGCCTTTCTGGACCGAACTTAAAAAATGTTCTCCAGAGATGCCTCAACCCATCTTGAAGCAACTCGCCGCCCCCGCTAACATTCCCACCTCACGTGAGTGAAGTTGATTTCAAAGAAACAACGACACCACGATTCAATCCCCTGTAGCTCAGTTGGTAGAGCAGGCGGCTGTTAACCGCCTTGTCGCAGGTTCGAGTCCTGCCGGGGGAGCTTTTTGAAAAACTACGGAACTTCAACCGTATAGTTAACGCCCGCAGAGCCGAGAAATGGCCCGCGGGCGTTCTTCGTTTTGGCCCCAGTTTTCGCGGCACGACGCGATACTCGTCCTCGCTCCCAAGTTCTCGCGCGTCCGCGATCGAACTTCTCTCGGGCGGGTGTGAAACCCAAGATTACGCCGGAACCCCTGCAAATACCGGTGAAAGATCTCATTCTCTCTGTTTTACTGAGCCACCAGGGTTAACGCCTGATCTCTCTTTGATGCTGCAGAACGGACCCGTCGAAGAGTCGCCCTTAAACCTCTCTTGAATCGACAGAGAGGTTCGCGCGCGAACTTTTGCACCTGCGCGCGAACCGATCCTCAGTGGGGATCTCTCTCTAATTAACCTTGGCTCGCGCGAGATAAACCTTGGCTCGCGCGCGAACTCATTGTCGACCAAATCTCACGCCGAAATTGCCACGTTCTGGCCGTCATCCAACTTCGCCGTCGGGTAGATCAAAAGCATCCTGGTGAAACGTCATTTGGATCTTGCCTTCGTCGTGCGTGTACACGATCTGTTCGAAGACCTTGGGCAGCATCGAGTCTCCGTTACGTATCTCGCCGGCGTACACCGGATTATTAAGCAAGTCGCGGATCCTCCCGCTGATCCAACTCCCAGTCTTGCCCTTTCCGCCCGGCCAACGCTTCAAGTTCGCTAACGCCGCGATCGAGCTCAGTGTGGCTCCATCAGCCGCCAATTGAAGAATCTCGCGAACAATCACTGCCTCCTCAATATCCTGAACTAGCTGCTTCGTTTTTGGATCGGCGCGGTACCCAAACGGCGCCGGTCCAGCAACACGTTTGCCTTTCGACTTCAGCACCGCTCGTGAATCGGCCATGCGTTCCCGAGTCATCTCGAGTTGAAACTCGCTGGCTGCTGCCACGATGTTACTGGACAATCGACTCGCCGCAGACAATCCAAAGTTCGGATCCGTAACGACAATCAAATCCACGTCATATCGGTCGAACAGTTCCATCAATCGCGCCGTCGCCTGAAGATTACGTGACAATCGATCTGCGCGGTCCACGATCAGACGTCGAATCACCCCCAGCTCAATCTGTTCGATCAGTCGAGATAATGCAGGACGATCCAATGTTTCGCTCGAGCCACCATCATCGACAAAGACTTCTTTGATCTCCCAGCTGAATGCCTCTGCCGTGTCACGACAAATGGCTTCTTGCACCTCGCAGGAACTAAGCTCGCTTTCGTTCGGCCGAGACTTCCGCGCATAGATGGCCGTGACCGCGGGCGAGTGCATGAGAAATGATTCCAGAGGCAGCTTGGATGCAATCGTGTCGCATATGATGAGAATCGTATTTTAGCCGAGGCCGTTTCGGATCACATAGAGTGACGTAGATCGCCTTTTTGCCTCTCGAACAATTGGCTTGCTTTGTACGGCATGTTGCCGTACAATTGAGTGGTTGTGACAATCCGATCTCGGGAAATAGCGATGGAAACCAAATCCGCCCGCATTGAGACGCGACTCTCCACTAAGCAGAAAGCGCTCATCGAACGCGCGGCAGCCTATCTTGGCCGGAGTGTCTCCGATTTTGTGCTGGGCAACGCGGAACAAGCTGCCAAGGCGGTCATTGAAGAGCACGAGCGGATTCAGCTTGACCGAACCCAGAGCCGTATGCTTGTCGATGCACTTTTGTCACCACCGTCACCGAACAAAGAGCTGCGAGCTGCCGCGAAGGAACATCGCAAGAAGGTGACAAGTCGGTGAGCGAATACGTCTGCGAGGGACTTACCAAGAAACACAATCGCAAAGACTTTGATTGCGGCGTTGAAGCCCTCAACGACTACTTGGTGCGATTCGCCAGCCAGGACGCCAAACGGAAAGTGGCCGCCGTGTTCGTCTTCACAGCGTCAGGGGAACCCGATCGCGTCGTCGGTTACTACACACTCTGCGCAACATCGGTAGAACTGAGTGGTCTGCCCGAGGAAGCGGTTAAGCGTTTACCTCGCTATCCGCAGGTACCCGGAGTTTTGATCGGGCGTTTAGCCCGCGATGTAGGGCATCCAGGACTTGGGCGATTGCTCCTCGCTGACGCGTTATCTCGCTGCGCACGATCGGCAAAAGAGATCGCCGCCGCGGTTGTCGTCGTTGATGCGAAAGACAAACCGGCCGCCGATTTCTATTCGAGATTCGGCTTCATTTCGCTACCAAAGATGAAGTCCCGTCTATTCCTGCCGATGGAAACAGTCCAGAAACTCTATTCATCTTGAACGCCGCCCCACTAGGGGCATGGGCGAACAAAGTATTGCGATTTCGTCGTTTGGTAAGTGTACAAATGTCTACGCTTCAACGCCATTTGGATTCATAGTGCAAGAATGAATCGCGGGTTGAAGTCTCAAGCGCACCGAATCGAAAAAACTAACTCGCGGCTTTAATGGAACTAACCTTGCCCTTAATCGCTGCTAACACTGCTTTGATGCGGGAGCGGTGCTTTCGCTGGTAACCCCGCTGCCAGAAACAAGCCAAGGCGGTTTTGAGCTTTTTTGAAAAACGACGGAACGAAGTACCGTCCAGTTAACGCCCGCAAGCCCCAATTCAGCCCGCGGGCGTTTCTCGTTTCGGCCCCAGTTTTCGCGGTGTCACGCCGCTTCTTCCCGGCCGCCCACCTCTCGCGCGTCCAGACGCTGGCATCTCCGAGACAAGCGTGAAACCCAAGATCTCGCTCGAATCCCCGCCGAGACCGCCAAAACATCTCACTCTCTCTGTATCACAAGCCCAACCGGGTTAACGCCCGATCTCTCTTCGATGCGCTGGCCCAACCTGCTCGCCGGTGCCCCCCCGCAAACCTCTCCCGAATTCAGCCAAGAGATTCGAGAGAGACCGCGCGAGATATCGCGTTCATCGAACCTTTCTGGGTCTGCAGCGACGATTTGGGGCGAAGGAGTGAGTTCCTAGAGCTAGTCCGCAAGAGGCTTGCCGACGCAGCGAAAGCCGAGGCAACGACCGCGTGCGTTAGGATTTCGGCCTCGACGATAACTTGGGCGACAAAGTTCGATCGGGCCAACCCAGCTTCCGCCTCTTTCACTACGAACGACCGGAGTCTGTTCGCCGTCGTAACCGTACTCGTTGAGCAGTTCGCGCAAATCCAATTCGACGAGCTCGAGCAATTCGGCGTCTTCAACCAAGTCGCACTTATTCATGAACACGACCAAGTGCGGCACGCCAACTTGTCGGGACAGCAACAAGTGCTCGCGAGTCTGCGGCATCGGCCCATCAGCCGCAGACACCAACAACACAGCGCCGTCCATTTGAGCCGCGCCGGTGATCATGTTCTTGATGTAGTCGGCGTGACCGGGACAGTCGATGTGGGCGTACTTGCGACCAGCAGTTTCGTACTTCACGTGCGAAGCGATCACGGTCACGGTCTTGTTCTTGTCACGAACAATGCCGCCTCTGGCGATCGATTCGTACGACTTGTACTTGGCCAGTCCCTTCTCGGATTGTACACGCAACAGGGCCGAAGTCAGTGTCGTTTTGCCGTGGTCGATGTGACCGATCGTGCCGACGTTGACCGACACCTTGCCATTTCGTGTCATTTCGTTCTGAACCATAGCTCGCAAACTCCTTGGTAAAGGAAACGTTTCGCACCGATCGCCAGCGAGCGAGGTGAGCAGCCTCGGCAACCTTTTTGCCCTGCGTGAGCACCAGATGAACGGAAACGAAGAAACAGGAAACGCCGTCAATCACGAACCGGCAATCCACAAAAAAAGCCCGCCAAGTAAATCACCAAGCGGGCTTTGCGAATCGTTTTGAACTTAATCTTCAACCACGACGCACCCTCGCCGTCGAATGACGAGTCGGTCGTTGATGATGTTGATGTTGTGGTGAAAGCAGTCATTGGGTTTCCAGAATTGACGGACCGAAGCAGAGACACTTATGAGTGAGACTGGTTCGCTTTATTTCGTAGTGGACGAGGCCACGAGTCCTAGCGCAAGGGATTCGTCGCCTCATCCTCTACGATTTCACTGCAGCCGCAATCGTACGAGAAGATCGTTCAAGTCATCACGAGCCGACGGCATTTCTGGAAGCTTGTTGGCTTCGTAGGCCGACTCGAGTTCGGTGGTGAGTCGCTCGTATTCTCGCTTGTGGAATTCCAAGTCGGCAGCTTGAAGCATTCCTTTTTCGGGTCCAGAACGCTTGCGGTCCACGAGTTCGTCGATGTACGGGAGCTTTGCCGACACGTTCAATGTGATCAGGTTGGCTTCGACCTCGCCGGTGCGCATCAGGTGGATCCCCGTCAGCAGCACGCGATAGACGTACAGCAGTGGCTTGACGCGCGGCGGTGACTCCTTGGCGAAGAGCTTCCACTGGGTCGCGGCAAATCCGAGATAGTGATGTGCGTGGTGACGCGTGATGCAGTTCTTGGCGATCGACTTGAGTTCCTCGTGCTTGGGAGTGCTGAACACCACCAGCGGCGAGAAGATTTGCTCCAGCACGTACCCATTCCGCTTCAGCATCAACCGAAAGAACTTTTCCACGTCGTGCGTGACCAAGTCGATTTCCAGACCGTCGTAGATGCCCTCTTTCTCCACGGTTTGATCACCTTCATCGAGTCCAACAACGGTCTCCAGCGGCAGCATATGAACGCCACGGAGATCAAAGTCGGAATCGGGAGAAGGGAAACCATAAAGATGGGCTCCACTGATGGTCGCGAAAAGCAACGGGTACGGATGCGACTCGACGTGCTGAAAGAGTTTTTCTTGTGGAAGGTTCATGGTAGTGGACGACGCGAGGAGTCCCTTTCTGGTTCGGGAGGATCGAAGGACTACTCGCCTCGTCCACTATCGTCAGTCTTCCATTGTTGCATTCCTTGCTTTTTTAACCGTGAAACAATGCGATCAAACCGATCCCAAAAGCCCACCGCGAACGGCTTCAGCTCCGGATAGCCTGGAACGATACATCCCGTAAAGCGATACTCCGCGAACCGGTCAGAATCGACAATGCCACCTCGTTCTGGATTTCTTGCAACGTAGTCGCAAAGTCGTTGAAAACTCGCCGCAATGCGTTCTTCATCAGTCAGTACATGATCATAGGCTTGATCCTGAAGCCCAAAACCAATCTTTTCGAGCGATTCGTTACAGCGAGGACGAAAATGCTTCATTGCATTGATTTGGTCGCAACCGGAGTAAAGCCCCATCCATATCATGTGAACGTGATCGGGCATGAGACAGAAGATTGGGCAAGCCAAACCGTATCGGAAAATCGTATGAGTGAGGAGTTCACGGAATCGGTAGTAGAAAGTTGACCTCAGCCATCCAACTTTCCGATCCCGAGCAGTAATTGTCCAATGGACGATTGCCTCGCCCTGGTAGTATTGCCTCGGTAAGCGTTTCAAATGATCGCGTTTCATCGGTAGCCCAATTGTAGTGGACGACGCGAGGAGTCCCTATTGATCGAGGAGTCCCTATTGATTTGGTCGCCCAATTGTAGCGAGGAGCCCCTTCTCAAAGTCCCGAAGCAGTGATTATCCGGTGGACTCGTCGCCTCGTCCACTACGGGAGTTCGTCCTCCATCGCTCGCCGGCGTGCGTCGACGAGGAATGCGTTGGCACGCTCGTAGTCGGGACGGTCCGGGAGCTTGGTTGTTTTGAAAGCAGACTCAAAATCGCTTTGCAGTTCCTTCCGCCATGAGTCTGCTTCAGCGAACGGCATTTCACCTCGTTTGATCATCAGCAATTGGTCTCGATACTGACCGACGTCCACCATCATCTCACCTGAACGCAAGACATGGGTTCCAGACAGCAGCAACCGAATCAAGTGCATCACGTGCTTCCACTTCACTCGCCCCTGATTGCGGATGTCGGTTTGCATCTTCTTGAACTGTGACGCGACGTATCCGGAAAACGTCTGGAAGATGAGCTTCGAGAGGAATGCAGATCGCATCTCGAGCAGTTCTTCACCCAGCGGAGTCGCCGACTCAACGATTGGGGAATAGAGGCACTCGAGCACATTCGGGTTCGCCTTCAGCGCGAGCACAATGAACTTCTGCAGTTCCCAGTAAACCTCTTGCGTCTCATCGTTTTCCAGTTGCTCCGGAACCCCGAAGAGCGACCAGTGCAGGTCGGCCGTCGGCAGGTAGATTCCACGGCGATCGGTGTCCGACGCTTCGTCTTCCAGGCCGTAAGCCCGCGATCCGATCACGCAGCGATAGATCACGCGATCGTACAAGCCCGAACTCATCAACGGCGCATCGTTATCGCGAATGCTGTTGGACGTGAACTCCGCCAGCCGAATGAGTTGATCGTGATGGATCGGAGCCTCGAACCCGTCACTGAACTTCACGCGGTAGGCGTGGGTGCGATCGACTGGCGACCGGACGATGACACCGACAGCGCCCGCCGGGTGCGCAATGCGGCCGCCCGCCGCCATGACTTCTTTCTGAGCGACCACCTGTGTGCCGACACTGTAGATAAGTGATTGTTCCGTCACCGAAGTTCTTCCGTTGAAATCGATTTCAATAAAGTCTCTACCAATAAACGTACCCACGCGTTCATTCCGTCTGTCTCGACTCGAAGGAGGAGATCTCGGTTTCCAGGAATCACATGGAAATGTGGAAATGGCAGAGAATTCAGTTACGCCGTCAGTCGCTCCCGCCCCTTCTCCGTGTCGACCTCAGCAATTGCCTCCGCCAGACTCTTCGGCTTGGAAAACTCGGTCGCCGATAGGATCCTTACAGAGCGTGACAAGCGGGAATTGACTGGACGACACTGTAGAGACAGATTTTAGCGGGATGGGAATGGAACGGCGAGCGGTTCGATAGAGTAGCCAGCTTGGCTTGGCGAATGGACACTCCTGTGTTGAGCACGATGGGCCGGTTGGATCACGCCTATTGTAACATTCCCATTGACCCAACATGGGTTGCCGTTATGAATCGTCCAGGACGGTGGACCAAGTATCTCGGATGACTTCGAGTTTTCTCTCGACGGAGCGGAGGGAAATGTTGACTTTGTCGGAGATTTCGCGATTGGAGTGACCGGCCAGCCGCAGGCGGACGATCCAGCGCTGGAGATCGTCTCGGAGCAGATCCAACAGCGTTTGAAACTGTTCGTCCATCAGTGCAAGCAGTTCGGGTGACGGGGCGTCGGAGATGATTTCGGTAAATTTACCGGGTGAACTACCGCTGGCGGCGAGGACCGAATCGCCTCGCACCAAACCGAGTCCGCGTTTTTTGCTGGTTTGACGCCGGACTTGATCGACGGCTTTATTGGATGTGATCGCGACCAGCAGGACCCAAAGATCGTGGCGATTCTTCAGTTTTTCGAAGCGACCGTTTTTTGCACCGTCACAGAGAGCAAAAAAAACCGTGGTTGCGATGTCTTCTTCGTCCTCGACACGGCGTTCGGCATTTCCCAGCCGATTTCGAGCCAACGAGACCAGCCGATCGAAATAGCGTTCCCAAAGCTCGGCCGCGGCGTCCGGTCGGCCTTCCTTTAACCGCTCGATCATCAGCGTGACGGAATGTGAGGTGGTTTTCGGATCAGGATGGGGGTCTGTCATTGAAATACAGTCTCAAAATGGAATCCAACGGTTTACTGACGTTGGCTCGTCAATCGTACCGGCACACCGCCGCACATTCTGAACTCTTTTCGTCGGATTCGGATTTGGCGACGCAATTAATTTTTGTTGGAAATCGTGGCGGTGGCATGACTTCGTTTGCGAGCCACAGGTGACGGGGCATTCGATTGCCAATGACCCAGCGCATACACGAACCGAAAAGTGCACGACAGATGAACATCCCAGCATTCCGCCCATTTCGAAAACGATCAAAGTCAAGCTCCCAGGTGGCACGGAGAACGGCACCGCGTCGGATGCTGGTGGAAAAATTAGTAAAGCGAGAACTGCTCGCGGCGGATCTCGGCATCGTTGACGAGGGGTTGCAATCCGGGTTTCTTCAGGAGCTACAAGACTCGATCAATCACGACATCCTTTCAACCCCCGCACCGTTGGTCGGCAGCGCGTTGGCAGGAGAAATCAACGCCGTGCAAGCCCAGACCCAGACCTCGCATTCCAACCAGTGGTTCAGCCATTTCGAAAACGAGTTTGCCTTCTTGGACTTAGATTCCGATGCGACGGTCGCGGAGGTGAAATCCCAATTGGCCGATGTACTGGGTGTCTCTCTGGATTCGGTGCAGGTCACCGGGAACGATGGTGATAGCGAAATTCGTTTCGACATCACACTTGTCGATTCGATCAGTCGCGAAGCAGCCGTTGCGTTGGATTTGATCGGCGCGGATCCTGAAATCGAATTGTTGCTGGGCACCGAGGGGCAAGTCGATTTGGATTTGGCGGTGCAGTATCAACTGACCTTTGGGGTGATCGAGGACTCCGATGGGACCAGTTCATTTTATTTTGATACGGAAGCGGCGGACGAGTTGATCATTGATTACACGGCCACCGTGCGAGAGGATTTTGATTCTGGCAAGGGTCGTGTCGGAGTTTTCATTGCCGACTTTAGCGAGTCGCCAAATCATGAATCCCAATTCTCCGGGACTTATACGATCGATGTTCGGCAAGCGGCCGCGGGCGGAGTTGCGGTGGATGGAACCTTGGTCGGCAGCGGGGCAGTCCACTTGGATATTGACGCGTCCTTTTTTCCAAACATAAACCTGAACACAGACCTGATCAATTTGGGAGTCACCGCGGAGGGACGCGTTGAGTATGACACGCAACTCGTTTTTGCTGACGGTGAAAATGACAATTCCGGCAACGCCGTGACGGTTGGTTTGGACGAGGTCGCGATTGACTTAGGACAAATCTACTCGGACTTCATCGATCCGTTTGTTCGAAAGCTGCAAGATCAATTGAGGCCGGCCGCACCGGCGATCGGCTTTTTGACCGAGCCGATTCCAGTGATCAGCGATCTCTATGAGATGTTGGGCGAAGCTCCCGTGACGGCGCTCAGTCTCGCTGGCGTCGAGCCTGATGATCCGGCTTCGATCGCGATTCACGCGGTGGATGCCATCCTGGGCTACGACGGATTTGGGTTGAACAGCGAAAACATCCAGTCGCTGTTTGACATCGAGTTCGCAAAGGTAGACTTTGATCCGGAGGCCATCCGCGATCTCGCCGACGAAGCCGGCAAGAACATCCGGGATCTGAAGGAAGGCTTGCTGGGGCTTGATCTATCGAACACTCTTGCAACGCCTGAGGGGCAAGCCGAATTTGAGCGGAGCATGGAGTGGGGGACGGACTTTGGCGGTGCGTTTGATCTTCCATTCTTGACGGACCCTGAAATCCTGGCCGGTTTCCTAATGGGTGACACGTCCGGAGAGTTGGTGACCTTTGAAGTCAGCGCGGGGCTCGAGTTTGAAGCGGGTGTCTCAATCCCCATCGCGCCCTTGTTGAATTTGGCCCAGCTCAATGCGGGCCTGTCGGTCGAACTGGGGCTTGAGTTAGCCGCCGGCTATGATGCATTAGGCATTGCCCAACTGGCTTCGGTTGCGGACTTTTCATCCGAAGCGGCCTTGGAGCAGAGCCTGGAAGATAATCAGGATCTGCTGATCAGCGGGTTCTACATGGATGACCGCAACGACTTGGCCGGCGTGGTTGGCGAGGGCGAAAACAGTGACCATGACGCGCCAGAAGTCTCGCTCACGGTGATTGCCACCGGAGGGATCTCGGCGGGGTTGGATGCCAAGGTCGTCAAGGCAACCATCGGCGGTGAAATTTTCCTCGCAGGAACGCTCGAACTGGACCTCAATGATCTTCCCGACCCCGACGTGGGTGTTGAGCATTGGGAGGATGTGCTATCCCCTCTCTGGACACCCAGCTTTTTGGACTCCCCGGACCAGTGGAACTATGACGGTCGGATACGAGCCGCGGAGCTTGTGACGATCGTCAACGAAAATCCGCTGGCCGTCGCAAATGTCAACGGTAGCCTTGCGGCGGGACTGTCCGCTTCGGTGACGGTGGAAACCTTTGGCTTTACCGTCTTTGACAAGACGTGGGAACTGGCGCGGGTGACGTTGTTGGATGGAACGCTGTTCGAATCGGACGATGCGGAGCTATTGCTCAATGCCAATCAATCGCAGCTTGGTCAGGTCGTTGACGGTGAATTGCAGTTGTTCATGGGAGACACCGCGTCGTTGCGCACGGATGCACGACCGGATGTCGCCGACGAGACCTTTACGATCAGGTCTCTTGGGCAATCAGACGGCGGTGGTGAAACACTACTTGCTGTCTTTGAAGCCGATGGGGAATCCTACCTCCGCATCTTTGAAGGAGTGACACGAATCGTAGGTGCCGGGGGAGAAGGAAACGATCAAGTCACTGTTCTCGATGGTGTCACGTCCGATGTGACGTTGGACGGTGAGGGGGGCGACGATACGTTCTTCGTCGATACCACGGGGGTCGCGACTCTGCGTGGCGGAGACGGGCAAGATCGACTGATCGGTGGAGCGGGGAATGACACTTTGATTGGCGGCGACGGGGACGACTATCTCGAAGGCTTCGGCGGCAATGACCTCCTGATAGCTGGGCTGGGTAGCGATACGCTCTACGGAGGTGCCGGCAACGACTCGTTGTTTGGTGACGGAGGGGAGGATGACCTGGACGGAGGTGTTGGCGACGATTCGCTTGAGGGAGGCAATGACGACGACATCCTACGCGGTGCGGAGGGATCCGATTCGATCAACGGTGGCACGGGTGATGACACAATTCGATTTGGTCTGTTGCTCAACGACCCCGATTCGATCGACGTGTTGCATGGTGGAGCAAACTTTGACAAAGTCGAAATCTATGGGACTGAAGAGTCTGATGAGCTGACGTTGGAATCGTTGGCCGACACGCCGGGAACCTTTCGCGTTTCCAGTGACCTGGCGAACTTTCAATTCCGTCTGCCCACCAACGCGCTGCAACGCGATATTGAAGAAGTCCGCGTGAGTGGATTGGGTGGGGATGATCTTGTGAGTGTGATCGGCGAGCTGAACGTCGGGACCGTCGTCGTCGACGGAGGAGAAGGAAACGATACGATCAGTGGATCCGATGGCCGAGATTTATTGCTTGGCGGTGGGGGAACGGACACGATCCTTGGCAACGGCGGCGACGATGTGATCCATGGTGGCGAAGCAGCCGACGCGATCTTTGGCGGTGAAGGTCAGGATTCGATTTACGGCGACGCCGGTGATGACGTTATCGACGGTGGGGCCGGATTCGATGTGATCTATGGCGGCGAAGACGATGATGTGATTCATGCCGGTATCGGACTTGCCGGAGGCGTGATCTACGGCGATGCGGGCAATGACACCTTGTTCGGCGGTCATGGTGACGATGAAATCCACGGAGGTGTCGGTGATGACACGCTGGCTGGCGGCGGTGGCGACGATTACCTCCGTGGCGGTGAAGGCAACGACTCGCTCGCTGGTGGCGTCGGGATTGATTTTGTTCAGGGTGATTCGGGAGATGACATTCTGTTTGCAGTCGTCGATCCGGCTTTGCACTCGTCCGATCTTGCCGACAGCCAGATCAACGACTTGATCGCTGAAACTCAGACGGCACAAGATCTCGCCAGCCAGACCGACGCATTGCATTCACTCTTGCTCGAATTTGCCATGGGAGGATTGACCAATTCGCAGCAAAACGACTTGAAAGATGCACTCGAGGGGTTGAAATTACGAGTCAACGAATTGGAACAAGATCGCATCGATGCCACACTCGTCCAGCTTATCAGTCCTGAATCTGAGATCGGCAACCCCACGGTCATCAATACCCTAATGGGTGGTACAGGGAATGATCAATTGTTCGGGTCAATTTTTTCGGATGCTTTATTCGGCGGCGAAGGGCATGATTCGTTCGAAGGTGGTGGCGGTTCCGATACGGGTGACTCCGTCGAAGCCGAGATTGAATTGCGGGATGAATTAAACAACCTCGTTCTGACGGCGTCGCAGGAAAACGGAATCCTGGAGATCAGGGCGACCGAAGGCCGGGACCTACTGAACATCTCTCAATCCGATCGGATGGTATCCGTTAAAATTGGTGCCCAGGAGTTTTTGTTCTCGCCCGTCGACGATCGGGCGTTCTCCGAAATCCGGATTCTAGGTCTTGGTGGCGATGACTACATCAAAGCGACAGGCACATTTGATTCCCTTTTGCGTCTGGAAGGAGGACAAGGCAACGACATTCTCAATGGCAGCGGTAGTGGCGACATTCTAGACGGCGGAGATGGCGACGATTTGTTGTTGGGTCACGGCGGCGATGACGAACTGCATGGTGGATCCGGTGATGATCGGTTGCAAGGTGGTGAAGGCGACGACTCGTTGATCGGTGGCCAGGGAATCGATCGACTTTCGGGAGACGATGGCAACGATGAACTGTTCGCAGATGATGGTTCTGTCGATTGGATCTCGGCCCTCGAGCAACAAACACCGTCGGACAGGGCGAGTGGTCTCGCATTTTCGATCAAACGTTGGTCGATTTGGAGTGCGATTGACCCCAACGACCTGAACTCAGTTACCGAGCCCGTTCTCTTGGAATCGCTGAACGGTGGAGCGGGCGATGATGTTCTTTTAGGATCGGACCTGGACGACTCGTTGATTGGAGGATCGGGAAATGACCAGATTTTGCATACGACGGGTGATGATCACGTGTTTGGTGGACTCGGTGATGATCGTTACACCTATCGATTCGGCGACGCCAGCGAACGGATTGAGTTGTCGCTCAACGAAAGCGGCAACATCGTGGTCAGACGCCAAGATCTGTCCCAGTCTGCGTCAACCGCAATCGAACTGGTTCATCCGCAGGGCAGCGAGATTGAATCGATCGGCGTCGAAGCGCTCGGTGGCGACGACCAAATTCACGTTGAGTTTGGAAACAATGCCCTGATCGATCTACACCTCGATGGTGGTGCCGGAAACGACTTGTTTCACATTGGAAAGGCACCGGTGAACGTCACCGTGATGGGTGGCGTTGGTGATGGCGATCATGCCTTCTTTGAGACCGGTGACGCTTCCCCTGATCTCGTTCCAAGCGACAGTCTTTTAAAGGGGCAAGCGGACTACGCTTTTGCCGGACTCGAGATTCTGACGCTGAAAGGGGACTCCCGAAGCAACACTCTCGATGGCAGAGGATTCACCGGTGAGACACATTTGTTCGGAAAGGCGGGCGATGATCTACTGTTGATCGGAAACGGCGGCGGAACGGCTGATGGCGGCTCGGACCACGACAGCGTCCAGATACATGGAACGTCGATTGATCTTGACGGTAATCATGTCGTTCATTCTTCGCAAAACATTTTTTCTGCCGGCACGAATTTGGTGGACGTCGAATCGGTCAGTCTTCACGGTAACGATGGTGACAACTCATTGATGGTTCTCCATCGAAACAACGTACAAGTCTTTGCGGGCGGGGGAGACGACCTCATCATCTTCGCTGGTCAGAACCATGAAATCTGGGGCGGTGATGGCGACGACCAAATTATGTCGCTGGATTCCGAGTGGGTCCCTCAAAACAACGTCATCTGGGGAGGAAGCGGCAATGACATCATCACGGGAAGCATTGGCGTTGACATCATTCACGGCGGCGACGGAGCAGACCTGATCCGAGGGGAAGGCGGTAACGACATCATTGAGGGAGGCAGCGGCAATAATGAACTTCATGGCGGAGACGGAGACGACGAAATCCGCGGTGGCGAGCATGTCGATCTGATCTTTGGCGATCGAGGCAACGATCGGATTTGGGGGCTTGATGGAAATGACATTCTTCACGGTGGAGATGGAGACGACTACATTCGGGGGGCATATGGAGATGATTCCATCTACGGCGGCGATGGAAACGACTCACTGTATGGTGATTCAGGAACCGATCACATCTGGGCCGAGAATGGTGACGACTGGGTCTACGGTGGAAAGGATGGAACGCGTGACTATCTCGACGGTGGTTCCGGTCACGACCGAGTCACGCAGTACTACTACAAGTACGGTTTCCTAAAACTCAAAAAACGCTGGCAAGAAGAACATTCCGGTTTCGAGGAGGAATCCCGGATCAACTACAAGTGGTAGGGTCGACGGTGTTTTGCGATCTGCGCTGTGGAGGTTGTGCACCTCGGGAACGGTGGGGAGGTGAATTTTCCGGATGGGCAACCTGCGCGAGTCGATGATTGTGATTCAAGTCGTGCCGATTGTCCTCTCGATAACCAATGTATCGAAAATTCCATACGAAACACCGCGGGTTCGAGCCTGGATTGATGACCCGACCGTTAAATTTCCACACGCTCCTTCAAGGTGCGGCGCTTATTTTGCTGGTTTTGGCGACCGCCGGGAGTTGTTTTGCGCAAGACGACGATCCCCCGTTCAGTACTTCGGACACAAATGTGGGCTACGTCGATTGCGCGATTCCAATGACCCAAGTGCGTTTTCGCTTTGATGCGGCCTACGACAATCCGACGCCGGATCGCGCGGAATTTTTCTACCGAGCCTGGACCGCAGCGACCAGTGTTCCGATTTCTCCGGCAGAAACAAGCGTCGACTATCAATCGCTGAGAAGCTATCTCGAATTCGCTCCGAGTCCGCTTTGGTCCTTGTTCTTGGACGTGCCGGTCCGCTTCATTGATCCCGAACGCAATGACAACGAGCAGGGGTTCAGCGATCTCGAACTGGGTGCGAAAGGCATCTTGTGGATGAGCTCACACCACGTCGTGACGGGACAACTTCGTGTTTACGTTCCGACGGGTGACGCCGACCGACTCTTGGGCACGGACCATACGAGCCTCGAGCCGGCACTCTTGCATGCGACGCGACTGGGTTCGTTTGCGAGTTGGGAAAATGAAGTTCGACTATGGATCCCGATCGACGGCACGGAGATCAACGGTGAACCTTTCGCAGGACCGATCCTCCGGTTCGGGACCGGGATCGGCTGTGACCTCTACCGCCGAGAAGCAACCTGTTCTGATTCATTGAAGCGACTTTCGCTCGTGAGCGAGTTTGTTGGTTGGACCATCCTTGACGGGCTTGCAACCGTTCCCAATACGGCAACCGCCGCCAAGATCATTTCGGTGGATGGCGAAACGACGATCAATACCAAGCTTGGTTTACGCTGGTCAGATTGTCGGCGAAGTCTTTTTGCCGGCTATGGACGCTCATTGACCAGGCATGTTTGGTATCACGACATCATTCGCGCCGAGTACGCGATACGATTCTGAACGACACAGCTTCTGCCTGCCAAGCGGTATCCGCGCTGGACCCCCGCTGGGTTCATGGCGATGCGATGCCGTGAACCAAGCGGAGTGGTGGCATAAGCGAAAGATCGTTGGGTGGTTCTCCAGCCCAGAGGGACACAGCCCCTTGCCGGTGGCGCTCAGCCGCCGGTCGGAACTCAACTACCCTGCAAGCCCCGCGGACGAGACAATCACGGGCTCACTCCCAACGTACTTGGCATCATCATTCACCGCCGTCCGACGTTGGGGCACTCGGGTTCAATTTCAGCTCGTCGAGCAATTCTTGAAAATCGGTTCGGCCGAACAGCACATTGAGCGGCTCAATGATTTTTCCATTTTCCTCAATCGCATCCGTGCTGGCTCCCAATTGAACCGCCACCCGAAGGTCCTCGACAGCGTTTTGTCCGAGCGATTCTCGGATGTCTTTGTTTTCCGATTGCTTCGCGTCGGTGTAGGCTTGTGCACGCGATCGCGCGGCGTTGAGTCGTACTTCGTGTTCTTGAGGGAATGTTGCCACACACTCATCGATCGCTTGATCCATCTCGAACAGGTCACCGCTTTTTTGCAGCGTCTTGATGAATAGGGAGTAGTCCTTTTTAAGATTGCCTCGAAATTCTTCGTTGTGCGGATTTCCATCAAAACAGTGTTGGTGAACTTTAATCGCGTTGCGGAGGATTTCGCTGCACTTTTTGAATTCGTTTTGCATGTATGCGACCACCGCCACATTGTATCGAGCCGCAGCCATGCGGTTGCTGTATCCAAAGTTTTCGGGAAAGTCCTGCGTAAGCTTCTGTAGAGAGGATTCTGCGCGACCAAAGTACTCAGCCGCTTCTTCGAGCTCATTTTGGCTGCCCATGATCGATCCGCGTGTGTTGAGCACGTTGGCTAGCTCGCTTTTCAGGCTTGCGTATCGAGGGAACTGGGAAACAAGTTCGTCAAGCGATTCGATCGACAGCCAGTTCTCGGCCAGAGCGTCATCAAACTGTTTTTGTGCGATCAGGGTGTTGGCGAGGTTGTTTCGAAAGATTGCCACATCCTGACGGTGCTCTCGGAGATCGGCATAGTCCGAGTGCAGGTCGATCGCTTGCCGGATTTGATTCTTGGCCTCCTCGGTGCGCCCCTCTTGTTTGAGCAGATTGCCGTAGTTATTGAGTGTTCTCCCTAAATCGAGTCGATAGTTTCCAGCGAGAGAATCGTCTGTCGCAGGGTCGTCAGAGTATCGGACGAGTTCGCGAAGCAGCTGGATCGCTGCTTGATAGTCGGATTCCGCCAATTCATGTTGACCTTGTTCGCTGAGCATCATGCCCCGGTTGTACAGAACCCGGGCGAGCGCGTGGCGTGAGTCGTCATCGGAATCCTGATCTCTCATCAACTCTGACTGGATTGCCATCGCTTTTTCAATCGCACCGAACGCGAGATCCAAATTGCGCGGTTTCAACAGCAGCGCCATGGAGATGTAGCTTTCAGACAGGGCAATCGAGTACTGTCGGTTGGCTGGTTCGGCCGCGATCAACGCATCTAGTTGGGTAACTGATGTTTCAATGGCCTCTTGAGACCGATCGAATTGGTCCAGGATACGAAATACGCTGCCGGTCGATTGATGCACCAACGCGGCTTGGAACTGCAGCGATCGATCTTCGGGACGTTGCTGTCGAAATCGGTTGTAAAAATCAGTGGCCTTGTTGAGCAGCTCAACGCGTGCCTTTTCCTTGCGCGGCACATCGGCCAACAGCTTGGCCTGCTCAACCATTTGTTCGACTGCCAGCAAAGCGATCTGCAAATTCTGATCCTTCTGGCGTTTCTCAGACTCCACCATCGACGATCGCAGCTGCGAGGTTTTAGCGAAGTGCAAGGTTGAGGAACCGAAAACCAACACAGAAATCACGAGACAGGCGGCGAGTCCGGTGATCAAGGGACGTTTCCCACACCATCTTGCGATCCGTCTGCCGCGAGAGATGGGGCGAGCCAGAATCGGCTCGCCTTGCAAGTAGCGATCCAGGTCGTCGGCCAGATCCTGCGCAGTCGAGTATCGATCGCTGGGATTTTTCTCCAGGCATTTCATGCAGATCGTGTCCAGGTCCGCGCTCAACCGAACTTGACTGACCGATGCTGGAGATCGCGGCGTTTCATTCTGGACTTTCATCAACAGGCCGACGACTGTTTCGGAATAAAATGGGACGCAGCCCGTCAATAATTCATAAAGGATGCCACCGAGCGAGTAGATGTCGGTCGCCTCGGTAATTTCATTGGAGCGTCCAGACGCTTGCTCGGGCGACATGTAGGCGGGAGTCCCGAGCACCTGCCCGGTGCCGGTCAATTCGGTCTGGCTGTGCAAAACTTTGGAGAGACCAAAGTCGGTGATTCGCGGGTTGCCGTGTTCATCCAACAAGATATTGGCGGGTTTCAGATCTCGGTGGATGATGCCTTTGGAATGAGCATACTGAACCGCCCGGGCGAGCGTGCGCACGAACTCGGCGGACCGTTGGTCATCCATTCGCTCGTTTGAGATCAATTGCTTGAGACTGGGGCCGTTGACGAAGCCCATCGAGAAAAAGTGCTGTCCGTCTTGTTCGCCGATGTCAAACACGGGGACGATGTTGGGATGATCCAAGCGGGCTGCTGCTTTGGCTTCGTTCTTAAAGCGTTGGATCTCATCGACGCCGGCGACGTTCCCGCTCAGGATCATTTTGAGCGCTACGATCCGGTTGGCTTCGATTTGACGGGCGCGATAGACAATTCCCATCCCTCCGCGGGCGATCTCGCCAAGGATTTCGTAACCGTCAAACTCGACCAGGGGCAGACGAGTCAATCGCGGAGGTACAGTGTGCTCTACAGCCGATTGGGTCTGGGTCAGCCATTGGTCCCTACGTATCTCGCTTGTGTCACCGGACACGTTTTCGAGCAAGAAGGCGTTCTGGATCTCGGTTTGAAAGTTCGGGAATCGTTTGACAACGTCCTGCGGATGAATGGGCAGGTTGTTCTGATTCCGGTAGTGAATGTCTAGCCGCAGTAGCTCCGTGAACAAATCGGCCTGGACTGGCGAGTCAGGTTGCTGGAGGAACTCGCCAAGATCTGGACGCTCACCAGCGAGCCATTGTTGCTCATAGCGATCACAAATCACGTCCACGCGTTGAAGTGGACGATGCTTCCCGAGTGACGAATTCTTTTTTTGATCGGTACTCAACGATTCGATGCTCCTACCGGCCAATAGTGTAGCTCCGCCGCGAGGATCTGACCAGACACGCCATCACGAATGGTGAACAGGTGTCACTAATCTTGTTCGATTGAATTCGACCGCGTCGATTCATTCGTGCGAGCAGTGACGCGGCTAGGCTTCGATGTCCGACGGACCGGATCACTGCCGGATGGTGCCATCCATGTTGCAAACGACGCGTTTCGACTTCAAATCCACTGTAGGCAGCGTTTCACTGCCGCGAACTGATGGCAGATGATCTCGACTCGAATGTCCACGCCGGAGGTTGTACCAGTCTTGTGATACACGAAGGATGTGGTCCAAGTGCTTCTCGCTTACCACGCAAAAGGCATTGAGCACTGCGTGTTTCAATGTCTGAGAGAGGTCTCTTTTCCACGTCATGATCGGCGTCACATTCGCCGAGCCTTTTCGGACAGTTGCGAAATGCTGCTGCCCACAAGTGAACGCCCAAGGCCGATGCACACACACCGGCCTTTTGGCGTTTTTCCGGACTTTTGCTGGCGGTGGCGATTTTCGCCTGCGGCTTGGACGGTGCGGGCACCGTGCCACGCAATTCATTTCCCGCCGTCTGGCCCCGACAGGATAACCGAATCTCTCGAAGTCTCTGGGTTAACATGGGAAGCCCAATTAACAATAATCGGCCCTCAGAGATAGAGTTTTAGAGTCCCCGAGATAGCCATGAATCAACCCCAGCCCAACAACCCGCTGCACGGCGTTACTCTCAAAGCGATGCTCGAATACTTGGTCGCCGATTACGGGTGGGAGCGACTGGAGCAGCGGATCAACATGCACTGCTTCAACTACGAACCGAGTATCAACAGCAGTCTGAAGTTCCTTCGCAAGACGGAATGGGCCAGAGTCAAAGTCGAGCGTCTGTACCTGAACTCGATCAGTTACGCCGAGCGGAAAGAGAAGAACGCCGCGTCCGATGTGAGTTCCAACGCATCTCTTGTCGATGCGTTGGAAGCCGACAAACTCTGCGTCCCAACTCGTCTTAAAAAAAATTCAAGTGAGGCGGTTTTGCAGGATGCTGATCTACGAATTCAGTACGGATGGAAGTGGCCGAGTCGCTGAGTGCCTGCTTTGGCTTGGGAAACGAACGTGAAGGTTTCGACGATCGATTCGCTGAAACTGAATCGGCCTGGAACAATTCTAATGAAAGAAAGAACTGAGGAGATGGTAAGCGATCGAACTTGGTCACTTCCGAATCAGCCGTGGGTCATGCGGATGACATGGTCGGAGCTATTATTCGCGCACTGGCCGATCGAGCCGGATTTGGTTGCTTCACTGCTGCCCAATGGGGTGACGCTGGACACGCGGGATGGGAAAGCTTGGGTCGGTATCGTGCCGTTCCTGATGTCGAACATTGGACCCCGGTGGTGCCCGCCGATTCCCGGCTTGAGTCAGTTCTTGGAATTGAACGTGCGGACGTACGTCACCATCGATGGTAAACCGGGTGTGTGGTTTTTCTCTTTGGACGCAGCCAGTCGCGTGGCCGTGCGAGTCGCCAGGGCGACGTTCAATTTGCCGTATATGGACGCGACGATGTCGATCGATTGCGATGCCGATGGCGCGATCGACTACCGAAGTGGGCGGACGCATCGCGGCGAACCGGCGGCGGAGTACGAAGCGACGTATGCGGCGACGGGCGATTTCTTTCACGCCCAACCCGGTACGCTCGAACATTGGCTGACAGCTCGCTATTGTCTCTACAGTGCCAATCGCGGAGGTTGTATTTTTCGGGGTGAAATTGATCACCAACCATGGACGATCGCGCGGGCAACCTATGAAGAGCGAATTAACACCATGGGGAAGCCGCTGGGTTTCGAGTTTGTCGGTGAGCCGCATTTATTATTCGCGAAGCCGATCAATGTGAAAGCTTGGTTGACGTCACGTTGCGGAACGCAATTGGCGTGACCATTCAATCGATTCGATCAAGGAGCCCTGCGATCGCCGAGTTGGAATAGCGGTACGAGACGATGCGCACGTCGAGACCGTGGTTTCGGTACGTTTGGAACGCTCGTTCAATTGCGTCAATGATCCACTGGTCTCGGTTGCCGAAGACGCCTCCGCCGAGCAGCGTGAGATAGACGATTCGGTTGCCGGTTCGGGCAGCGCCGACCACGGCGGCGGCCAGTGTGGCCTCGTAAGCCGCGTTGAGAACGAGCTGGGCAAACTCGGCCCACTGGTCGGTAGGCTGTCTGCCGTATGCGACAGGTAGCGCCGAACAATACGCTTGCGAGACGCGGTGGTTCGCTCCTTCGAGCGTGACCTCGGCGTCGAGTTGCAGGCCAATGCGGAGCTGGCCGAGCAGTGCATCTCGCTCGGCTTCGTCAGCGGCCCGGAGTCTTTCAGAAATCTCGGCGAGTCCATCATCGCTCGGAAAGAGATAGCCGTTCTGCATCGTCCACAGCCGACGGTTGGTATTGCCAAGTTCGCGTCCGAGGTCAGCGGAACAATCAATTTGTTTGTCAGCAGTTTGACCGATTTGGCCATCGACGTCAGCAAAATAGTTGCGGTAGATCGTGCCAGCACCGCACGCGATCGCGCATGCTGGGCCTTGCGTGCTATCGTTCTCGTAGATGCCAACGCCGCGTTCAGGAGTTACGTCGGGTCCGATCATCTCAAGCAGATTGAACTGCGAAGCGACTTGGAATAATGCACCAGCATTGGCCGGGTCGGCGTGGAGCGATCGAACATCGCCGACGACTTCGCGGACTGTCGAACGCCTTGGTTCGGCCTCTAAACTCGCAACCCGTTGCCGGAGCTCGGACAACTTAGGTGTCTCGAGTCGGCCAAACGCGAGTTGTCGGCCATCGGGGCAGACTATGTGCTCTCCGTCAACCGATATCTGTCGGCGAACCCCATCGGGCGATTGCTCGTCGATTCCGGTAAGCTTGGTGAACCATGTCATCCGTTTGTCCTGATATCGTGTGCTTGCAATTCATCATCTTACCTCTTTCAAGCAAGATCTTCGATTGAACATCCCAACCATCTTTTCACATCCGTCCAGACCCACGCCCTGCAATCGGACATACTGGGTGGTCGGCGATCTTTTGCTTGCCGGTGCATATCCAGCTCGCCCCGATCCTTGAAGACCTCGGGCGCACGCTTCCGTTGGATGAGCCGATTTTTCGCTACGCGCAGCCGATACCGGGTACAGGAGCGACAGGCCCCCTGGTTCGTCGTAAGCTAAGGGCGTCATTGACTGTCGTAGCAGCGAATTTGCGTTTTTCAGCGAAGCACACCATGAAGGCGCAGTTCAAGGCAAGACGGAGTAACCATCCATGAGCGATTACCAGTACATCTATTTTTCCGCTGTCGACGAACCGCTCGATGACAAGCAGCTCGAGTACATGCGACACCAGTCAACACGGGCAGAGGCGACGCGTTGGCAATCCACGAATGAGTACCACTACGGTGACTTCCACGGCAACTCGCTGGAAATGATGCGGCGTGTTCTGGAAGATGACGCAGCGGCCGTGCGTGCCGAATCCCTCGCCGCCATGAGAAACAAATCGGATCAGTCCACTTGGCCGGCCAATCCCGGCTCTCGCACGCTCGAAGAACTCCGGGAGTTAGCAAGTGTAAAAGCAGACCAACGCAAGAAGCGGGAGCTAACCAGCGAGAAACGCAAACTCGAAAGACGAATTGCCAAAATGCGCAAACATCCCGCGGCAGCGACCTCGGATGCCGAGAAGCTAATCCAATCCCGTTCGACAGAGAACTACACCAAAGCCGCCAAGATGCTCGCCGAACTCCGCGAAGCGGTTGGCGGCGACGAAGGATCACGAATGGCAGACCAAGCCGCCCGGAGAATCGCGAAAAAGTATCCAACGCTCAGCTATGCCAAGCGAGCGTTCAAAGAACAAGGACTGAATTACCGATGACACGCCGCGCAAAACCAACCAAGAAATTCCGCAAAGACGATCTGTCGCCCAGCGAACTGATTCGATCGGCGCTCAGCAAATGCAAGAAGGCAGAGCTGATTGATTTCCTGGTAGAGTTCTCGAAACAACATCTCGAAGTTCAACGTGAGCTGGAAGCACGCCTGAATGTGGAAAAACCAGTCTCACTCGTTGTTAATGACATTGAGACGGCGATCGCTCTGGCGACAGATTTCGACGAACGACGAATGAACTATAACTTCGACTACGATCACGAGTCTTACGAAGCTGTCGAAAAGGGGCTTAAGAAGCTGATCGAGCACGGAGAGCTGGAAGAAGCCAAGCGGCTTTCGCTCGAGTTGATGAAACGAGGCAGCTATCAGGTCGCATGCAGCGACGAGGGCTTGATGAGCTACGAGATTGAAGACTGCTTGAAGCCAGTCATCAAAGCTGTCAAACGAGCCGGAGGTAAACAGGCAAAGCAGTGGGCTGCCGAAATGATCCGAGCCGATGAAGTGGGCTTCATCGGCGATGCCGAATTTGGCAAGTTGGCGGGACTGAAATCGTGAAAATTGCTTATCCAACCTGGATGACCAAGTGTGACCCAGCTGAAATCAAAGAAGCCTACGAGGAGGCAACCGTTGACTGTTACGGCGACGAACAAGCATCGGGCTTGGTGGACATGGCCATTCAAGAACTCGCCGTTCACTTTCCCGCCATTGTGTTGGGGCAGCGAGTCGAAGTTGTCGGTGCAAGTCCCGCCAGGAATGCCGCTTGGGGCGTTGATTTGATTGTAGAGACCGGCAAGAAGCAATTTGCAATCTCCGCCTCATCAGTCGAACTTCGTGAGCCCTTTCCGGTAGGTCATCTCTATCTCGCTGCGTTGCTGGTTTGGCACTCCAAAATGTGACAGCCGAACAATCGCAAACGAGCTTGGGACGCGGACTCAAATCAGCTGTATGGAATGCTTCAGCTCGCTGACGGTTTGCGTCAGTCCCTGTTCACCGAGACAGCCAAGGTATTCTTCTGGCGATCTCGGCGGATTCTTCAGTCTTGCACGAGTTTGTTTAACAGCGGTCAGTACCACGCTCGGAGCCAAATCCAATTGGCTGAGAAGGAACGAGTCTGGGTGGATCGCTTCAATCCCGTACGTACTCAAAGTGTCGTCGGGAAAGTCTTTCAAGTTGTAGGTCACGATTGCATCGGCTCCGCACCGGATCGCCGCAGCCAGAACATGCCGATCATCGGGATCAGGTAGCTCAAGAGCGTCGATCAACGGTTCGAAGCCAGTCACCAGCGCATCGAGCACGTGCGAGTCCATCAACTCACGAGTGCGAGACAGTTGCTCTGCCGTCAGATCAGCACGGACTTTCAGAACGCTTCGAGTCCATTCATCGTGGATCATCGACGACCAACGAGCCCGAAACAGCCCCGTCATTGCGAGCTGCATCAGCAGGTCACGAAGCGGTGCCGGAAACAGGACGCAAGCGTCGTAAACAACCGTGAAGTGACTCAAGGCTCAATAACCCATATCGAGCTCTTGCGCCTGAGCCGCCAATTCATCAAGTGCTTCATGACGCTTGCGGTCCTCCGACTGTTTGTACTCCATCAGGTCCTTCAGCAGCACACGTCGGTGGGTGCCAACTTTGCGAAACGGAAGCTCGCCCTTTTCAAGCTGCTCCACCAGAAACGGCCGCGACACACCGAGCAAATCCGAAGCCTGTTGCGTCGTCAATTCGGCATGCACCGGGAACATCGTCACCGCGTTTCCCTTGGCGAATTCGGTCAGCAAGGCGCCAAGAAGCTGCAGCGCCGACGAAGGAATCTGAATCTCGGTTTCCTTTTTTCCTAGCGTGGCAACCAATCGAAAGGTGGCTTCGCTTTCGTGGGCGACTAGATCCGCGATAGCGCGACTAGACGCTTTCGCCAACTCCGCATCGCTGGGCGTTGGTGAGAGCGTACTCGGTAGATCGGAAAGTGCTGCGTTCATGATTTGGTCTCCACCTCTAGTGTATCGGCCAAACGCAATAAAGCAAATAAACAAAACAAACGAAATCGATCCCAACTACGAAACGCGGGTCTCTAAATCGCGTTTTCGTCGCATTTCCCAGGTTTTATGACGATTGTCTGTTAACCCCGCTGTTAACCGAGCCAACCCCGATTTGAGCTGAATTTCAAAACGCGAAAACTCTCGCGAACCAGTTAACGCCCGCCGGTCCAACATGATCCGCGGGCGTTTCTCGTTTCCGCCCCGTTTTTCGCGGTCTTTCGCCACCGCGGCGCCCAAACCCAAAGTTCTATCTTTCGCCGAGAGAGTCCGGGCCGCCGAATCCAACCACCCTGGTTCGCCCCGCAGCCCAGAGACAACCACGAGAACTCTCTGAGTCTCTGTTTGACATGTTGGTCTCGGTTTACACGTCGGGCGTGTTTCGCGACGTTTCTTAGCTTGGCGAACGCTCGCTCCAGGGCCAAAAAGACTTCGCAAAATGGTCGAAGGAACCGGCGGTTGTCCAACTAATTGGTGGCGGCAAAGATCACGTGCCCAAACGCTCCGGTAAGTTGGCCTTCCATGGTGGCTCGGAAATCGATCGCCGCTTGTTTTGGGTCGTTGGTGAATGCACCACATCCTAAGTCGCCTAGAACCAGCGATTCGTAATCCGAGGCCTGGGCAATCGCCAGTAATTGATGAATCCGGTTGCGTAGATTTGGTTCGGCATCGAGACGCCCGATTGCCGGTGCGTAATGCGCAGCACAGGTTGCCACTCGTCGAGCGAGGTCCATTGGCGGAGGAGAGAAACTTTCGGTTGAGGTCGTTGAACGGGACGTCTGTTTGCTATGCAGCACCGGGGGACGGCAGCGGATCCCCAAGCTAAGACTAGGCGAACTGGCTGGAGCTATTGTCAGCGTTCTAATCTAGATAGCTCGTCCGAGATGCCCATGTAACCAACTCGTTCCATTTTGTCGATCAATTCAAGGCATCGCACTTTCATGTTCTCACTCTTCGTTTGCTCATATTGTCGGACGACAAGTTTGGAGATAGAGCGAGCAATCATTGACCCGTGGTAGGCGATGTGGGTACGTCCACCGCGACGACTTCGCGCTTGACCGGGTCTACGGAGGCAACTTTCTAGAACGGATCCCAACTCATTGGCCCGATGTGGCTTCTACGATGATTCACCCGCCATCGCCCCTCGGACTTCCAGTTTTTGCTCATTCGGGCGATTGGCGGATTTAGTCGATCTTTCGTTGTTCACTCATGAGCCGACGGACATTCCGCGGACTTGGTGGCGTTCATTTCGATGAAGCCTTTCCATTGGTCCGGGACGTCGTCTTCGTAGAAGATCGCTTCCTCGGGGCATTCCGGGACACAGGCTCCGCAGTCGATGCACTCGTCAGGGTCGATGTAGACCATAGACTCGTCTTCGTGAAAGCATTCGACCGGGCAAACCGGCAAGCAAGCTTTGTCTTTGCACCCAATGCAGGGCTGAGTCACAACCATTGCCATCATTTAGTCCTTAGCTGTTAGTCTGTAAGTGACGAGGTTACGATGCCCTCGTTCGTAGAATCTGGACTCGTTACCTCGTCCACAAAGGAAGTGAGAATGCGAATTTGAAACCGGACAGCGGCCTAGACGAAAATTCAAACAAAGCGGAAGCAATCACCAATCGTCCCGATGACTGGCTGCTGCGCGAGTGGAAAGCGGGAAATGAACAAGCCGCCGAAGTGTTCGCGAATCGATATACAATCCGATTGGTCGCTCTGGTCGCCAATCGACTGAATCGCCGATACCGGTCTTCAGTTGATCCAGAAGAAGTGGTTCACTCCGCGTTGGGAAGTTTTTTCAACGCCGCGAGGCACAGCCGCATCGAAGTCAGCGGCAGCGTCTCGCTGTGGCGACTGTTGGCAACGTTTGTTCGTCGCAAAATGGCTCGCTCCATTGAACGGCAATCGGCCGCTAAGCGAGGTGGAGATTACGAGAGGCTTTCCCTTGACGATGTCGGACGGCTTGCCATCGTCGAGGATGCGACAACGTCCGAAGACGAAGTTAGTGAGGTCGTCGCGTTGGTAAAGGCCGAGCTGCCCGAGGAACTCTTTGCCATTGTTGAGGGACTGCTCGCCGGCCAGACGCAGCGTGAGCTAGCCAATTCGCTGGGGATCGACGAGCGAACCGTTCGGCGTCGCTTGTCACGAGTTCGCGAGCACCTCGGCTTTACGGCCCCAGACGCTGGGATGAACGCACACGCGGCAAGCAGTCCGCCGAAGTTGCCACGAGTGGAATACAACGACTTCGTGCTCGGTAAATTGATTGGCAGCGGTGGATTCGGAAAGGTCTATCGAGCCGGCATGCAAACGAGTGGCGAAACCGTCGCCGTCAAATTTCTTCGCAAAGCGTTCTGGCAGAACCAGGACGCGCGACGATCGTTCTTACGCGAGATCGACCTTGCCTCGCAGATCGATCATCCGGGTGTGATCCGGTACCTCGGTTACGGCGAATCACCGCACGGCGGCCCCTACTTGTTAAGTGAGTGGATTGATGGTCAATCGATCGATGCGATTTCGGGTCCCACAATCGAGCAATTCCGAGGCTGGCTACTGCAAATCTGCCAAGCACTCGATGCAGTCCACCAAGCCGGGCTCGTTCACGGCGACTTGACTCCCACCAATATTCTCGTCGATCGAGATAATCGCATCACCATCACCGACTTCGGTTTCTCTCAAGCGACCGTCCCGGAGGCGACTTCAATTCTCGGCGGCACGCTTGGTTTCGCCGCGCCGGAACAAATTGATTCATCGTTTGGCACGGTCAGCCCCAAGACAGACATTTACGCTGTCGGCGGATTGGTTCACTGGTTCATCTATCGCACGCCTCCTAACGCCGGTCGCCATCTCGGCGAGATCGTTGAGAAGACGCTGGCCAACCGTAAGGAAGATGCCTTGAGATTCGCAGAGTGTCCGGCGACTTTCCGAGCCATCTTGGCGGCGACACTGAACCCGTCGCCAGTCGAGCGAATCGAGAGCGTCAGCAAGCTGATCCGTCTGCTGAGCTAAACCGCTGTGTCATCAACCATGGGGCCCATGATACAATCGTCATTTAGCGAGGGTCCAATGCGAACCTCTTTCGGACGCTGTTAATCAATGGAATGAAGACTCGTAAAGCGAGTCATGACGCTTGGAATGTTGGGGACATTCTGTGCCGACTTCTTGATGCAACTCGAAAGATCTCATTTTGAACAAACTGAACGTGCTGTTTTTGTACGGCAAAAAGCAATGGCGCAGTCTGACGGCCGAAGCCATTAACCGCAGTGACGATCGGATTTCGGTTCGATCCCGCGGCACGGCGCGTGGGGCAACGCAAACCACTCGGGCGAGCGACATTGTTTGGGCGGAAGTGATGTTGGTAATGGAAGGCAAATGTCGGCAGCGGATCTTGGCCGACCATCCCAGTGAGTCGATGTTCAATTCGGTGCATGTGTTAGACATTTCTGACGACTATCAGTTCATGGATGACGAGTTGGTGGGGTTGGTCAAGTCGGCTGCCGAGCCGATCATCGCCGCGTTGGTTCGGAGCTAAAAGCAGTGTCAGATCGAAATCAATCACCAGTCGGCGACTCTATCCGCCTACTTTTTGTCCTCAACTGCGATTTGGCGAGACGAGAGCGGGCGATTGCAGCGGATATTATTGACCGAGATTCTACCGCGACCGTCATCGAGCGAGTTATCGCTACAAATCCGGTCGATAGGATTGAACGTATGGACGAGTTTGGGGCCGCTTGGTTTAAGGTCGAGTTCGACGAGTCGGATGGGATACACTAACACTCATTAACAATTCTTGATGGTAAGTCGTAGTGACGCATTGGTGAGTGATGGAATCTTTTTCTCTTATTACGATTTCAAACGCGATTGAAGGCGGTGAGCGATTCATCAAGGCTCATCCGACTAAAGCGTGCGCCGGGTTTGAAGTCGCGGAAGTTACGACGGATGGATAAAAAAGTGTGGACATGCCATCCTTCAAAGAGAATTCTCACATCTTCTTTGCAGGAACGTACATGTCC
>NZ_SJPU01000001.1:2495014-2749606 GCF_007860105.1 Allorhodopirellula heiligendammensis
CAGCGACAGAGGTCAGGACTTTCTGGATTTTTAAAAAATGCCCGTAGATTGCATCGTCCACGCGGGTTTAGGTGAGTAGCCCCACTCCCGACGCGAACGTTGCCGAGACGCTCGCAATACCAGATCGCCGAAACTCTCCACGAGTTCCGCTCCCAGCTTACCAGTGAATAATCCTCATGAGAACGATGCAATTCCCTATTCGGGTTCAACAGCGGCCCAACCTGGCAGCAAGCAAAATGTCAACATGTGGCGCAGGTTCCCTATCGAGTGTGCTCGTAGCCTGTGCTGTGCTGACATCGTTGATGACCGCCAGCGACGTATCGGCACAGCAACAAACCAGTTCGCTGGGAAGCACACCTAAAAACGTCGTTGTCTTGCTCGCTGACGATCTTGGCTGGGGTGACATCGGTATTCATGGCGGCGTTGCCGCAACGCCGAACATCGACAAACTGGCCACGGAGGGTTTGGAGCTCGAGCGGTTCTACGCCTATCCCGCCTGCAGCCCCGCTCGGGCAGCGATGTTGACCGGCCGTTTTCCGGGACGCTACGGGATCAGCGGACCCGTCCGACCACGTGACGAAGGGCTGCCGTTGACCGAGCGATTGTTGGTGGCGGACTTTCGAGACGCTGGCTACGAAACGGCGTTGATTGGGAAATGGCACTTGAACCACTCCACGGACATGAAGTTCAACCCCACTCGTCGCGGGTTCGATCATTTCTACGGATTTCTGGAAGCCTCCGTCGACTACTACCAGCATACGAGCAACCGGGGGCATGTTGACTGGCAGAGAAACGGCACAACTGTCAACGAGCAGGGCTACGCGACGGATTTGCTGACGCGGGAAGCGATCAATCGCATCAACCAACACGCCCGTAGCGAAAGTCGGCAACACTCTCGTGACCGACGATCCAGCGACGCAGTTCTTACCGAACTGGGAGAGGGGCAGAAGCCATTGTTCATGGTGGTGGCCTACAATGCTCCACACTCCCCGTTCCAAGCTCCTGCAAATCGAGTGGCCAAATACAGAGGTCAACTTGACGAGCAGAATGCTACCTACGCCGCGATGGTGGAATCGTTGGATCACGGCATCGGTCAGATTCTCGCGGCCATTCAATCGCAGGGCATGCGAGATGACACGATCGTTGTGTTCGCTTCGGACAATGGCGCCGCCCGGATGGGTTCCAATGCGCCGTTTCGGGGGCAGAAGCGTCAGGTGTATGAGGGCGGCATCCGAGTTCCCTGTATCGTCCGGGCTCCCGGCATGACCGAGCCGGGCACGAAGTCGCAACAATTGATGGCGATCCACGATCTCCTTCCCACCCTGGCGGGCGCCACCGACGTTTCATTGCAGGAAGCCAAGCCCCTCGATGGCATCGATCTGTGGTCGAGTATCATCGGCAAGGCCACCACGCCGCGAACCTTGGTGATCGCAGAGGAGGACTTCGCAATCTTTCGCGGAGACTGGAAACTGATCCAATCCGCTGACGGCGAATTGGAACTCTACGACGTTGTCCGCGACCCGAGCGAACGCACGGACTTGGCGGCGAGACCGAGTACCATCATCGATCAACTGGTCGCTGAGTTAACTACTTTCCAACAACGAGTTGCCGCCGACCAACCCGTCGCGGAAGTCGTCAAGACATTCGCAGCCACCCCCAAACCCACGCCAAAATCGCCGCAGACCCTGACGAGTTCCGCGGCCGATTCAAACTCCGCCATCAATGAAGGCTCTTCGCTGGCCAACGCCGAGCTTCTCGGCGACGTGGAATACAGCATCCTCGGTAACCGTGCGGTGGAGTCCAATGGTGTCGGTATCCGGCTATTCTCCGGTGCTGACAAGAACGGTGATGGCGAGCTCGCTGGTGCAGCGTCGATCGTCAACCACGATGTGTCCTCCGCTCACCGCTGGTACCGCTTTGACATCACCGGCATGGCTCAAGATGGATTCGCTGTCGACCAAGACAACTTGTACTTGCAAGTCGAGTTCCTCCAACAGAACGGCACCGATTCACTGGATCTGATTAAGACGCGAATCTATCCGCAGGTCGAGCGTGAGCGAAAAGACTTCCATGACGAATCGACCAACGCTAATCTCGGCCATGCGATCTGGAGATCCTATGCGATGGATTTTCGAACCCCCTTCGCAGAAGTCGATTCCGTTCGATTGAGCGTCGGTTTTTCGGATGGAAAAGGCGAAGGCACGAAGTCGGAGTTTTGGGTGCAATCGATGACGCTGCAACCGATCGCGACCCCCGCCGATTACCAGCCACCGGTTAACGCTAATCGTCATTTTCCGCAGCCGGACGTCGACTCGCTCGTGGCCCTCGGCGGCCGTTGGTACTTCGATCCGCAAGGCGGCAGCAAGCAGGTTCCGAAACAGTTTGACTACACAAATGCGGATCAGCTGCTGTATCGATCGGGACGTTTTGAGGCTCCCTTCGCCGGCAACATGTCATCCTGGTTGCGAGCCGGTTACAAGGATTTCTCGGGCGATCTCGTGGAACAGGACGTGGAGAAACCGTACGCGGTAGTGATCACCGTAACCGACGACCACATTGTGATGCGAAGTCGCAATTTGCCGAATCACCCGACCGCCACGTTCCCCGATAAGTGGCGGATGCTCGATGGCAATCCCTCGTACATCCAAGAAAAAGCGAACACTTGGTATCTCCCCAAGTACCCCAAGCTGGCGACGGATCCGATCGCGATGGACGCTCATAATTCCAACGGCGGTCTACCGATGGGGCCGATTGGCGTGGCCACCAACGGCGTGATTTTCTTCAACCCGTTCGATCACATTTTCGAAACCGATGCGGTGTGGCGTCTGGATCGCTGTTGTGGACACCCCAGTCCCCAGAGTGCCTACCACTATCACAAGTATCCCGTGTGCGT
This sequence comes from Allorhodopirellula heiligendammensis, assembly GCF_007860105.1. Lineage (NCBI taxonomy): Bacteria > Pseudomonadati > Planctomycetota > Planctomycetia > Pirellulales > Pirellulaceae > Allorhodopirellula > Allorhodopirellula heiligendammensis. The sequence continues at coordinate 2,497,908 of NZ_SJPU01000001.1, forward strand.
GAAAACGCCGTGGAGTGACGAGGGCCACATGCATTCTTCGGTGATTGGATTCGCCTTCGATGGATTCCCTGTTTACGGGCCATATGAAGCCGACGGTTTGCTGGCGAAAGACAACAAGGATCATCCCCTCAACGAGTTCAATCTGCACACCGACGAGGAACGCGGCCCGCATTACCATGTCACGCCCGGCAAGTTCCCCCACATCATCGGTGGCTATTGGGGGGAAGTGGATCCGATGAACGGCCGCGGCCGCCGTGCCAGGTAGAACGGTCCGAGACGGCCTTCATACCAACAACGGTGTGGGAAACCATGGCACGTCCAACTACCAGCCAACGCCCTGTTTATTAAACGTTGGATGGGACCACAGTTCCGTCAACATGTCGAGCGACGTGCCATGGTCTCCGTAATAGTCGCGACCGCTGCACGCATCGTCGGTCGCTGTTTACCGTTGCGCATCGGGCGTCGCCGCCGCAGTGGGCTGGGTGCCTTGCTGGATCAGTTCAATGGACTTCTCTGCAAAGCGTTTGCCTAACGTTTTGTAGCCACTGACGGAGTAGTGCAAGTCATCTTTCACCTCCTTGCCTCGCTTGTTCGTGCCGTCGTTCAGGTCGTCGGTATCGACCCAAGCACCGCGGGAATCGCCCGTGGCCACTTCGACTTGCGCCTCGCGGACCTTGGTCCAGTGCGGATGCTTTGCATTCCGAAGGTCAAAATCGCTCAGGCGGCCGATGACAAAGTTAATATCGTCACGTCCCAGATCACTGGCCAGTTGCTCGATCAGCCCCTTCATGCTGGCGGCATAGACGTCTCCGTGACTCTCCCTGGCATCCCGCTCTCCCTGCATCCAGACAAACGTCACGGTCGTGAATTCTTTCCCAGCGGTCTCGGCGTTTACCTTTTTCATCAACCGATCATACAGATCACCGGTTGCTTTGGGCTGATCACCTTGCGATGGCTTCCAGTTCTTAAACCAATGCCGAATCGGCTGGCCGCCCATGGCGTCTTTGACAACGGTGACGTTTTCCTTACCGAATGCCGCCTCTACCGTGGGCGTGAACGAGGTGCTGGGGTCGAGTCCCGCCATGTTGGACTGCCCCGACAAAATGAATAGATGCGTCGAGTTCTGGCGTGGCTCACTGGCACCCGTCGTGGCCGCCGCGAAGAGTGCGATAAGAAACAGAAGTGTGCGGGGAGTTCGTATTAACATGATGGCAAGCAGTTCCTGGACGTGATGGAGGGGACAACACTATATCACGTATCATTGCGTTCAGCCTGATACTGACCTGTTAGCGGGCAACCGCGTCATCACGCCGATTTCGACCTGCTGAACTGTCCGTAACGCGACGTCAATTGGCGAGGTAACGCGGACGACGTCGATCAAGTGGCCGAGCGGAACACGAAGAACACGGCACCCATGATACATAGGGCAGCCCACAAGTAATCGAGTTTGAGCGGTTGGTGCATGTAGAACACCGCAAACGGCACGAAGACGCTCAGCGTGATGACCTCTTGCAAGATCTTCAGCTGCCCCAGATTCATCTGAGTGAATCCGATGCGGTTTGCCGGCACTTGGATCAGATACTCAAAAAACGCGATACCCCAGCTCACCAGAACCGCAATCATCCACGGCCGACCGTCTAAGTTTTTTAAGTGCGCGTACCACGCAAATGTCATGAATACGTTCGACAGCACCAATAGCGCAGCCGTCTTCCAAAACACTGGTCCCATCAATGTCCTTTCTCAATCGTCACCAACATTCAGGTCGCAATACCCGTCAACGCCAGTCGATCTGACGGAACCTGTTAATGCAAGGGATGAGCCAGCACGCGTCAGGCCGAACCCGGGTCGACCAGGGACGAGTCGCGGCGATCAAGGAACCGCAAGTGGTGAGCGGCATGCGCTGCGTGGATTTGCTCCACCCGTGCTCGCGATAGTCTCCCGAACGCTGGATGCGGCGCGTAGTCACCGAGGTGGGCCTGGAATCGAGCCACACTCGTAGCAAACACCTCGACTTCTCGAGCGTCATCCAAATCCGCTGGTGGAACGAACATGGACGCGGTGCGAATGCCACGCGGCGAATCCCCGCTCAATATTTTCGGCAACAGAACTCGCCGCATCACTGGGCGTAGAAAGGCGAACAGGCTCATCCATCTCGGATAGCCAGCGACGCTTGGATCTTGGACGAGTGTCAAGTGGCGGCAAATCTGTCCCAGCGACCAGTTGCCATGTCGCTGGTAGCCACTCGCTAGCAGCGATCTGGCTTCTTCCATCGCCGCGTTCAGATCATCGAAGTGGAGTTCACGCAGTTGTTCCATGCGGCTAGTTTATCGTACTAGGTCATTGTTGAAACCGTCGTTGCACGCTTTTTCGATGCAGCTCCCTCGTTCGGAATAGATGTCGATATGAACTCCATCGAAGATTTTCTCGCGGCGAAGACATACGCAGTCGCCGGCGCATCCAACCGCCCACACAAGTACGGCAACAAAGTCTTCCGCGCACTCCTCGCTGCCGGCCGCGAAACCTATCCGCTGAATCCTGCCCAGGACGAGATCGAGGGCCACCGAGCCTACCCGACGATCACCGATCTACCGATCCTTCCCGAAGCTCTGTCGATCATCACGCCTCCGGAAGTCACACGCAGCGTCGTCGCCGATGCGATCGCCGCCGGAGTCAAACACATTTGGATGCAACCCGGAGCCGAAGACGAACACGCCAGCGAAGCGGCACGTGAAGCGGGGTTGAACGTGATCGATGACGGCAGTTGTATTCTCGTTCTGTTAGCACGCCAATCGTGACGTGAGACGCCAGCGGATGGTAGAATTGTCTCCCTCGCCGGTACGGCGGATTCGCCGCTCGACAGACCGTTGGCGAGACAACAAATCATCAGCCGATACGAATAGGGGTCAGGGATGCCGTTTGGAGTGAACATCGCAGCAGTACGTTTTTTCCGTGGCATCATTTCCATGGCAGTGCTCGCTGTCTGGTGCGTTCACTCGCACCCCTGCTCCGCTGAATCGGCGAATCCCAACGATCTGGCGGAACGCAAAGCGGACGCGGAGAAATTTTTTCGAAAACGAGTGACGCCGTTTATCAAAACTTATTGCCTGGAGTGCCACCAAAACAGCCGGCCGACGGAGGCAGGGCTGAGTTTCACTCCGGCGCTGGACACACCGGGACACGCTGCCTTCAGCGAGAAGTGGAAGAAGGCGGCCGCCAGAGTGAAGGCTCACGACATGCCACCGGACGGGATGGACGAGCCCACTGATGAGGAGCGTCAGATGTTCGCCGCATGGCTCGACAAAGTCAAATACCTCAGTCCCAAGGATCCGGGGACGTTCGTGATTCGCCGGTTGACCAAAGCGGAATACGGCAACACGTTGCGAGATCTGTTTGGAGTGGATCCCGCGATCGCCGATGCATTGCCGGACGAGGTCAGCGGCGAAGGCTACCTCAATTCACTTTCCCCAATCCAACTCGAGCAGTATCTCGCGATCGCTGAAGAGGTGCTCAATCGAGTTCTGGCACCCGCCGGCTCACCGCCGACTGCGTGGCAGGAACGCGCGTTTGGCGAAGTCCCCGAGACGCAAGAAGATTATCGGGCAGCGGCCCGCCAAGTGGCCGCATCGTTGGCCAAGCAAGCCTATCGGCGACCGCCCTCCGATGCCGAGCTCAATGTACTGATCAACGTATTTGACTTGGGGCGGCAAAACGAACTCTCCTACCAAGCCGCTGTGCGGTTGATGCTCAAGGCGATCCTGGTTTCGCCGCAATTTCTGTTCATTACCCCGGCGGATGATCTGGATCCCGAGGCCGGAATTGTTCCGCTCGACGATTATCAACTCGCTTCGCGTTTGTCGTACCTGTTGTGGGCGACGTTGCCCGACGACGAGCTGATGGAGCTCGCTGATTCTGCAACGCTTCACCAACCATCGATTTTAAAAACGCAAGTCAAACGCATGCTCGAGGATCCGCGATCCCGGGCACTCTTTGACGGTTTCGGTGCCCAGTGGCTGGGACTGGGAGATTTGGATCGCAAGGTGTTTGATCCGGCGAAGTTCCCCGAGATGACCGGTCCCATGCGGACGGCGATGTACGACGAAGCTCGCCTGTATTTTGAAAGCATCGTCCGCGAGAACCAGAGTATCGCGAGTTTCATCGATAGCGATTACACCTACCTCAATGAAGATCTCGCGTCCATCTATGGAATGGATGAAACCGTCACGGGGGCTGAGATGCGGCGGGTGGCGTTAACCGATGATCACCGCGGCGGGATCTTGGGAATGCCCGGAGTGCTCGCGGCGACATCCTTTCCGAACCGTACCAGCCCCGTGATCCGTGGCGTGTGGGTGCTCGAGCAAGTACTTGGAGAGGAAGTCCCGTCTGCGCCGCCTGACGTTCCGGCACTCGAGAAACAGGACCAGCAGTCGATCGCCAACCTATCCCTGCGCGAACGCACCGAGCTGCACCGCAGTGATCCTGTCTGCGCCAATTGCCATCGTTTGCTCGACCCGATCGGGTTCGGACTCGAGAATTTCGATGCCATCGGCCGCTGGCGCGAACAGGACGAGAATGGCGAGCCGATCGACGCCTCGGGTGAGCTTCCTGATGGGAGCCGTTTTTCAACTCCTCAGGAGTTGAAAGGTATGATCACCGGTCGGCTCGACGATTTTTCTCGAACATTGGTCGAGAAAATGTTAGCCTATGCGTTGTGCCGTTCGCTGGAGGGCTACGACGAAATTGTGGTCGATGAACTGATGCAGGAGATCGCCCAGGACGGCTACCACATGCAGACGATCGTTACGGCGGTCGTCACCAGTTACCCCTTCACCCACCGTCGCACCGAGTAGTCCCCCCCCATTCCCCCACCATATCCCCCATCCCACATCCCCCATCCCATATCAGCCGCACAGCGCTAGCTGCGGTTAACACCCGTTCCTCCCCACCCCACCCATTCCACCCACCCCCGTCTTATATCAGCCGCACAGCGCTAGCTGCGGTTAACACCCGTGTCCCTCCCCACCCCACCCGTTCCTCCCCACCCCACCTGTTCTTCCCCCACCCATCCTCCGCCGCGCACCACCCTCCGGTTCCCACCCACCCGGACATCACCGCATCGTCGGGCCGATCCTCGCGACCATGCCACCCGGCACGTTATCGGTCGGCGGTCATCGAATGCATCCGCCGCACACGACGTGACGCCAGCGTTCCACCGGATGTCCTCCGCAACCCATTTTCCAAATCAATCCAATGATCAGAAACAGCACCATTGATCGCCGTGCCTGCCTCAAAGGCGTGGGTGTTTCGCTCGCCCTGCCCCTGTTGGACACCATGGCGTGGGCGGACACCGGCACGATTGCCACTCCTCAGCCTCCCGTACGGCTGGGCTTCATGTACATGCCGCACGGGGTGATCATGGACCAGTTCTGGCCCGCCGACGCGGCCAGCTTCTTGACGTCGCCACCGCCCGCCCTCGATGCCCTGCGACCGGTGCTCGACCAATGCCTGATGATGAAGGGAATTGCGGGCGTTCCCAACGGCCCGTTCAAAGGCGCGCCGCACGCACTCGAGCTATCGACATGGCTGACCGCCGCCCTGCCGTCCGCCGAGAAGCGGGACGAGATCAGTATCTCGATCTCTGCCGACCAGATCGCCGCCGGTGCCCTGGGCGCTTTCACCGCATTGCCCTCGCTGGAACTTGCCACGATGCCGCAGACGTGGAAGGAGAATCAGGCAGGTCTGAACGAGGCCTACTACTCGCACTGCAGTTTTCGCTCTCCCACCCAAGCCGTACCGGCGGAGACGAACCCCCGCAATGTGCTCAATCGCATGTTCCACAAGCAGGCACCCGGCGGCGGCCGCACGCCGACCGCCATGAGTCCGCTCGACCGCAACATGCTCGACTTGGTACTCGGGGGTGCCAATGATCTGCGGCGCACCCTGCCCGTCGCCGACCAGCGCAAACTCGACGAGTACTTGGACAGCGTTCGTTCGGTGGAACGGCGGATTGCCGCCATCGAACTGCGCCAGCAAGAGGCGGCATTGGAAAAGGCGGGAGTCCGGCCGAGCCGCCGGCGTGATTCCGATTCATCGCCGATCGAGATCAAGATTCCTGAGGGAGACCGGCGCAGCAAGTACATGCAAGTGATGTGCGACCTGAACGTGCTCGCATTCCAGACCGACACCACCCGCGTGTGCACTTATATTGGCTCGACGCCCAACGGTGTCTCCTATCCCGAACTCGGATTCAACGATCAGCATCACTCCACAACCCACCACAACAACGACGCCGAGAAAGTTCGCAAGGTGGCCGCGATCACGGCCTTCAACATCGAGCAGTTTGCCTACATGGTGAAGAAGATGCACAGCCTGCGAGAGGGCGACGGCACGCTGCTGGACAACTGCATCATGATGTGGGGATCGGGACTCGAAAACGGCGACAAGCACACGCGAGAAAACCTCCCCTTCATCATCGCCGGCAAGGGCGGCGGTACCATCAAGACCGGACGCTTCTTGCCCGACGTGAAGGGCAATCAAGGCGATCTGCTGACCACGCTCGTGACCTGCGCCGGCGTCCCGCTCGGCCGCCCCATCGGAATCGCCACCAAACAAATCCCCGAGATCTCCGCCAACTCCTGAGCACAGCGCCAACAAAATCAAACCCAGCCACTACACCAGCTCAATTGAGGATCATCCGCCGGAAGCAGTATTTGGTCAAAGTCCTTCAGGAGCGTGACGGTCTGGCCGTGCAGGTCGTTCAGTGGAAGCTGCTGGGGCTGTTTCAAATCGCCCACTATGCCGCACGAATAACGCTGAACGAGCGACGACCCGGCGCACGTCGCTTCCATGACGACGGCAGCGTTCGGATCCCAGGTTTGCTCCCCGAAATCAATTGCTGCGGTGAAGCTGCGAGGATCGCCATCGTCGACGGCGATCGCAACACAGTCGCGTGCGACGCGTTTCCTATCCTCCGGCCGGAGGTTTCGTTCGACGACTCCGGCCGGCGAAAACCGTGGTGCGAACGGACGATCGTTCACAAGGAAACACGGGCCAGCGGGATCAGCACGAATGCGAATCTCTCAGCTGGAGTCACGGCGACTCATGGCGTGAGTCTTTGGCACATCGCGTGAGTCGTTCGGAAATTTGCTGTTTTTTGAAAAGGCGCAGTGGCCGAGCCGAAACAGGCTCTCGAAGAAGTATGGAAGTTTCCAAACTGGCATCACGAGTTCCGATTTTCCCGCTGTTCATTGCGGTGAGCTTGCTCGTCGGCTGGTTTATCCCTGGGTTCTATGCCTGGACCGACTCCGACCAGAGCCGCCCATCGCCGCTGCTGTGGAAGGTGCCGCTTTGGTCGGCGATTGCTTCCGCGGCGTTTTGTGTTGCTCTGCCGTGGTTGTCGTAGCCGGCCGGTCGTTGGACTTGATAGCGACTCTTCTCGCCTTCGATGAATTCGCCGCGTTTCAGGTTTTCGCCACGGCGGACAACGAATGCCAGGACGTCGCCTACGTCGTGCATCCACAACGCTGTCCCGCCACCACGGTGCCGATCGCGGTTGAACGTCGACAAGCGTTTCTCCATCGCATTGATGACGACCGTGGTAGGCAACTGAAACGGCATCGGTTTCTCGTGCCGATTCATGTAGTGGCGAAACGAACGCTGGCTGGTCGCGATCCGCTCGTAGTTCGATCGTCGCAGCAATTCGGGATGCCTCATCCACGTTCGCATCGCCAGGTCCGCCGGCGTTAATTCGTCGTCGGTTGGCAGCGGAATGCCGGCTTTGGAATAGGCCAAGATCAAGGACTCCATTCCTCGATCGTTGGCGACTTCGTCGATGTGGAATTGAGCTTCGATCAGTTCGCTGGGAGCGGACCGCGTCGGTGTCCTCAGCAGACGTGCGAGCTTTTTGAATTGGTCTTCGTCGAAACTGGTGTCGGCTGAGATCGTGAAATTCCGCGCGACGAAGTAGTCGGAGAACGGCAGCAGAAAGTCGCGAAGTAGATCGAGGTCGACAGATCCGAAGTCATTGTTGAGGAAACTCGGTGATCGGAAAGCAGGCATTTGGGACTCATGAAAAATCAGCTTTAGCGATGAACATCCTTGGGGAATGGCGAGGCGGCTAGCGTTTGCTAGCAAACTCCGTGCTCCTGTTTATCAGACACATGTCCCGTGACACGTTTGGTCCATCGCCACCAGAAAATTCTTCGCAGCCCTTACGACCGGTCCGGTTTTGACGGTGGGTCAGACCGCAATTCAGCCCACAAAACACGTTGCTTTTTCCAGTCCATTTCCATCGTCAGCGGTCGCAGAAGTTTTTCCGAGATTTGCGGCTTGCCCTTCTTCATCCGAGGCAGGAACAGCAGCTCTTCCTGAATATCGGGAGCAAGCAATGTCAGGCTGAGGATCTGCGAAACCCGAGGCTGCGACACATGACCGATCTCCGCAATGTGCTGCAGTCCCGTCGCCCGCCCGGATCGCAACAACTCGTCAAACCGAATCGCCAACGCCATCAGCCGCGTGATTCGCGGCAGCGTGCCCGGAACAGCTTCCTTCTCGTCGACGATTTTGTGACGACGCGATGTCGTCACCGCGATCGTCTTGCGAACCGTAATCATGCTACCGACTCCTCGCACTCTTCAACGAGCGCGTTGATCGCCGTCGGGTGGTACGAGATCGCCATTGAACCGGCATCGGGATCGTGGACAACTCTCGCGACGAGCAGCTCGACAAGGTGAACCCGTTCTTTCGCCGTCAGCGAAGCCCAAACCACTTTGAAGTCCGACATCGCAATGTCGATGTCGAGCCGCGAAAGTTGGCGGGCGGCAACTTGTTTCAATTTTTCCGTCGCGACAACAACATCGGCTTCCGCCTTTGCAATCCGGGATTTCAAGTCCTCGACTCGGATATCGTTCAGGTTCTCGAACACTTCGTGCTTCAGTATTCGTTGAACCTCCTCGGTGTCCCGGTTGACTTGAGCTTTTAACTGAGCCAGGAGCGTTTCAACTTCGGCTTGCTCTTTATCAAGCAATGCCTTCGATCCTTGGAACACCGCGTCACGCAAGCCTTGGTCATCAACAACCACTCGGAGTTCATCGACGACCGCGGCTTCGATCATTGCGGCTGAGACCGACCCCATCTCACAAGCATCGGCCCCACTCTTCACCGTCGTTTGGCAAGCGTAATAGCATTGTAAGCAGACCTTCACCATCGGCACCAAGAAATGCGATGTTGCTGATGTGTGGCAATCTGCTCTCTCGATTACCATTTACCGAGACGCCTTTCAATGATTCAAGGAGCATAGTCTCAAATCGATCTCGAAGACCCGAGATGTGCTCACTCCATGCTCGACGGTTCTGTGACGCCAAGCGACATGCCTCACCAAGTCCAACGATGCAGGGTACATTCAGCGTGCCAGGCCGGATTCCCTTTTCCTGGCCACCGCCGTACAGTCGCGGATCAATTGATTTTGCCTTTCCCAAGTCGCGAATATACAACGCCCCCGCTCCCTTGGGGCCATAAAACTTGTGCGCGGAAAGGGTCAGCAATGAGACGTGAACCGCTTCAACATCAATCGCCACTTTTCCTGCTGCCTGAGCTGCATCACAGTGGACCGGAATGCCTAGTTCACCGCAGATGGATGCAATCTCTGCGACCGGGTGTATCGTGCCGATTTCGTTGTTGCCCCACATTATTGAAACGAGCGCGGTATCGTCACGAATCGAATTTCTCAACTCGTCGAGGTCAATGTTTCCAAACTCATCAACATTCAAATAGGTGACCTGCCATCCTTCGCTTTCAAGATGGCGACATGGCTCGAGAACCGCGGAGTGCTCGGTAGCCTGAGTAATGATGTGGCGTTTGCCTGGCGGCTGCTTAGATGCCAAGCCAAGGATTGCCAAATTATTTGCCTCAGTTGCCCCGCTGGTCCAAACAATTTCGTTGGGAATACAGTTAATCAAAGTGGCAACTGCTTCACGGGCTTGCCTAATCGCTCGCTGCACAACGCCACCTACGGCCTCGTGCGGCGTCCCTGGATTTCCAAAGTTCTCGGTGAAAAAGGGAAGCATGGCTGCAAGCACGCTTGAGTCCAGCCGAGTCGTGGAACAGTTGTCTAGGTATATTGGTTGCACGATGGGTCCTTGACGGTTTCTTTGCAGCGTGTTGAAGAATGACGAATCATCGCCGAGACATCAAGGATGCGTGTGCGAGACCGGACGCAAAGACATCCAACGCGCTGTGGCTACACAAAGAGGCGGTGCCATCGCTTGTGCCTCTCCTTCGTGTCTACGAGGGCTGTGCGCGAGCGTACATTGGGGCAATGGATGACATGAATATCGTCAAGTTGCATAGATACTCAGGCAAGTTGTCGTACATGTCATGTGACTCGTTTGATGACGATGCGCTGCAGAACCTCACACTCCTCATCGTTCGCCGCGAACCATTGGCCACGATGTTTCTCGCTACGGTTCTGCAGCGAGCGAATCGAGGCTTCGATGTCTCGTTCGACGGAGATGATTCGCAGTGAATCGCCCAGCCCCGCGTGAAGGTGATTCACGAAGCGACATAGGTGCGGATACTTTGCGCCGGAGACCGTCTTGTCTCGATTGGCTTCCGATTTGCGACTGACGATCCACGACTTGAGCATTTGAGTCAGTTGGTCGTCGCTGACGTTCGGGTCCGTCGCCGGGAAACGCATCACCTTTTCGCAAAGCTGTGCCAATCCGACTTCTTCGAGTAACCAATCGACGATGGTGTCAATGTTTCGGCGGCAACCTTCGGCACCCCAGTCGTTCATCGTGTCGACGCGGGTTTCGCAGTTGCACGTTTCGCTTGGCTTGGCAAACCAAGCGATCATCTTTTTAAGTTCGTTGCCTGGGCCGGGCCGGTAGCTGCTCATCTTCAGCGTCGCCGGCATCGGGTCTTCGTCCGGCATGTAGTTGCGAAGCAGTGCTTCCAACTCGGTGATGTCTTGTTTGCGTCGCTTCTTGTTGACCAATGCCATGCCAATCGTGACGACGTTGATCGCGCACGGGTTGTCGTTGGTCTGGCACGCGTTACAGGCGGTTGGCGTGGTTTGCACCCGACAGCCAGCGAGTTGGCATGCCACTTCGCATTGGTTGTCGGGCGTTAGATGTGGGCAATGCATCATGCTGTCATCCCCGCTACTGCTCCATCGAATGAACCGGACGAACTGGGTGGATCGCCGGGGTCTTCACAATCACTGCTCACCAGTTCCCACCCTTTTGCATCTCGACGCGATTGGCTTCGATCTGCTCCTTACGTTTCGATCGGCGACGTTGACGCTCAACAATTGCTTGCTGGCGTTGTTGTTCCTCGGCGGCATCTGCCGCACGAGTGTCAGCGTCGATCTTCGCCATTTCGACATCGACGTTGATGTCATCGTCGAACAGACCTTTGAGTTTGATCCATGCTTTTTTCAGGAACCCGACGGTCGAATTCCACATCGACTTCACTTGACCAACGAACACGGTCCATGTGTCGGCAAGGTAGCCGCGGCGACCTCACCGAGAATGTCGACCAGTGAGCGAGCGTTGCCTTTGGCATCTTTCGTCGTGACGCCAAATATGGTTTTGAACTTTTCGGATTCCGCGGCACTGATCGTCAGAAGCCGGCGCATCGCATTACCGGCAGACGAGCCTTGAATGCCCATATTGCCAAGCGTTCCGAGAATCGCGAGCGTCTCTTCAAGGCTCATGTTCGCATCAGCGGCGACGGGGCCGGCATAGGACAACGCTTCGCCGAGAGACTCCACCGTGTTGAATGACTTGTTCGCCGCTGCGGTCAATCCATCGGCAACCCGTGTCGCCTCGCCGGCCTCCATTCCGAACTGACGAATGGTCGCTGCCATGATGCCAGACGCCTGAGTCGCGTCGGTGCCAGTCGCGCGAGCCATGTTCATCACAGCGGCTGTCATCTTCTCGATCTGGTCCGGCTTGAAACCGGCACGCCCAAGCTCGGTCATCAACGATGCGACTTCGCTGGCGGAGTAACTGGTGGTTGCTCCGAGCTTCTTTGCCGTATTGCGCAGCGACTCAAGCTGCGATCCGGTCGCTTGCGTGATCGCGGCGACGCCCCGCATTGCGTCATCGAAGTTGGAGAAGATAGCGACGCTGCCTGCTAGTGGTGCCGCAGCGGCCGCGCCGAGTCCCATCAGTTTGGTGCCGAGCAACCGCGTTGACGCACCGAACGATTCCAATCGCTTTTGAGCTGACCGCAGACCCTTCACGAATGCTGCATCCTTGGTCAGCAGTTCGACGTAGGCGGATCCGGCGCGGACTTGGGACATGGAGAATCGTTCTCACGGGGTTGGAATCTTGCGTTGAGAAGATGTGCGACTTGTTCAACAGTGGCTTTCACCGGAACGGACCGCGTGACCGTGTAGGGATTGAAGTCATCCGGCTTGAACGGCTTTCGCCGACGCTTGCGATCGCGATTGATTTCGGCCGTTAGTGCCATCACGCTGCTGGCGATATGCCAGTCGTGTTGGCGTTTCGCTTCGGCCATTTGCACGAGGTGGCGGAGCGTCAGTGGTCCGGGGTCGACTCCGATGATGCCGGCGAGTCGGATGATGAGTCGTTCAACGTCGGCACCGCGAGTTTGCGTTCCAGATCCTCCACAATCCGGTCCACCAAGTTCGGATCGTCCAGCCGTTTCTCGATCGCTGCCAATCCCCGCGCCTCGATCATCTTCTGTTTGTCGGCCGCCTTCCGCAGAAGACGGCGTCGGGACTCCGGGAAGTACGCGACCAACGCATCCACCAATGCCTTGCACGCTTCGTCGATCGAGTCACCGGCCAGGCCCTCGGCGAACGCGTCGTCGTCGACGTCCTGTTGATCGGCTTGCGGTTTGCAGATCGCGAACAACACGTCGCCGAGCAATAACGGATCGTTGGAAAGTCGTGTAACCAAGTCGCCGTCGATCGCATCGAGCAATCGTACGTCGGTGAGAGCCTTCACGCGGCGAAGTGTGGTGTTGTCGATGTCGACGATCCAGACTCGTCCGCGACGATCAATGAATTTCTGCATGTAAATCCCACCTTTGGTTCGTAGAGCGATACAATTGTTCTATTGCAAAAATCACTGAAGGCATTAGTCGTAGGGTTTCCCAACTCACTTTGTCGCTACACTCACGCGGATTCAATTAACCGAATGGAAGGCCCAATCGAAATTACGGAATCAGTGTTTTGTATGTTTCTCGCACGAGTACGCAGCGGACGGTTTGACGCCGATGATTGGCAACTTCACGCCATGCAAAGCTACACTGATTACCCGCGTATCGAAGCTGCGCGGAAACGCCTTGTGCAAACTGCGGTATGGCAGGGCCAATCACCAGATTTCCTGATACCGCCTGGTCTAGCTCAGGCGGCCCAAGACATTTTGGTTTCGCTCGACCCGAACTACGCATGACTTGGTTACTGGGTGACTTCGATACTATCTGAAAAGGTGCTAAATCTTGGTTCGCAAGTAGATCCACTTGACCTTATACGGATACAGTAGTTGGTTCCTCGCTTCGGCTAAGATCGCCGTCGATAAGATCACCCCAAATGCATAGGCTTCGCTCTGTGTTTAATAACCCAGCCTTTGAGATGTTTAATAGTCGAGCCATTGAGGACGACGCTCCGGTCCGCCGCGCAGTTCGGGAATTGATAAATCGACTCCAACGTGATCGTGATGCAGTTATTACGCTGCGACGAAATGCGAATGGGTTATCGCTCGTTAGCAGTAATGGTGAAAGTCTTCCTGTCTTTGTAGGGCCAGAGCTCGCCGAACGAGTGCTGATTCGATTGCGTTTGATGGCTGACATCGACATGCGGCATCCCGGACTTGTCCATGGGATCTATGAACTTCAGCAGGAGAGCGGAGAAGCAATTCTGTCGATTCGAAGTAACCGAACATCAACCCTTGATGAGGTTTCAGTGACATTTGATAAATTCGGCTCCGAGCGGATGTTGTCCTAGGTTCTCTTGTTATGCCCCACTTCCGACGTTCATTCCGCCGCCTGACGCCGATTGGGTTGGTTTCAAGGTGACGTCGGCCGACACTACTTCTTCGAGGTTTTGATTGACATTGAAGTTCATCACCTCACACGTCAGCGTCAGCGAACCACCAGCATCTGAAATGCCAACGTCCGTCGGCGTTCCGCTGCTCCACAGTCCCTGCAGCATCCCGAAAGCCGTGTCGCCGTTCTTATTAAGCACAGTGAATTCGATGGAAGCGTCTTTCAGTGTCCCGACTGTCGCTCGCCAGCCGTTGTTGTCACGAGTCGATGCGTCGGCTTCGGCTTTTTCGAGATTGACCGTCAAGTCCTTGACGTTTTTGATCTCGGCCCCGTCGATGGTCAGGACGGCATCGAGACCGAGTTTCACTTCTGCTGACATGTTTCGATTCCATCATGGGTCGAGAGACTATTTCACCGAGTCACGCCAGAACTTTGGCAGGCGACCTTGGTTGGCGATGAGGGCTGGTTTCATGAACGGGCGAGCGGGATATCGGCGTGGCTTGGTCGCACCGCGGCGTTCGTTCTCTTCTTCAATCAGTCGTGTGGCTCGGTTGGCTTGAGCGACCGTCACCAACTTGATGCGGGCGAACTTGCCGGGCTGTTTCGCACGGATCGGCCCGTGTTCGCCAACGCGGAACCGATGACGCTTCAGTTTGCGTCGCTTGGTAACAACGCCACCGAATTCGTGCAGGTTCCACAACCGGCCAGCGATTTCGTTGACCGGACCGATGACGGCTTGTTCGCGTTCGCGGTCCACTTCGTAGCGGAGCACGCGACGCAGCATTCCGGTCGGCGAACTTGGTGGCGATCCTGGGTTGGATGGTTTTTTGCGTTTGCGGATGGATCGTTTGGCGGTCATCCGGATGGTGCCGGCCGCATGATTCATGCTTTTGAAGGTCGCTTGGTTAACCTTCTTTTTCAGTTGGCCCGGTGTGAATCGCACACGAGCCCTGATGTGCATCATTTCGCCAGCTCAAACGTCAACGTCAGCAGGCTTGTGAATTGATTGAACTGCGTCCAATGTTCGGAAGAGTAGAGAACTGAATTCTCGACCTTGACGCAGCGGGCTGCCACGAATGAATTGAGCCTTTTGAGCCGGAAGTAGTCGGCCAGCTCTTCAACAAAGAACACCAGCGGGTCGATCTCTTTGGCATCGCCCTTGCTGAACTTCTTTTGGACTGCGACGTCGATCGTGGCGTGATACTTGTTCGACGCTCGATCGAGAGGCAGGTATTCAACCTCGCGAGGCACCACGGTGACTCGCAATTCCTTCATGTCTTCGAGATCGAAGTTGGGAACGTAGAGGCGCTGGGCCGAAAGGTTTGTCTTGCTAAAGTCGCCAGCGTTGATTTCCGCGACGACGCTTTCGGCAATCTGAATGACGGTTGCGGGCGTTGCTGTCATGTGATCGTGTCAACCAGTTTAGTGTGGATGCGGAGCTTGACGCGGAAGGGGTCGCTGTATCGCCACGGGGGTTCGTTGCCAATGGACATCAGCTCGTAAACGAAGGTTGTGTCGCCATCGGTTTCGAGAATGCGATCGCCGCGGCGAGGCCAGGTGCCGATGGCGGATTGCAGCAAGTCCTTCGTGTTAATCAGAAAGTCGCGGACTTGGGCTCGGGTGATGACACCGTCACCGTCATCCTGCTCGTATTCTGATTTTCCAATCGTGGCGGACAGCTCGACGGAGACATCGTCACGCTGATACACGACGTCTCGCGAGGCTTGCTTGGTCAGCTTCTCCGCTAACCAAGACTGCCCGCGTTGCAGCATGTCGCTCACGATTTGCGTGCCGCGGGTTTCGCTGGGGCTTTCAACAGCGTCGAAGCCTTGTCGCTCAACTCGTCCAGCCACGCTTCGTTGGATCGGCGTTGATACTCGCTGGCGATTGCTTCGGATTCCTCCTGCAATTGCTGCTCGCGCAGATTGACTGGCTGCGCCGGCGAATGGAACGGATTGATAACGCTGGTTGATTGTGCGTTGTCCTTGTCGCGTTTCTTCGATGGCAACAAGGCGACGGCAATCAACAGCAACACCACCACAGTTGCGATTCCGGTTAGTAACGTCATTAGTTCACATGCCTCGCTTGATGAGAATGAATCCGAGTAGAAAGACAGCCAGCACGATCATCGCGATCGTTGCCAGTTCGCCTGCCGATGCCCAAAGCAAGGCATTACGAGTTTCGTTTGCCCTATCGAACAACAGATCGCGAGGACTGTCACGATCTCGGTCGCGATCGAACGGACGCCAGTTGTCGGATGGCTCAACCGGACAGTAACCGTCGGGACAATCCTCGGAGTTGAGTTGTAAATTGGGTGAGATCGCGTCGTCCCACGAATAGCCCCTTGTTTTCAACGCACCGGTCTTCTGGGCCTGCCGAGTCTGTTGATAGAGTTGGTAGCCCTGGCGAAGATCGGCGTAGAGTTCGGCCGCAGTGGCGGGTAGCATGGCTCGGCCCGCGGCGTGAACGTGTCCGCCAGTGTTGTCTTGAAACAGCACGACGGGAAACTGTTCGACAGGGACGATGCTCGCGAACCTGGTTTGATAGAGTGCGTTGCCAGACGTGTAGACTTGGAAATCACAGTCGTTTCGCAGCTTGTATAACTTCGGATCGCGATTAAACCAATCAAGCAGTTGCTTGCTCTTGGAATCACTGCCGATGAACAAAGCAATTTGATACTTCTTCGTCGTTGGCTGAGGCTGGGGTGCAGCAATCGGCAATGAAGGTTGAGGTGCGATTGCCGGCGAATAGATCGTCGTCGGTTCGCACGTCGGACAAATCGACACCGACTGTTGTTTGATTTCGCCTTGAGCACTCAGGTTTACTGACTGTGGCTCGTCAAACTTCTCGATCCTACCAACGCGTGGAGCGGGCGAGACCGCATTGGGTACATTCCATTTGTCGTCCTCGGGCTGGACGGTCGGACATGGTCGCAATGCCGTGAACACTCCGCCTAGTAAGAGTGCGTGAATGATCGCCAGGGCGACAAGACCGACGCTCAATCGAATCCGAATTCCATCGTTCATTGAATCACCTCATAACTTCGATAGGGCAAGGAGCTGGCCGGGTCGTCGAGAACCGTGAGTGCGAATCCGCCATAGCCAGCCCAAAGGCGAACGAACTGCTCGCGTGGTGTGAGTTCAAAGCGGCCGGGATAGTTGTTGTCGAGAATCGCGGCGTATTGCCGGCCATCCCGATTGACCCAGCCGACGAAAGTGCAGCAGTGGGCCGGCTTCCACCACAGAATCGCTCCGCGCCGAGTGGCCGTTGCCCAATCAAGGAATCGTGGGTCGGCTTTGACGGTGTAGCTGTAGTCGATGTCGGCAGCGTCGAGTCGGCTTCGCAATCGCGAGTCCCATTCGCCATCGCTGTAGGTGGCACGCCAGCGTTCGCCAAGTTCGTACTCATTGAGCCAACGCAGATGGTTCACCAGCGAGGCGTGGACGCAGCTGCCCTGGTTGAGCTTGCCGGTCCAATTGCGTTGATGCAGCTTGTTGGGCAAGTTCGCGGCGGGTTGCTCCGGCGCGGGGGCCGGGAGCGGTCGCACCTGAACAGGTTGTTCGGGCAAACAGCCGCTTGCCAGACACAGGACACACGCGGCGATGATGGCTCGCAGTGTTGCGTTCATGCAGTGAGTGCTCCTTAACTCTTGAAAATGACCCAAAGGATCGGGTTGATTTGTTCGACCGTTGCAACGAAGCGAATGGGCAGTCCGCACATCACTTCCGACTTCAAGTACAACGGCTTCGATGGATTGAATAGTTTGCTGCCCGTCTTGGACGAGCGAACGTAGTAACCGAGCTGGACGACTTCCTTGTCGGGAAGTAAAGCTTGAACTCGCCACGTCGCTTCAGTTGAAGCGACGGCGATGCAGAGGCAAGTTGCGAACGGGGATGCCCGAAGCCACTGGCTGGTCTTTCGGTCTTCGGCAAGCACCAGACGTTCGATCGCCTTGGCCCGGTCGGCCGTTACCTGGCTGATCGACGCCATGACCATCCTTATTGACTAAGTCGAACACGAACGATGGGTGTGTTGGTGCCAGCGGAAAGCACGGCTTTGCCGAGCAACTTGTTGCCGGTCGCAGTCGTGACCGATTGGCCAGCGGTCGCGTCCCAGTAAACCTTGGCACCGGCCGACACCGAGATCGCGGGATCTTTCGCGACATCAAAGACGCCCTCGACGCTGATCGCACCGAGTACGTTGGCTTTGATGTCGTGTTTGGTGATGCCAACCAATTCGCCTTGCACGACGACACTACCGGCCGGGAGATCGGCGTCGGGCGTGTAGTCGACGGCCGCTCCCTCTTGAACAAAATCTGCTGTATTCATGACATTCCTTTTGAAAATTGATACGTGACAGTCGAGACTGAATCCTTACCGGCTCACCAGTCGATGCAGGTGTCGCAGATTGGTGATTGCGTATCGTCGAAAAGCTTTAGTTGCGACGCGTCTGCCGCAACGAGGCTCCTCCACGACCATGACCGACCAAGTCCCTTTACTGTTGTGATTTTTCCACTTTCAAGTGCGGCATCTTCCATTTCCACCGCCCTTGCGAATAGCGATGGATTGTCTTTGCTCAACTGAATGACTTCCCTCTTCTTCATCGCTGGACAGAAGAAGCATGCAGATTTGACGGGAACGGGAATACCTCCACATCGAATGGCTTCAACGCAGTCTTCTTGATCCCATCGCCAATCAATGAGAGGAAAAGAAACATCGTTTCGCTGATTCAGCGTCCTCTCGGCTCGTTTACGTTCGCCGAAGTGAATGCCGACAAGCCAAACAACATTCTCATGCCCTAGTTGTTTTGCCCATCGTCTTTGAGGTCGAATCTTAAACCGCTCGCTGCATGACCCGAATCCGAAAGCTTTTCCTGGAAGAGTGTCACGAGCGATGCAATCATCTTCTAATCCATTCCCCTCTCTAACAGTTGTTATCTTTGGAAAACCCTTCGATCTCAGCCAAGACTGCATTCGCTCAAGGTGGTCGTAGGTCTCCGGCTTCTCACCACCAGTATCTGCAAAAAGGATATGGTCTGGCGGCTCACCGCGTTCCTCAAGGCCGACGAGCATCGCCGTTGAGTTTACTCCTCCGCCAAAGCTGACGACGGAGCAAGTGTGTTCCATACTCATTGTGTTGTTTTGATTTCACTAAGTGCTTTGTTTTGCATCAGCGAGTTACCTACGCTTCGCCAGTAACCTTCACGGCAGCGCGGTAATCTTGCGAGTTCACACCAAAGTCGATGTACGAGCGGAAACCCATGCCCAGCATGTTCGGTGGCATTTCGACTCGTTCGATCACCGGCGTACGACGACCATTGAGGAACACAATCTCGAACGCCGGCAGGATGTTGGGATTGGCGAACAGATACCAAGCCTTGCCACTCGCGCCGGTGTAGTACGAATCCGATAAATGCGGTGTGCTGATGACGCGGTACTTGTTGCGGTGGGGGTTGTCGACCGGGATTTTGGTCGGCGAACCTTGAGCGTCGATCATCAACTGTGCCGAACCCATCAGCAGTTCCGCTTCGGTTTCCAGCTCGACCGGAACAACCAAGTACTCGGGCCGAATGTTGATCGGCTTTTGATCCTTCGGCTTGTTGCCAGGACCAGCCTTCTGCTTGCGGAAAGTCGTCTTGGCAACCGTCAAACTGTCGGGACCGAACTTCGTGTCGGTTCCGGACAACAAGTTGCCATTGCCGCCGGTGAAGAACCCAGCGTTCTTGAGCAACAGCGTGAAGAACAGATCGTCGATCGACTCGGCACCCGATCGTCCCATTTGACGTGGGATGTCCATGAATGCCGACAAGTCATCGTTGATGATGTCCTGTCGAGTCAGCATCAAGATCTGACCGTAAGTGTCAGCCTTGTTGCTGTACTTCTGCTCGGACAACTTTCCGTGCTTCAACTCGCCGTCGGGTGCAACTTGCTCGAACCCGCCAGTACCCAGCAAACGGTAACGCGAGACTTCCTTGAAGTCCGACACGGTTCCCACGCTACAGAGATCAAAGGCGGCGATCGGCGTGTTGGTGTAGGCCGCCAACAGCGTCTTGTTCATCACGTTTTCGAGGATGCTCGGCAGGCTCATGGTCGAGAAGCCGGCACGGATCGTCGCAGTACCGTCACCGAAAACACGTGGAACGTCGATGCCTTCCATGCGAGCGCATTCTGCGACCAGTTCTTTCAAACCGATGTGTCGCATCGGATCAGCCTGGTTCAAAGTGCGTTCACCGTAGCTGGCCAGCAGCGTCTTTTCGTCGATACCGACGGACAAACAAGCCGCGGCTTCCAAGATTTCGCGGGTGAATCCAGGTTTCGACGTGCCGGATTCAGGAGCCTTCGGTCGTTCGCTTCGTAGCACAGTCAACTCCGTCTTCGTGACGCTCCATCCTTGTTCGATTGCATCGGCTTCGATCGACGCATGTTTGTTGTCACACACCATGCGAATGCCGGCGATGCGACGAGATTCACGAGCAGCTTCAGCTCGCATTTCAGCGACAGGAGAATTCGCAGGTTTGGATTGCGTCTTTGGCTTCGTGCTCATATTCAAACTTGCGTTGACGGGTTCAAGGTCGTCTGTGTCTTCATCCGTGTCGCTGGGATCATCGCCCTCGGCGTAGTTGCCGGCAGCGACGCGAGCCTCGGTATCGTCGTCGGCACCCAAAGCGACGAACGAAACCTCGCCCAGCGTTGACTTGCGAGCGACATAGACTGGCCCTTTGAATTCGCGACTGTTTACGTTCGCCGTTTTGCCTTCAGGAATGAAAACAACCTTGTCGGCACTCGCACCCAGCGAGGCTTGCCACGGGAAACCGTTCTCGCTGGTCGCGATCACTTCTTGAGCTGTAGCACCCACGCCCGAGATCACGCCGGCGACTTCGAGCGATTTGTCGGTGATCGCAATGTCGTCGGTGTGTCCAACAATGCTGCCGCGATCGTGGTCTTTCAAAATTGGACGCGACTTGCGTGTCACTCGCATGCCGGCCAAGTCGACAACGACTGGATAAGGCCAACCGCCGAGCCGCATCACACCGCCGGTGTATGCGGTCATCGAGAACTTACGCAGCGAAGGCTTGCCTTCTTCTGGCGTTTCGGCCGCGGCGAGCGTGATCGTCGCCGCATCGTCACAAACGATTCGTAGCGAACTTGGGACGGATTCGGCGTCGGCTTCAAGCGGCGCGTGCTGTGTCTTCGGCATTGTCTTCCGTGACCTTGGTTGAGGGTTGAGGTTGAGTTTCATCGCTGGCCGACAGACCAAGCTCACGCATCAGCGACACTTCTTTGGCACGCTGTTTGAGTTCCGTCTCCCAATCACGCCCCTGCCGCGCAAATTCGATGGCCAGAGTAGTCGTATGATTCGAGAGCCGGATCTTTTGGGCATTGGCTTCTTTGGCGGGATCGACATGCTCGTGACCATCCCAGAACCATTGGTGCTCGAACGTTGAGTCGAGTGTGCGAAGCGAATTGGGCAGATAGCCCTCGATGAGAATGGCCTCGCGAAGCCAAGCATTCAAAACGCGATCCAGAACGACGCGAGCAAGTTGGGTTTGCTCAACACGGATCGACTTGAAGTAGGTTTGGTGATCGAGTCGCCCACTGGCGTAGTTGTAACCCGACGAATTCCCCGCGGCGACGTTGAAAGGCATGTTCAAACAACGAGCGATCTCGTTGAGAATCTCCTTCTTAAACTCGGCGTAAGTGGTCGAAGGTTGCTCCGACTTCATTTGAGCCATCTTCCAGCCGCCGGGCATCGTGAGCAGCATTCGCTTTTCAAGCTCGATCGGCTCGAACGGTTCAGCGGAATCTGCTTCACCATTTGCCGGAGCGTCGGTGTACAGGATGCCGGCGAACTCGGCGGCAGTTTCAGCAGCGGCAAGTACGGCAAGCGTGAACCGGCGTAGTTGTGCGAAGAGAGGCAACGCCGGCGTGATGTCGGGGATACCGCGAATCTGACCCGGTCGATCGCAACGGAAGTAGTGCAACACAGCGGCGGCCGGCACCGTATCGAATTCTTCGTCAATCGTGAACGTAACATCGCCAGGATGTTCCCGAAGCACGTCGTAGCTGAGAGGGTTTCCGTCGGCATCAAACTTAATGCCGTCGATGTATCGTGCGCGGTCAGCGACCAAGGTCGGCGAGGCAACTTGGTCGGCTTCGATCAACCGCACGTCGAGCTTCACGGTTGATGCAACTCGTTCGTTGCTGGTCAGTAAACCAAACGATTCACCGTCTGAAACGCGAGCCAGCCGCATAGTCCGCAGCTTTTCCGCCAGGCCGACCGCTTCCGCCCAAGCAAAGAATTCCGCTTCAACGAAACGATTCGCGGCATCATCCGGCGTCAGCATTTGCAAACGTGGCCCAGTGCCCACGACATCATTCGCCAGCGTTAACGTGATCCCGCGAGCGTAGCTGTTATTGGCGACCTCGTAACGCGACCGATTGCGAAGTGTTCGACGCACATCGGGGCTATTCGCTGTAGCGGACGACAAACCATCGGCTCGAGACCAATGTTTCATGTTGTCGAGCGTCGTATTCGCAGCGTCGTACTTCGCACGAAGCCGCGAAAAGAAGGGCTGCCGGGGTGAGCGTCCCAGCGCGGATGAAGAGCGGGAAGCTCCGCTGCGCCATGCTTGCTCGATAATCCCTGACAAACGCTGCAACATCCGTGTTTTGATCCTATTGCCGTCCCCGGCAGCCCTGTGCTCATCGCAAACCGAAAGAAAGATCAGCCAGCCGACGGCGGCACGATCTTGTTAAAACGCAATCCACGATTCGGCTTACGAACCGCGTCCTTGCCAGCGAGGTGTTTGTCCGCAGCAATCTGCTCAGTCAGCTTGTGCTGCTCAACGGACCCCGCATCGCCCGAAGCCTTCGCAGGCCCCGTAGCGTTCTCGCGGATTTCGTCATCGAGATCATCAGCCATCGCCGGAACTCACTCGCACGCAAACAAACGTCCCTCTCAGGGTTACTTAGGCGAAGCGAGCGATAGGTGAACCAGAAAATTAAAGCCACAGGATGATCGTGGCCTATCTGGGATCGAAATGGTAGCACGTCGCTAAACCTTGTACTTGTTCCAGTACAGCGAGTTAAAGCATGTGCGAACCTTCTTGTGCAGATCCAATTCCGTGATACCCACGTTGATTTCGTGTCGAGTAGCGTCCTTGACTCGGTAGCGGTTGGTTAGGAACTTAAGTATCGCGGATTCGTAGGAAGTGTGGCTTGAAAGACGTGATGGATGATCATCAGCACAAAGTGAGTGATGAATCGCCATGAATATCATACCTTCTGGGCCAAAAGAACTGACGATAAACGTGTCAATGCACTTCGCGATCTTGTAGTACACGGCAGCTGCCAGAATCGCATGTTTGGGCTGCAGGGCGATGATTTCGTCGGCCCTAAAGACGGGCCAATCTGGAAGCAACGTGTTGGACTGGGAGAATGGCCAATTGTTATTGCATTTCGCCATTTCCTCGCTGTCCGCAAGTTCAACCAGTCGTTTGTTGGCGTAGCTTTCGCGGTGCACGATGCAATTTCGACATTCTTGGAAGAACTCAAAAAGCGATTCGTATTCTGCAAATAGATCGAAACTGCAACCAATTGTCTTGCAGAATTGTGAAAGTGAAAGGTTCCTGTTTTCATCGTTTGTTTTCCCTTCCAATGATCCGATTCCGCGGTGATGCCGCCAGCGATCCACTTCACCTCGAGTCAGAGTTAAGTAGTTTTCAAAGGAGCCATATGCTTGGACAATCGACATTCGAGCAAGAGAAAACTCTGCTTCAGAAAACGTCGCAGGTATATCGTCTGACCATACAAATCCCCATGGCTCCACAGGGCGTTTCAGCATTCCCTTCGTCGGGTGCTCTTTTTCGTTGGAAACGACCGGTTCGGCTATTTTGAATGATAGAGCCGAGAGTTTCACTACGTCGTTGAGTGCCTCGTGGGTTCTATAGAATCGAGAAAACGGTTCCGTGCACGCTTTCAACATATCCATCTTATCATCACTTAGATTCGCACTTTTTCAGGTTTAGTATTGAATTCTACCGGAGAGGCCGATCGCAACAAGCTAGCTGAATACAGCGGCCGAAACCGAACCGAAGCACTCTCGTATGACTTCGCCAAATCAAGCCGAGGCGTTACGGGACCGCTCTCCAAACAATTTCGCGTGGACGAACTATTGGCCTATCTTCTCTTTCGTTGTTGGAGCTCTTTGAAACTGACGCGTTCTCGCAGGATTGCGGCTTGGTTATCGGTGCCGAACAACAGCGATCCTTGCATCGACGCGGCGACGGCAGTGCCTACTAGGCAGTCGAGCCAGTGGTTGTCGGGTTGCTCGGGGCGGGCTTTCCATTCGTCGACGGTTCGGCCGCGGCCTTCGGTTTTGATGAAGTACTCGGCGGTGATTTGCTCGGCGAACATTCGGTGTTGCTCGGCGCGATCGCCGAAGACGGACAGGCAGCCTCGGTCGCCCATGGCGACGGCGAGTCGGGCGTGTGTGAAGGACTTCCACCAGTTTGTGTCGTAGATGACGTGGCGGATCGCTCGCTTTCCGTGGACCGAGGGGACTCGCCAGTTGAGGCCGATGCGATCGCCGGGTCGGCGTTTGTATTCGCTGAAGGGACTGGACGACGCGCCGACAAAGCGACCGTGGGACGGAAGTAGGATCGAGGCGTGAGGGCTTTGTCGGCAGAATTGGTAGACGACGTTGGTGGAGTGGCCCCAGTTGGCGTCGATGAGGCAGCGTTCTATCTTCATTGCCGCGCCGTCGTCACGCTGCCATTCTCGGCCGAGTAGATCGGCGGTCAGAGCTTCCATCCCGGCGTAAAGCGAGCCTTCGAGGCCGGTGCCTTCGGTCGCGAGGGTGTGACGCGCGTCGCGGAGCGTGAAGTACGGGCGCTTTTGGTCGGGGAATGAACCGTAGTCGACGATGTAGCCGGTGAAGTCGTCGTCCCACGCGGCGACGACATAGAAAAGCAGTTTTCCTTGGACGTCGATGAACGCGGTGAGGTGATTGGCGGCGATGGGGACGCAGCACCGCTCCATTCCGTTGGACTTTTCCGCGACTTGCTCGGCGGTGAGTTGGTCGGCGTCGACGGTTTCGGCTGGCAACGGTTCGTTTTGGTACTCGGCGAAGAACGCGGCTTCGTCTTGAAGCTTCAAATTCATCGCGTGTTGGATCGCGGATAGCTCGTCGTGGTTGAAACGCTCTTTCCACGCGACGTCGGCACCTTCGTCCATCGCTGCCTTGTTCTTGCGATAGAACTCGGTGCCGGCCGCTCCGCCATCGCCGGCACGCAAACCTTCGCTGCGAATCTCGGCATAGCGTTCCCACAAGGTTTCGTTGGTGGGGAACGAGTTGACCATTCGCGTTCGCGAGCCATTCCACTCAGGGTGCTTGTCGCGGTCGAGAATGTTGTCGGCCATGTCGCCGGGGCGAATGACCGTGCAGGGCATAATGCCGGAGATCTTATTTCCTGGGCCGGCGAGCCCGAGCACCGCGCCGGCGAGGATTGCTTCGCGGTTGGCACACTGCGATAGCGAGCGAGCGGACTCGTCGGTTTGCGGATCGTCGAGAACAACTAGGGACGGCCGAACGGTCTTGCCGTCGGGGCGTTTGAACTTCATGCCGCGGATTCGGCCAGTGAGGCCAGCGACTTTGATGATCGCGCCGCTGGCTTTGCTGCCTTCGATACTGGGCAGGACTACTTCTTTCGCGGTCCAACCAATTTGCGTGCGTTTTCCTTGGTGCAGTTGTCCGTTGGCTCGGTTGGCGATTCCGTCGAGGGCTTGGATGGGAAAGCAGACCTCGGGGTAGTCGGCCAAGAGTAGATCGTTGCCGTCTAGTTCGGTCTTAATGGATTCGAGCATGTCGCAGGCGTGACCTTCGTCGCTGCCGATCAAGCATACGAAGTCGCGATAGCCGTTGAGGACCGCCCAAATGCATGCGACTTCGGCCAGCGAACTCTTGCCGCTGCCTCGGGCCATTGCGAGCGAGAACAAACCGCCTCGAACGACGGCTTCTTCGATCTTGTTGATGACCGCGATGTGATCCGGCGACCACGAGAGATGGAACGTCAGCGAGAAGTAGGCTTCGCAGAAGTATCGGAAACTGTCGGCGGCTTTTGCTTTCCGATCGGGGTCGGAGATCGGTGGAAGCTCGCCGATGTCGCGGCCGGCGAGTGACTTCGCTGCGTTTCGTTCGCGCGAGTAGTCCTTGTGCTTTTCGTAGGCATCGGTGTCGTCGGCTTTCGGTCGGTGGCGGTCTTCGATCAGCAGGCCGGCGAACTTCAAAAGGTGAACGCTTTTGCCGTCACCGATGCGATGACCTGCTCGCGTTCGATAGCGGTGGAGTTGTCGTTCGTTGATGACTTCGCCGAGCGGCGTGCTGTTGAGTAGCCGGCAACACTCGCTCGGTCGTAGTTTCGCTGGGTCAAGTTGCACGTCGGGTCTCCTGGAGTAGCCACGCGACGTAGGCGACCACGTTGAGCGTTCCGTCGGCGTTGGTCGGTGCGCCAGCGGCAACGTCGGCCTCGATTTGCTCGGGCGTGATTCGCGTTTGGTAGGCGTTACTGATCGCGGTCGCGGCGTCTTTGATCGGCAGCGAGTTAATCGTCACTGCTTTGCGTTTGTCTTCCATGACTGCTCTTGATTGGAGGGCTTCGCGACACGCCGCACACGTTGGCGACTGTCGCGAATGTTTGCATGTTTGGCGTGGTTAGCCGCATGTTTTTGGACGCCACGTTGGCCCAAAACTGGCCGCGTGTTGGCGTCCAAGAAAACATGCGAAATCATTCAAAACGTTGGGCAGACTTCGCTTGATGTGTTCCGAAACCCATGGCTCATGTGTCACACGCGGCCGGCAAAACGCCACGCGAAACACAACTACCTAGCCACCCTTCGGAGACCCAACCATGCACGCCAACGACATCGCCTTCGGTATCGAAATCGAAACCCACCTGCCCGGAAACGACACCACGCCGATCGGCGGATACCACAACGGCTTGCCAGTAGCTTGGCTGCCCGAAGGCTGGAAAGCAGAACGCGATAGCAGCATCCGCACACCGATCGGACGCAAGAATGCCGAGTTCGTATCGCCTATCCTTCGCGGCTACGACGGACTTCAAACCGTAGAGCGAGCGGTCGACGCGATCAAAGCACGCGGGGCTCGCGTTAACGAAAGCCGCGGCCTTCACATTACGATTACCTGGAACGGCGACGCGGCCGCCTTGGCTCGGCTGATAAGCCTGATCGGAAACCACGAGCGAGCCATCTACGCTTCGACGGGAACCAAGCGACGCGAACGCAACACTTGGGCGAAGCAAATCAAGAGCTACGGCAACAAAGACGCAGCCAAGCGAAACTGCGAAGCCGACCGCTACCACCTTTTGAACTTGACACACCTTGCTCGCGGCCGAAACCGGATCGAGATTCGAGCCTTCGCCGGCACGCTCAACAAAACCAAACTGCTCGGCTACATCCAAATGGTACTGGGCTTGGCCGAGCTGGCCTTGACCACGCGACGCTGCAGCGGATGGGACTACACCAAGCGGCCTGGCACCAAGAGCTGCTGGGACCGCAACGGCGCGGGCGAAGGCGAAACGGAACTGAACCGCTTGTACTATCGCCTTGGCTGGACCATCGGCTGGCGTAAAGGAGCCCTTCGCACCAAACGATACGGCGAGCTTTCGGCCGGCGAACAAACCTGCGATTGGAAACCGGTCAAGAAGAAGCTTTTGCAAATGGCTCGCAAGTACGACCAAGCGGTTTAAACGGCCGGCCAACATCTTTCCTTCAACGCCGCGACCCTCACCGCGGCTTTTCTTTTGCGCGTTGGTTTCCTTCCGAACCGTTTGCTTCAAAACGTTGGCGTTTTCTGGCGCACGTGTCGCGTCGTTCGCATAAGTAACCCTAAGGGGCCGAGTGTTTCGCGGACGCCGACACGAGGCCTTTGTGGGGCACGTCGGCGAGATCGAGAAACATGCAAAAAGACTGCAAATTGCAGGGCGAATGCGCTTGCTGTGTCTCGAATACCATGGCTCATGTGTGTCATCGCAAGACGAATTTCCCTTCCTACCTACGGAGACCCAACGATGACGATCGACGCCCTGATCGAACTGCTGAGCGAGTACCGCGAACAACACGGGCCGGACGCCGAAGTGCGTTTGATGACGCAAGAGAACTGGCCCTTTGAAAACCGAATCGCCGGCATCACCAGCGGCTCGGAGATGAACGAGGCCAGCGAGGAAGACCCCAGCGAATACTTCGACAACCAAGACGTAGCGGAAGACGCGATCGTCTACATCGTCGAAGGCGGGCAGATTTGCTACGGCAGCAAGCGAGCCTGGGAAACCTGCCGCGATTGCTAGCCGCGGGCCTTTGTCAGCAGGGCCTTTCCAACGCGGGCTTCGCTCGAAGCCCGCTTCCTTTCCTTTTTCAAACCGAGAGACACAACCATGGCCAACGCCAAACTCGAACACGCCTATACCGCCGCGCACATTCAAGCTCTCACGCTGCTGGAAGACCTGCACGAATCGGTCGAAGACTTGCCGGCACCAGGTAGCGAAACCGCGCCGTTGAATTGGGAGCACGTCGGTTCCTTGCAGCATCTTTGCGAACAGCTCCGCGAATTGAAGGAACATTTCGGTAAAAACTTTCGAGCCTGAATTCGCCACACGTTCGGGAGTTATGCGAGTTCTGGAAAAACGTTTGAAAACATTTCCAGAACTCGCCGAGATTCGCTTGATGTGTTTTGAAAACCATGGCTCATGTGTCTTAACGCCCAACGGCAAAACGTAACCAACCTTTCCACCGGAGAACAAACCATGGCCATGAACGAAACCCAAAAGGCCCGCGCCGAAGCCCTTGCCCCGCTCTTCCGAAACATGGACGCGCATACCGCCCAGGAGATTCGCGAGAGCTACTACCGCATCGCCGAAAACCTTCGGCCCTTGGTAAACGCCCTTGAGATTGCCGACCTCGACCACGGCGGACCGGCCGGCCCGCTGCTCGAAGAACACTACATCTTTTGCGAGCTGCTGGAAAAGCTCGACAAGAGCGTTTTGGGGGCGGTCCTGTAAACCGAAGCCGAAACGCCAGCACGGAGGCTTGGCGTAGCGGCGGGTGGTACCCGTCGCCTGACGATGGCAGCCAACCACGAACCTTTCCCTTTCGGAGAACGAACGATGAAGAAGGCAGACGTAAAAGTAGGCGGCGAGTATTACGCCAACGTGACCAACAAGAAGGTCGTCGTACGAATCGACTCGACCAACACGGCTGGCGGCTGGAACGCCACGAACCTTACCACCAACAAGAAGGTGCGGATCAAGACGGCTCAGCGGTTGCAAGGCAAAGCACGAGCGACGACGTCGGCCAGTGCGGCCGGCGAAACGCGAGCCCGCAAACGAGTCGCGAAGAAGACGAACGACGGCGACGCGGCGAGTGCGGCGGCGACGGCAGGCGACAAGAAGCTCTCGTGTATTGAGGCGGCTTTGAAAGTCCTTGGCGAAACCGAGGAAACGATGAACGCCCAGGAAATGATCGCCGCGATGACGGACGCCGGCTATTGGACGAGCCCCGGAGGCAAGACGCCTCACGCGACTTTGTACTCGGCGATTCTTCGCGAGCTTGCTAAGGGCGACGACAGCCGTTTTATCAAAGTCGAACGCGGTCGCTTCGCCGCGCGAGCGCAAGGGAATTGAGCCATGAAGCACTTTTACGACCTGCGGACCGTCGAGGACTTGGAAGACGGTGAAACTGCGACGCCGGAGCCCGACGTGAGATACGAACTGCGGTCGATCCGCAACGAGATGATTGACGCCGGGCCGGTGCGTGACGTCATACGACGCGGCGACGCCCTGTACGCCAGAACGAACGATGGCGAATCCTTTCCGGTGACGGGTCCGGACTCGCACGTTCTGGTACCGATCGGCTTGTAGCCGGCCGGATGATCCCTCTCGGCGAAGCTTCGCCGACAACGCCCGACGTTTGCAACGTGCGGGCGTTTTGTCGTGACGGGAAACACAACGCCGACCTTCCCAACGACGCGACACGAGGCCACGTCGCGGCATATTAGGCGTGCCAAAAAAGTATGCGAATTCTGACGCGTGTTTCGCAGACTTCGCTTGATGTGTTTGGAAAGTCATGGCTCATGTGTGGTTGTACGAACGGTTTTCAAACACGAACGGAGAAACGAAATGGCAAAGATTGAAACGCTCGCCGCGCGGCCGGTCGAACCGGCAGCGGCTTACGACAACGCTCACCAAATTTCACGCGACCTGCTGCAACACATCGAGTTGCAACTCGACCGAATGATTCGGCCGGACAACAAGGCCTTGCGATGGACGCACGTGCGAGCGTTGAACTTGGTCAACGCTCAGCTTTCGGAAGTCGCCGCGCTGGTCGACGAAACCAACAACGCTCGCAACTAGGAATCAAAACGATGAGAACAAACCTCAAGGCGGGCGACCGCGTGCGGCTGCTTTCGATGACCGACGACCCCGATCCGATTCCCGCCGGCACCACCGGAACGGTGGCCGGCGTCTATCCGCTAAGCGATTGGACGCAAGTCGATGTCGACTGGGACAACGGCCGGTCGCTGATGCTTTCCATTCCCCCGGACGTCGTCGAGCGACTGCCGGCCGACAAAACGAACTAAGGAGCAACCACCATGTCCACACGAGCGACGATCGCCGTCCGCCGCGCCGACCGAACGTATGCAGCGGTCTACCTTCACTACGACGGTTACCCAGAACACACCGGAGCACTTTTGATGGCCAACTACCAAACGACTGAAGAAGCGGAAACCTTGATCGACGGCGGCGACATCCGCTGCTTGGACGCCGAGTTGGGCGAGGCCGAGCGTTTTGCCGACGGTGACCCACCAGCGGTTCTGCCAACACACGATTCGCTGCTGGACTTTGCAAGGAACTGCGGTGCTCGTTTCGTCTATGTCTTTGACGACGGAGCTTGGTCCTACAAGGAACTCTAGACACAAAGATTCTCCTTTCCTCATTTCTGTGAATATTTGTCGCACGTCACCCGTTGACTATGAGGATGCCGAGAACGCGTGGTCGGCGTGAGCCTCCAGTCGCACGACCGTTTCGCAGTTCTGTCCGTGCCGGCCGATCACCTCGACGGTGCAATGAGCCGGCAGGGTCGTTCGCAACTCCTTTGCGATATCCTCTTGGCACATCGCTTTCCCGCGAACGAGATCAGCCATCTCCTCGATATCCTCTACCCGGACGAAGCGATCGGTGGTGACTCGTAGCGTGTAGTAATCCCAGACGCTGTTGATGGGACAGCGTCCGTGGATCGTCGTTTCGTGTGTATTCATTCAGCTTCCAGTTCAAAAAAAGTTTGAGTTTCAGTAACGGGGGTCCAGACGCTCGGCGAGCGAGTGGCTTCAATTCTCGATGCGATAACCTCGCGCCGTTGCGCCTGCGTTGGCGGCTTGTACATGCCGAAGCGAACAAGCAGTTGGCTGTTTTGAGCAACGTTGGTGCTGTCGGCAGAATGAAATGGATAGCGAGCTACGATTGCTGAATCCAACATGCGTAGTCCGTGCAGCCTTGCTTTTGGCCTTCCATGCTCATCGCACAGAACACCCATCGCGTCAGACATGCGGCGGTTCCAACGTTCGGTTTTCGGCTTGGCGTATTCTCCGCTGCTTCCTAGAGCGATGACGGTCCAATCGTCGACAAGCCTTGCAAGTCGCCGGAGCGATTCATTCAGGTGCCAAACGGGAACTCCAAAACGCCCCACTGCTGAACAACCGAATTCTTCAATGAGCCGATCGTTCTCCTCTTCAGTACCGTCGATGACATCCGGTATGAACGCGAAGTCGAAACGCGGATTGCGACACCACGCTTCTACCCATGCGTAGTAGGGCGACCAGTCAGCGATTGGTTTTCCGGTTTTCCACGCTGAAAAAGCACCATTGTCAAGACAAAAACCAGTGCTGGCCTCAGCGACGATTGGCAAGTCCTCCTCGCGGCCAAAAGGCACCAAGAAATGCCGGTTGCCCGTAGCGATAAAGCGTGCAACCGAGTCGCGAGTTCCGCCCAAGGGGGTACCGTGATAGTGTCGCATTGGCTGGTTACCGCATCTTCTCCTCTCGCGGTTTCATCGCGATCGGTGATTCGCCGGTACGTTCCAACACTGCCGGTTTGCCGGTGAAGCGTTGGTAGCGGTCGACGATCACGTCGCAGTACGGCGGATCGAGCTCCATCAAGAACGCCTTGCGTCCGGTTTGCTCGGCCGCGATCAATGTCGATCCGCTGCCGCCGAACAGGTCCAGCACGTTCTCGCCCTTGCGGCTTGAGTACTGCATCGCTGTCACGGCGAGTTCCGCCGGCTTGCCGGTGAGATGCTCCAACTGTTGTGGCGGAATCTTCTTGACATGCCAAAGGTCGGTGGCGTTGTTCGGCCCAAAGAACTTGTGGCCGGCTCCTTCACGCCAACCATAGAACGCCCACTCATGTCCCGACATAAAATCTTTTCGATTGATGACCGGGTGCATCTTGTCCCAGATGATGGTCTGCGAAAGATACAGCCCGCTGGCCGCCAGTGCCGGCGGATAGCAGCCGATGTTGGAGAACCCGCCCCAGATGTAGAAGCAGCGACCCGGTTGCAACACGCGGCCGATGTGGCCGAACCAGGCGGCGAGCAATCTCTTGAACTCATCGTCACTGACTTTGTCGTTGGCGAGCACGCGATCCTTGGCACGCATCTTCTTGCTGCCCGCTTTCGTCTTGCCTTCACCAGCCGGGAACGAACTATTGCCGGCCGCGATTGCGTTCTTGCTTCGAGGTTCCACATTGACGTTGTACGGCGGGTCGGTATCCGCTGGCGCACTCCGCGCGTGGTGAACTTCTGCTGAGGGTCGGTCGCACACCAGACGCGATCGAATCCCTTGAAAAGGCACTTGCGTTGACCGAACAGGTGTCCGAGAAACGTTTTCTCGTAAAGAAACTCAAAGAATTGCGGGCGTGATGAGTTCGCATTTATCTTCGGGCAAGAATATTCGGAAAATGTTCACGAGGCTGTCGATTCGGTACGCCGCCATTCGACTAGATGACATTAAACCCAAAAAACAATCCCCGGAGATCAACATGAAGTTTATATGCCTTGGCTATTCCGATCATTCCAAGTTCGCAGCGATGTCAGAGGCCGAAATGGGCGCACTGATGGAGGAATGCTTTGCCTATGACGACATCCTACGCCAGGGTGGTCACTTCGCCGGCGGAGAAGCTTTGCAAGCCGCCGATCAAGCGGTCACGTTGCGACACCGAAACGGGAAAGCAGAAGCGACAGATGGGCCGTACGCTGAAACCAAAGAGCAACTTGGCGGCATCTTGATTCTCGAAGCCAAAAACATGGCCCACGCTGTGGAACTGATGTCCAAGCATCCGGGAGTGAAAGTGGGGCCGTTTGAGATTCGTCCTGCCGACGAAACAATCAACGCGATGATCGAAGCACGAAACCAATCAACCAACTAACCTTCAGTCAAGAACAAGAGTCGCAAACAATGAGAGTCATGGTCATCGTGAAAGCATCGCCAAGTTCCGAAGCAGGCGAGATGCCCAGCACGGAACTGCTCGAAGCAATGGGCAAATACAATGAGGAACTCGTCAAAGCAGGCATCATGAAATCCGGCGACGGGCTAAAGCCGAGTTCGACAGGTTTGCGAGTACGATTCCGCGGCAACGAGCGAATCGTTACCGACGGACCGTTCGCGGAAACGTCTGAATTGATCGCTGGCTACTGGTTGTGGGAAGTCGCTTCGATGGACGAAGCTGTCGAGTGGGTAAGGCGATGCCCCAATCCGATGAATGAAGAGTCTGACATCGAGATTCGCCAGTTCTATGAAATGGACGATTTTTCAGAGAACGATCCTGAAGGGAAAGTCGCTGCGCACGAAGACGAACTGCGGACCTCCGTCGTCATGCAGGACAGCACGCTCGCCCCATATCTTTTTTTTGCAGGTCGCTGTGACGAAGCACTTGCGTTTTACAAACAAGCACTCGGAGCAAACGTCGCGTTTCTGATGCGTTTCAATGAAAGTCCCGATGGCGTTCCCGAGGGAATGCTTCAAAATGGTTTTGAAGACAAAGTCATGCACGCGACCGTCCATATCGGCAAACTGACTGTCATGTGTTCAGACGGGTGCGATGACAAGTCCAGTTTTGACGGATTTCGGCTGGCGTTATCGCTTCCGTCAGAGGATGGCTGTACTCGCGTTTTTGATTCGCTTGCTCAAGGTGGGAGTGTCGACATGCCGCTCACCAAAACGTTCTGGTCGCCGCTCTACGGCATGGTCACCGACAAGTTTGGCGTTGGCTGGATGGTGATGGTGCCTGGGGAACCTCACTAGCGAATAACTCTCAGCAATGAAGGCACAGTTCAATTGAAAATTGGGAACAGAATATGAGCGACTTATCCATAACCGATCCGCAGCAAGACGAAGCCGAAATTCGACGTCTGATGAAAGAATGGTCAGCGGCACTCGAAGCCAAAGACGTTGATGCGTTGACCAAAGACTATGACCCTAACGCGGTTTTGTTCGACGCGTGCCCGCCGTACAAGACCATCGGCGTTGCAGGAATCAAGCAGGTTTGGCAGAACTGTCTGCCGTATTTTCCTGAAACGTTCAAGTCGGAGCATCGTGACGTGCAGGTTCACGTCGACGGAAATACAGCTTTCGTCTATGGCGTGCATCACTTCGTGCCGACGCCCGCCGATCACCCCTGCGGAATGACGTGGATGCGCATCTCTGTTGGATACCGCCGAATCGCAGGGGAATGGAAAGTTGTCCATGAACATGTGTCGATCCCATTCAATCCGATGAACGGGCAAGCCTGGTACATCACTGACCCGGATGATCTCGAGATGCCGGACTACTCGGCAGAGGCCGGCACCGAAGGAACCGAGAAATGAAGTACATGCTGCTAATCTACGGATCGGAAGACTGCTGGACGGAAGACGAACGCAAGGAGTGCATGATCGAGTCGATGTCAATCTGCGATGAACTGGAGGCCCAAGGCAAATGGATCGCCTCTTCGCCGCTTCACTCAGTCCAAACAGCGACGAGCGTCCGAGTCCGAGACGGTCGAAGGCAAATCACAGACGGTCCGTTTGCGGAAACGACCGAGCAACTGGGTGGCTATTACATCATCGACGTCGAGAATCTCGACGAAGCTATCGCCATCGCCGCCAGACTTCCGCCAGCAAAAAAAGGCACGGTGGAGATTCGGCCAGTCTTCCCGCTGCCCGAGTTGCCACGATAAACAAGGACACGACATCGTCGTAGATCGGGGTTAGTACAGACAAAGCTGATTCAGAAGTGCACTGAAGTTCTGAACCAGTTTCGGATGTCGCGAAAACGAGTGGAGTTTTGGGGAAGCCAAGAAAATGGTTCTTGTCGCAGTTCTCCGTCTAGGAGTACGCAGGAATCGTTGACCACTTTCTTCCGATAGCACTCTGGGACTTCATAACCTTGAGGTCAAATAGTACAGAGACAAGAGAGACCTTTGGCCGAGATCGGCCCAGAGACCGTTTCGCCGGCGGTCGGATAGTACTTTTCCAGAGACACTCTGAGAGATCTCTGCGGATTGGTCGATGACGTAAGTCCTTACCAGACAAGCGGTAAAACACGAAAAAAGCCGGCGCCGGTCCATGGGACCAACGTCGGCTTGTTCGATAACCCGACGGTCGGAGTAAACCGAAGGGTCTAATTGAAGTTGCGGGAGCCGGATTCGAACCGACGACCTCGAGGTTATGAGCCTCGCGAGCTACCGGGCTGCTCCATCCCGCGGTATGATGTAGACACACCGGTGGTTCCTGGGTTCACTTGAGTCTCACCTTTTTAACGAAGAGTCTCGCTGTGTTCCGCAGGCGGTTTGTCTGGGCCAGAAGATGGCGGATGGAGCGATTGTTGTCAACGGCGGATGGAGGCTTGCGGCAAAAGTTTTTTGATTCGTCGCCGCGCCGCTCATTTTACTGGGGTAAACTTGACGGAGTGGTCTCGTCTGAGTTCTCCTGTTACGTTCGAACCGCTGTGAGACAGCGACTCACCTTTTTCTGATCCCTTGAACTCCTAAAGGCGTGCCCCCCGCTCATGGCGGGGTTGCTGGTTTTTTATGTCCATGCCCCATTCGGATCCTCCTTCGGCATCAAGTTCAGGCGATTTAACGCCGGTGCCATCGAATTCGGGCATGGTGGATCCTCCCCAGCCGCCACCGGTGCCACTACCGCCGCCGCAACAGGGACATCCGGCATCAGCCACACCGGCGCCGCGAACTGCTGGACCGCGTCAGCCACCTCCACCTCCACCTCCACATCCTCCACCTCCACGGGCGACGTTGCCGCCGGTTGCAGCTCCCACGGCGATGCCGGGAGGGACACAGAAGAAGCGTCCGGCCACGCCAGAGAGCTCTCGCCGGGCGGCGCAGTCGATCGACAATAGTCAGCGTTCGCGGTGGCGGGGAGAAGTGCCGAAGGAGCCGCCTGCCCGCACGGGGGAGAAGCATCTTGCGGGGCGGCCAGCGGAGCGTACCGACGAGGACAGCGAGGACGACGAATTGCTCACGCCGGTCCGCAAGTCGATTCCGGCTTGGTTGGTGAGCATGATCATTCACATCGCGTTGTTATTAGCCCTCGCCCTGTGGACGTTGCCGGTCAGTGACGGCATTCGCACGTTAGTGCTGGAGTTTGGAGAGGCTGCCGAGACCGAATCCGTGGATCTGAAGGAGTACTCGCTCGAGAGTTCCAATTCAGATGTGATTCAGGAAAACACGGAGCAGGAGACCGAGGAGCCTGTTGATCTCGACGTTGAATCGCTCATCGAAGCGATCGAGATCGCCGAGCCCACCGAGATGATACCGGTCGAACCCGGCGAGACATCGATGGAAATTGAGATCAAACCGATGTTTGGTGGGCGTCGGGGAGCCATGAAGGCGGCATTGTTGGCGATGGACGGAAGCCCGGCGACCGCCAATGCTGTCGAACTGGGCCTGAAATGGCTGGCCCGCCAACAGCGGAAAGATGGTTCATGGAGCCTCCGCGGACCGTATGACGATGGTTCGTACCAAGAAAACACGACCGCTGCGACCGCCATGGCGATGCTCGCGTTTCAGGGTGATGGCAACACGCATCGGGAAGGCCCGTACGCGCAAACTGTGGAGAGGGGCCTGAAGTATTTGTTGAACAAACAGTCGAAACGCGATGGTTTTTTTGCTGCCGGTGAGCCCGATCGCCAGCAATCCTACGCTCACGCGCAAGCCACGATCGCCCTGTGTGAGCTATACGGCATGACGCAGGATTCGTTGCTGCGTCAGGCCGCCGAAGCGGCGGTGCAGTTTTCCGTGCGCGCTCAGTCGCAGTCCGGTGGGTGGCGATACCAACCGCGCAGCGACTCGGATCTGTCAGTGACGGGATGGTACGTGATGGCTCTCGTCAGTGCTCAATCGGCAGGGATTCATGTCGAGCATTCGACCTTGGCGGCGATCCAGGCCTATCTCGACCGGGTCTCTGTCGAGGATGGCGCGGGCTATTGTTACCAAGAGGGACGGCCGGCGAGTCAGACGATGACGGCTGAAGGCTTGCTGTGCCGCCAATATTTAGGATGGTCACGCGAACGTGAGCCGATGGCGATCGGCCTTAACACGCTGGTTCAAGATTGGCCAATCAACCGCGATGCGATGAATGTCTATTACTGGTACTACGGCACGCAGGCGATGCATCACTTCGGCGGTTCCGGCTGGACGATTTGGAATAACAATATGAAACAGGTGTTGCCGGCGATGCAGGTCAAGCGTGGCAATGAGGCGGGAAGTTGGTCGCCGCAAGCGGATGAATATGGCAACGCGTCGGGACGACTCTACACGACTTGTTTCTGTATCTATTGCCTGGAAGTTTATTATCGCCACCTGCCGCTGTACAAAATGGGGGCGGAGTGAGAGCAGGGGAGTGAGAACAGCGGATAGGGGGAGCAGGAGGACGCTGGCCGGTTGGTGTCAGGAGGCGGTTGTTGCGAGAAGCCAGTCGACAGCCGCTTGGACTTCACCTCGATGTTGTTCTTCGATCGCCCCACTATGACCGAGCTCGGCGAGCATGACGACGCGGTGCGCTCCGCGGTAGGCTTCGTGGATGCCGCGTTGCAAGTGTGGAGGCACAAGCTCATCGTGTTCCGACATTAAAAACACCGCGGGCAAATTGCATTTCGCAGCGTTCGCGCGGGCATTGAGTGTCTCGGGCAAGTGGGCCACGAGGCGTTGCATCCACGATCGGGAGGCATAGCGGTCGGCCACCCCGAGGATCGTGTTGGCTAGGTCAGGCGGATTTCTTAGCCACAGCAGGCAGTTGTCCACGTCCAGGTTCGGTGGCTGCCACTGCGGCAACCGCGCCGCGAGCGAGAGTGCGGGCAGGCAACCGAGACTGTTTCCGCACAACCAGATCTGAGTTCGCGAACCACCACGCGCACCGACGACTTGGGAGGCGAATTCTTCTGCGGCAGGAACCAGCTTTGCGAGGCTGGCCCGCCCGCCGCTACGGCCGTATCCCGGTGGATTCCATGTCCAGACCTCGTAGTGCTGACCCGGTTCAACTGAATTTGCCGACCGTGGTGAGCAGCCACTCGTCGTGTCGTCCTTCTCCGACCGACCACTCGACGGGTCAGGCTGGCCGGGGAGGTCGTTAGTCAGTCGAGCCGCGATTAGGTTGGCGGGAAACGGTGACGATCGCTCAGCACGCCCTGCAGTACCGGGGAACTTGATGAGGAGTGTTGCGGGGTGCGGGACGCTCGACCAGTCCGTGAGCTCGGTGGCGTCCTTGGGAATCTTAGACGAGAGCGCCGCATCACCGGTCAAGTTAGTGGCCACAAACGTTTCCAGATTCGTCGTTTGCTTGGAGCCTGGCAGGTGAAGTGGCAGGTTACACCGTGTTTGTTCGCCGGGATCGATGATGTGCATGGATGGGCGCAGCACACAGCGGTCGAGAAAACGATTTCTCAGGGAGGAGAGTGGACGGATGATCGGTTTAACGTCAGGTTGGAGTGAAGGATGTGATTGAAGGGGCAGATGCTTCTGCATCGTATCTCATTTTAGGCTCGTCCGACGGAAGCGTGCAGCGGAGGTCCTCTCGACATAGGTCAAGTGTCCAATGATGGCTGGTATGTGAGCTCCACTGACAGTAGAGTCGCAGGACCGCGCCCTCTGCGACAATTAGCTAGATCCGTTTGAGCTCAGTTGGGCCGAGCCAGCGTTCATTGAATATGAATGCTGTAGAGTGTGTGACCCGCGGTGACAAAGAGTGTTTTTCCGTCGTCGCCCCCAAAAGTGCAATTTGTGACCACGTCTTGCGGAATCGGAATGAAGTTCAACAAGCCCTTGCCGCTCGGATCGATCACGTACACGCCAGCTTCGTAAATTCTCGGAACTTCGGTGGGCTGCGCGTCGAAGTTCAGGCCAGCGGTAACGTAAAGATTTCCCTGGGGACCGACGCACATGCCATCCGGCCCCCGATCGACGCCCAGTTCTGTTCTCCAGTCGAACAGTTCCTTTTGGCTCACAGGATCCACACTCCCATCGGCCTTCAAATCGAACCGCCACAATTTGCGGTTGCCACGCTTGCGATTGTCGTTGTCGGCAACAAACAGAAACTTCTCGTCGGCGGAGATCGCGATGCCGTTTGGACGATGCACCTCGGAGGCAAGAATTTGCGTCACCGCTCCATCGGGATCGATTCGATAGACGCCTTCGATCGGACTGCCATCGGCGGCAAAGATTTCCATCCCATCCTGTTGACCGTATCGAGGATCGGTAAAGTAAATCCGTCCTTGAGAATCCACGGTGACGTCATTGGGCGAGTTATATTTTTTGCCGTTGAAGTCGCTGGTGAGAATTGTGATGGTTCCATCAAGTTCAGTCCGCGTCACGCGCCGCGAGTCACGCCCGCCTTCGCAGGCGATAAGCCGTAACTGCTGGTCAAAAGCGAGACCATTGGCATCGCCCGAAGGCGTGCGATAGACGCTCAAACTGCCGCTCGCATCACGGCGCATGATTCGATGGTTGGTCGTATCGGTGAAGTACACGCTATTGGTGGGCTGGTGCCAGGCCGGCCCCTCGGTGAAGGCGACATTCGCTTCGATCTTGAGACCGCTGCGGTCACCATCGGCAATAATTTGCAATTCTCGCTCTGATTGAGCATGCGCGGAACTCGAGATTGCCAGGGCGACAGCAAGGGCGACGGTAACTTTCATTCAAGGGGCCTTCAGAGTACGAGCGATCACGGCCCGGAATAGGCGTCGTGCAGAGTTTGAGGACGAGGACCGAACGATGGCGGTCGCGTTGGTAAGAGTGACCAGGGTAAGCGGTGTGAATCCAGCGATCAATATTTCTGGTGCTCTTCGTGTCGTAATTCATCAATCCCATGTCGCAAATGCAGGTTGAACGAGGCGACCGTTCCGATGACAATCATCCCCCAAGGCGTGAGACGCCGCGATGGCTGATGCATTCGGGGTAGGTTCACCATTTCGCAGTCACAGGCTGCGACGCATTCTCTTGGCACTCGAAACATTGGTTGGACGCCCACCTCGATGAATCATAACTGTTTACGCGTTCTCGTTGGTTTGGCCGCTGCACTCCACTTCGGTGCGATCCCCAGCACCCGGGGAGCGGAGCGTCCCAACATTGTCGTCTTCGTCGCCGACGATATGGGCTGGGGTGACTCAGCGACCTACGGCAATGAACTGATTCAAACGCCAAACATGGACAAACTCGCGGCGGAGGGTGTGAAGTTCACGCAATGCTACTCGGCGTGCGGTGTGTGTTCCCCGTCACGTTCAGCAATTCTCACAGGCAGGACCCCTTATCGTAATGGAGTCTGGCGGCATTTATCGGGAAACCATGAAGCTCACCTGCGCGTGAGCGAGGTTACTTTCCCCGAGTTATTAAAAGAGGTTGGATACGAAACCTGCCACGTCGGCAAGTGGCACCTGCTGTCGAGACAGCAGTTTAACAATCCAGAGTTTCCAAACCCCAGTGACCATGGCTACGACTACTGGATGTACACCCAGAACAACGCGATCCCAAGCCACAAGAATCCGAATAACTTTGTTCGCAACGGAGTGCCTATCGGCGAGCTCGAAGGCTACTCTGCTCAGCTGGTCGCCGGTGA
Organism: Allorhodopirellula heiligendammensis; assembly: GCF_007860105.1. Taxonomy (NCBI): domain Bacteria; kingdom Pseudomonadati; phylum Planctomycetota; class Planctomycetia; order Pirellulales; family Pirellulaceae; genus Allorhodopirellula; species Allorhodopirellula heiligendammensis. The sequence goes on from NZ_SJPU01000001.1 coordinate 2,539,087, forward strand.
AGCGAAGCATTGGTTAAAAGACATTCACGATCCGCAAAAGCCTTTCGCGATGACGGTTTGGGTGCATGAACCTCACTCGCCCATTGCTACGGACCCGCGTTTTGAGTCGCTGTACGAGGGGCATCCCAATCGCAAGTACATGGGCAATATCACACAACTGGACGATGCATTGGGGATGGTGATGGATGCGTTGGACGCACAGGGCGTTAGTGAAAACACGCTGCTTTTTTTCACATCAGACAATGGGCCTGTGCCAGCGTATGGAGGCGTGACAGGCGGCTTGCGGGGAAACAAGCGTAGCGATCATGAGGGCGGTATTCGCGTGCCTGGCTTGGCACGCTGGCCGGGACATATCGAGCCTGGCACGACCAGCGACGTGCCCGTGGTTGGCACCGACATCTTCGCCACTGTTTTGGACATCGTCGGCATCCCGCTGCCCACTGATCGCACGATCGACGGCGTCAGTATGCTGCCTGCGTTTGCAAACGAACCCGTGGAACGGAAGGTCCCGCTATTTTGGCGAACCCATGTATCCTCGCCGGAAGATCGCGTTGCCATGCGGATCGGTGACTGGAAAATTGTCGGTGATGAAACGCTGACGAAGTTTGAACTGTTTGACATCGAGAAGGACTGGCAAGAAAAGAACGATCTCGCTGCCAAGATGCCTGAGAAAATGGATGAGATGAAGAGCGTTCTTTTCAAGGTGTGGGCAGACATCGAAGAGGAAGGCCCCAACGAGTGGTGGGAGAACGAGCGTCAGAAACCTGCCCGAGGCGGGAAGCTGAACTATTAGGGAGTCGCCTCAACGCGATTCGTTCTCTCCATTCGACATCATGCCGTGACAGGTGATGACGAGTTGAATCGTGGGCGGATGGATATCCGGCCTGACCGCAGTCCCGCCCCATATTGCTGATCGGGTAACTGCCACTCCATACCGGCCATAAGACCCAACTCAAAACTCTGGAGATATAAACGGAATGATGAGAAGTTCTGATAGGCAGTACCAAATGCACCGAACACTTTTTACCCTCTTGATGTTTGGCTTGATTGCTACGGGGTCATCTTTTGCGGCCGGGCATGAGGCGGACGAAAGCAATAACTCGGAGGCAGATCAAGCGTTCACCGATGAGGCGGCTGCTCCGGCGCAACCGCTGAAACTCTGGTACGAGCAACCGGCAACTCGATGGACGGAGGCATTGCCGATCGGCAACGGACGTCTTGGTGCCATGGTGTTTGGTGGCATTGAGTTGGAGCGTCTTCAACTCAATGAAGATACGCTCTGGACGGGAGGTCCTCACAACTACGACAATCCCGAGGCTTTCGGGCACCTCGCCACGGTTCGCACCCTGCTCGAGCAGGAGGAGTATGGAAAAGCCGAAGCAGCCGCGCAGGAGATGTTGGGACGTCCGAAATATCAAGCGGCCTACCAGCCACTGGGCAACCTCTTTGTAAAGTTCCCCCACGGTGATTCATCACGCGATTATCGGCGAGAATTGGATCTTGCCAACGCAGTCAGCACCGTCAGCTATCGAGTCGGTGAGGCCCGTTTCACACGAACGGTTTTCGCGTCGCATCCTGACGAAGCCATCGTCATGCATCTCGAATGTGACAAGCCGGGGCAAATCACGTTCGATCTGTCCATCGAGAGCCCCCATTGCTTTGAAACTCGAACACGGGCGGGCGACACCCTGGTGATGACTGGCCAAGTCGCGCCGCGTGGGGAAAGCAAGCTAAGCGGGGCAAGAAGCCTGATTGGCCCGTGGGATGGCCCTGGATTGAAATTCGCCGCCCAAGTCAACGTGAAAGCCGAGGGCGGAACCGTGATACCACGTGACGGAATGATGTCGGTCCACAATGCGGATGCGGTCACGATCTGTTACTCAGCGGCAACCAGCTTCGTCAATCACCAGGACACCAGCGGCGATCCGCTGGCAGCGGTGGGAAAATATCTTTCGGATGTGGAGGGGAAGTCCTACGACCAACTGTATCAGCGACACGTTGACGATTACTCACCGTTGTTCAGTCGCGTTGCGATTGATCTCGATGCGGGGGCGGCCGCGTCACTGCGGACGGATGAACTGAAACGTGAGACGGCCGACGAAGCTGCCCAACGTCATTTAACCGAACTGGTATTCCAGTATGGCCGCTATCTGATGATTGCTGGTTCGCGTCCAGGCACCCAGCCACTGAATTTGCAAGGAATCTGGAACAACGAATTCGACCCGCCGTGGGGGAGCAAGTACACGATCAACATCAATACCGAAATGAACTATTGGGTCGCCGAAGTCGGCAACTTGAGCGAATGCCACGAGCCGCTGCTGCGTATGATTGGTGAACTGCAAACGCCAGGCAAGGCGACTGCGGAAACTCATTACCGTGCTAGTGGTTGGATGGTGCATCACAATACGGATTTGTGGCGTGGCACGGCTCCAGTAGATGGTGCGCAGTGGGGGATGTGGCCGATGGGCGGTGCTTGGCTCTGCCAACATCTTTGGGAGCACTACCTTTATACCGGCGACAACCAACATCTGCAGAACTCTTACCCGATTCTCAAAGGTGCTGCCGAATTTTTCCTGGATGCCCTGGTTGAGAACGAGGAAGGATACCTGATTACGTCGCCATCGCTTTCGCCCGAACATAGCCATGGAGGCGGTACGAGAGACGGGCTGAGTGTTGGCCGGGCTGGAGTCTCGCTGTGCGCAGGGCCCACCGTCGATCTTCAAATTCTTCGCGACCTATTCGCCAACTGCATCGCCGCCGCAGAGATTCTGGATATCGATTCTGAGTTGCGATCGCGGCTGATCGAAACACGATCGAGACTGGCGCCCATGAAAATTGGTCGCCATGGTCAGCTTCAAGAATGGTCGGTCGATTGGGACAACCCCCAGGATCAACACAGTCACGTGTCGCACATGTATGGACTGTTTCCCAGCAGTCAAATCAACCCGCGCGACACACCGGCGTTATTCGAGGCGGCGCGGACCTCTATGATTCATCGCGGATTCTCGGGTGGTTGGTCTGGTGCTTGGCGTATCGCGTTGTGGGCGCGGTTGGGTGATGGAGAGCGGGCACTGACGGCATTGACTGAGCATGTGATGCCGCGGTTAGGAGCAAACTTATTTAACGGCGGGGAAAAGTTTCAAATCGACGCCAACTTTGGCGCGACCGCTGGCATCGCTGAGATGCTTTTGCAGAGCCACAATGATGAACTCCACCTGTTGCCAGCCTTGCCCGAGGCGTGGCCTCGCGGTTCGGTGAGCGGACTGCGGGCCCGCGGTGGATTTGAAGTCGATATCACGTGGCGGGAGGGCAAGCTAACCAACGCCACGATTCTCTCGCTCAACGGAAATCCGATCGTCGTTCGGTTTGGCGACGAAATCCGAAAGATGGATACTCAGAGAGGCCAAGTGATAAGAATTGAGCCATTCGAAGACTGATGAACACACCAAGAGCCAACCCCAATCCGAACGCAAATTCAATGAATCATATCAATCGAATTTTAGCCAGTTTGTTCGCCATCGGTATCCTCAGTGGAGCGTCGGTGGCTGAGGAGATCGCGCCAACGTGGCAGTCGATGGCGGAACATTACAATGTTCCCCAATGGTTCCAGGACGGCAAAATCGGCGTCTGGTTTCATTGGGGGATTTCGTCGGCTGCGGATGAGAATCGGCCCAATGATGGATCGCATTACGGGCGTCGCATGTACTCCGTTGTCCCAGATGATTACACGGGCACGATGGGCATGTCCGAGACATTGACCAAGTGGCACACCGAACGCTACGGGCATCCATCGGAGTTTGGCTATGAGGATTTGATCCCGATGTTCAAGGCTGAAAATTGGGATCCAGATGCCCTCGTTCAATTTGTAAAAGAGAACGGGGCGCGTTTTATCATGCCGGTGGCCTGCCACCACGACAATTTCGACATGTATGATTCCTTCCATCCCTGGAATTCAGTCAAGATGGGCCCGAAGCGGGATACACTGCAGCAATGGAAGGAAGCGGCGCGCAAACATGGGCTGAAGTTCGGTGTTTCGACGCACCTCTACTGGTCCCCACGCTTCTTTGCAAATGCACGCAAATACCAGAAACCGGGGACTCCCGAGTGGACATTGTTTAATATGGATTTCGACCCTCAGGGTTACGCCAGTCAGGATAGCTGGAACGAGCATTGGTATGCGCGCTGTTGGGAGATCATTGAGAAGTATGATCCGGACATGTTCAACAACGATGCTCCGTTCCCGAACGAGCAGGAGTCGGGCGGCAAGAGTCTTGGCGTGAAGTTGTTCTCATCGTTCATTAATCGCGATCTCGAGGAGGACGATGGCTCGCAAACGGTTGTTTTCTCGTGCAAGGATGCGAGTGTCGACCGGGCAGCGTTCACCTACAATCTCGAGCGGGGGGCCGCGGGGGATATCAAACCGGAGCCATGGATTTGGGCCACCGATCTTTCGGGTGGGTGGTTCTATCGCAAGACTGCCGTGAATCGAATGAGCATTCCGGTCATGGTCGGCAACGCAGTCGACGCCATCAGCAAAAACGGCGTGGTCATGCTCAATGTCGCGCTCAAGGGAGACGGCACAATTCCCGAAAACCAAGCAGCCTACCTCACGGCGTTCGGTGATTTTCTCAAGACGTGTGGCGAGGGCATCTACGGATCGCGTCCGTGGAAGACCTTCGGCGAAGGACCCCTGGTGGTGAGAGATGGCCGGCAGGGCGAAAACCGCAAGGAATTCTCACAAAAAGATATCCGCTTCACTACCAAGGACGGTGTCTTGTACGCATTTGTCTTGGCACCACCGACCGAGGACATTGTGATCAAGACACTCGCCAGCGGTGGAGTGCTCGAAAACGAGATCGCTGGGATCGGCATGATGGGCAGCGATGAGGAAATTCACTGGACGCAATCCACAACTGGTCTCACGATCACTCTGCCGACTGATCTGCCTGACACGTTGGTGGTTGGCTTTGAGATTCAGTTAAAGTGATCTGCGTAGGATCTTTCGTTAACACTGCCACGTCCAAAACTTAAAGCCTATCCGAAAAGGGGTCTGACCCTTTGGAGGCGAGTCATTTTATACCGCTCTTACCGGCCTCTACGGAGAGGGTCAGCCCCCTTTTCGGATAGGCTCTTACCCATTGAACATTACGATGCAAGCCACTCTCGCCGCTGTGAATTTAGTAAAAAGCTTTCGTGTCCGTCGAAACCTGCTGAAAACCACAGCGCTCCTATGTGCGTTCATCCCGATCTCGGCGATGGTCCACGCACAGGATCGCGGGTCGGTGAATGTGACCCACGCGTCGCTGCAGGGCATTGGTGCTGAGAAAGGCGTCATGCGGCGAGACCCAAGCGACATCATCAAGGTGGGTGAATTGTTTTACGTGTGGTATTCCAAAGGAGAGATTTCTCCTGGGTACGATGCAACGGTGTGGTACGCGACGTCAGCCGACGGTCGAATGTGGACCGAGAAGGGACAGGCACTGGCGAAAGGATCAAAGGGTGATTGGGACGGCGCGAGCGTCTTCACCCCCAACATCCTAGTTGCCGAAGGACGCTACTGGCTGTTCTACACGGGGACTTCCAAGCCATTCAAACAGCCGTTTAGCCCGGACTCCAAAATCGGCATCGCAGTGTCGGATTCACCCGATGGCCCTTGGCAACGATTGCCAACCAATCCAGTTTTAAAGAACAGTGACAATTTGAGTGACTTTGACAGTCATCTGGTTGACGATGCATGTCTGATCACTCGCGATGGAGCCTATTGGTTGTACTACAAGGGGCGGCAAATGGGGAAAGGTCCCGGTCAGACACAGATGGGGTTGGCCGTCGCAGAGCAGCCGCAGGGACCGTATGTGCGGCATGCGTCGAACCCCGTGATTCCGGGCAATCACGAAGTATTGGTCTGGCCCCAGGGTACAGGAGTGGCCGCCATGATTGGAACAACGGGTCCGAAGACGATCACGAACACCATCCAGTATGCAGAAGATGGAACCCATTTCGCAAAGACTCATGATGTGACCAATGGTCCCTGGGCGGGCGGCGCGTATCGTCCTGAAGCGTTCACGCAGAGCGGCGAGGGCAAGCTTCCTCAGTGGGGTGTCGAAATTGGGAAGGCTAAAGGACATCTGCCATTCATCAGTCGGTTCGATGTCAAAGAAGTCGAATGACGGGATCGCAAGAGGTGGGCAGTGAAGTGTCCGCAATATGAATTATTTAACTGAACAGCTTGCCCCAGGCAGCACATCACGAACGCGACAATGAAAGTATCATATTTATGAAAACCATCATCTTGCTGTCCTCTGTTTGCCTCTTCGCGTTCAGCGCTGTGGCACAGATCGGGGTTGCCGCCGAGCGGCCAAATATTGTGATCTTCCTGGCGGATGATCTGGGATACTGCGATCTGTCCGGTTTTGGCAGCCCGGCTGTGCAAACGCCCAACCTGGATCGACTTTCCGACGAGGGATTGCGATTCTCAAACTTTTACGCGGGGTCAGCCGTCTGCTCACCCACGCGGGCGTCGGTACTAACGGGCCGCTACCCTTTAAGGTTTGGAATCACGAAGCATTTCAATGACAGGGACGGTTGGCTGCCCGAATCGGCCACGACAATTGCTGAGCTATTGAAAGGAGCCGGGTACAACACAGCCCACGTGGGCAAGTGGCATTTAGGTGGATTGCACGTTGACGACGACGGCGTCCGGCGCACGGATCAACCTGGGCCGCGTCAGCACGGATTCGATACCTACCAAACGCAAATCGAGCAGCAGCCCCTGCGTGGTCGCATGGGTCGCGAGCGAACGCTGTTTCGCCAAGGCGGTACGGTGCTGATGCGAGATGATCAGAAGATCAGCCCAGACGCCCCCTATTACTCGAAACACCTAACCGACGCTAACGGTGACTTTGCGCTGGAGTTGATCGACAAGCTGTCCGCCGATGGGCAGCCATTTTTCTTGAACTTGTGGTGGCTGGTGCCTCACAAACCCTACGAACCGGCACCGGAACCTCATTGGAGCGCAACCCAGGCAGACGGCATCACCGATGATCAACACCGTTTTCGTTCGATGATCGCGCACATGGACAGCAAAGTAGGTGAGATTCTCACCAAGCTCGATGAACTCGGTATCGCTGACAATACCTTGGTGTTGTTCACCAGCGATAATGGAGCCGCCTTTGAGGGAAACATTGGCGAGTTAAAGGGTGGAAAAACGGATCTTCACGACGGTGGCATTCGAGTACCCATGTTCGTTCGCTGGCCGGCGGCGATTTCGCCAGGCAAGTCCGACGCGTTCGGGCATTCGAACGATTTGCTGCCGACAATCTGCGACGCGGCGGGCATCAAATTGCCAGCTGATTTACCGATCGATGGGCTCAGTCTGTTGCCACACATGAAGGGCGGCCCTCCCCCAAGCGATGAGATACGCGGTGACGTATTTTGGCAACTCGATCTCTACAAAGGCCTGCAACGTCACTACCCGAAGCCGAAACCGTACGCGACCGAGGTCGTCAAACGAGGGAAGTGGAAGCTGTTAGCCAAGAGCGGTCAGGCGGTCGAACTATTCGACATCGAATCCGATCCAAACGAGTTGAACAATGTCATGAAGGAGCACCCCGAGTTAGTTGCGTCGATGTCCGCTCAGCTAAGAAAATGGCTTCGGGAAGATCGCGTCACGCAGTAATCCGAACGTCTCCGGAAGCAGAGTTCATCGTTCACCCCACGCAAGCAAACCTTGTGGTGATGTGAGTTTTTGGTCCATCCGGGTTCTATCGGGCATCACTCAAGTATCCGCTAAGTTTCATTCATAAGCGTCTTTGGTGAAGCAAGATCCGCCGGGGACCGTGGGCACCGATGGCGTACTGGTTATGCAGAGGCTCGCGGGCGACACCACCAGCTCGACCGCTTGCGCGTCTCGGCTCATCAAGTCCATGCGATACGAGCTTGACGCCGTTTTCCCCGGCCCTGCGAGTCGTTCCCCGGCCTGCGAGTCGACTGTCACCGCAACTCCCACACAAATTATCGTTAGGCACCTGAGTTTAGGCCTAGAAAACCACCGTCGAACGCGTCCGTCAAACGAGCCACAGGCAGCCTGAGCAAAGCAACTTTCAGCAGATGGCGCGCGCCATCCGGTATCAGATGCACCGGGAGGCTTGCGCCGCGCTGCGAATACACAGATGCAGGGAGCTGGTCCCGAGCCCGTTACAGCAACTCGTTCAGCCAATCGAGTTCGTGAGCGATGTCAACGGCGAGGTCACCCGAACGCATGTCTTCGGGTAAGACCGACCAAGCGTACGTTTCGACTTCGAGGTGCCCCGTGAATTCGAGGGGACGTTTGTTCCGAGACGATCCCTTTACCGGCGATGCGGAAAGCTGCTCGACGGCGTCGAGGGTCTCGGCGATTTGATCTTGGGTCGTTCGCAGGTGACCAAACTTTTGCATAAAAATCGGCACATGAAAATGGATGACCCAGCGTTGATCGGTGACTGGGGTGTGCGTCATCTGATCGAGCAGCTCGGGTAGGTCTTCAGCCAATTCGAAGCTACCGTCGGCGAGCAGCCGGCCGGTCTGGTGCAGATAGCGATCTTCGGCAAAGGATCGCAACTGTTGAAGCGTCGCCTCGTGGTCGGCAGCATCGATCGACTGCCAGTCGGCGACCACAGCGCTACTGATTTGAATCTTACCGAGCACGATACCCGCATCGGCGTAACGCTGCAGCGTCTTGCGTTGGTCTTCCATCATCACGGCGGAGTGACAGACGTCATGACAGACACCGATGTATCGCCGATGGGTGGGATCAGGGAGTTGGGTTTCGAACCACTCGACGAGTTGGTCGGCGCGTTCGAGGAGGCATCCAGGTTCCGGTTCGATAGCGACGATGATTCGCTTGCCCGTTCGATTTTCCAGCATGCGAAGATCTTCGGCCAAGCGTCGGAAGTTAGTGCCGGCATGATGCACCTCTTCTTCGCTAGCATCGCGTAGACGCAATTCGCGGTCATTCGATTCGTGTTCGTCAACCTGCTTGGGCCAGCCGATCGGCAGGGTACTGATCGTGCCCGTGGTCGTCTTCTCAGGTAGCAACTCGGCGAGCACCTTGGCGAGATCGCGGGTGTAGGCGACACGCTCATCGGTCCACCACGTTGGTTGATACACGTCGTGTTTGACGCGTTCTTTATGGAAGTCTTCGAAGGGGAAGCCATTGATCGTATAAGCGAGCAGCTTATTTTGCGCGATCGCCTTGACCAGTGGTGGCATGCCATGTCGACGCAGAGTGGTGCAGGCGGCGCGGGGAAGCCACAGTCCGACGCCGAGTCGGCCATCAGCCTGGCGAATGCGTCCAACTTCAGCGGAGATGTTTTTGAGGGTGTCGCAGATCTGCGGCACCTCGGTGCCGGCGTGAATATTGGTGCAATAACCCAGAGTCCAGTGGGAGCGTGGATCGGATGGCATGGAGAATATACTACCTTCGTCGGAATGGTTGCCGTAGCGAATGGTGCAGAGTGTTCCGCTATGAGGATGTAGAGCGTAAACTGCCGAGCCCAGCTTGTCGCCCCGGCAACTGTTTTTCCAGTATCGCTGCTGGCTCAGCGACAGCAGCGGTGCCCGATGCTGGGCGGCACTCGGCTCCGTATTTACCTCCAGCTACGACACGTTTCCAACATGGCACACCTCACTGCGGAAATCATTTCAATTGGCGATGAAATGATCAGCGGCGCTCGGCTCGATACCAATACCGCATGGCTCAGTCGGCGGTTGGCGGAGCTGGGAGTGGAGGTGCATTTCCACAGCACAGTAGGCGACACGCTTGCGCACAATGTCGACGTGTTCCGGATTGCCGTGCAGCGTGCGGACCTTGTGATTGCGACCGGCGGACTCGGTCCAACTCAGGACGACCTCACGCGAGAGGCGATCGCCGAATCGATCGGGGTCCCCCTGCAGTTTGATCCTGATTCGCTGGCGCATATCGAAGCCCTGTTTAGCAGACGCGGTCGTGAAATGCCCGAGCGGAATCGCAGTCAAGCGATGTTTCCAGTGGGTGCCACGCCGATTTTCAACCCCCAGGGCACCGCACCCGGCGTCGATATCGTGGCCTCACGTGCAGATGGCACCACGTCACGAATTTTTGCACTACCGGGTGTGCCAGCGGAAATGAAAACGATGTTTGATGAGACCGTGGGACCTGCCATCTTGTCAGGTGGTCAGGGTGGACAGTTCATCCGCCACAGCGTGATGAAGTTCTTTGGTGTCGGCGAGAGTGAAATGGAGGCTCGCTTAGGCGACATGATTTCGCGGACGCGGCAACCGCGTGTCGGCATCACTGTCAGTGCGGCGACGATCTCGCTGCGTATCAGCGCGACGGCCGATCATGTGGCGAAGTGCGAATCCATGATTGCGGCAACGCGCGAGGACATCATGGAGCGGGTGGGGGAACTGTATTTCGGTGACGGCGAGACTTTCGAACAGCAGCATGCCGTGGATGCGATCTTGCGCCGCCGAAAGGAGCGACTCTGCGTGGTCGAACTCGGTCATGCAGCACCGTTGGGGAACTGGTTTGCGGCGATCGGTGATTCTCCGGTGCTGGCAGGCGGATTGTCGTTGGTAGGACTGGATGAGCTGCGCCGGTTTGCAGGGAGCGAACATGCCGATGCGACGTTACAGGAGTGCATTGAGACGGTTCGGCAGCGTTTCTCGGCGGAATGGTTATTGTTAGTCGACGCGTACCCGGACCTCCACCAACTCGAGCAAAACGCGATACCCGAATCGTCTATTACCTTTTCGGTCAGCCATCCCGATGGCCGCTGGACGTCGAAGACGGAATCGATCGGCGGGCACCCCAGCATCGTGCACCCGCGAATCGCCAAGGCGGGGCTGCGGTACCTGCGTCAGTGTTTCGCGAACCCGACCGGCGAGCAATAGCAGCGAGTGGGCATCCAATAGCAGCGAGAGGGCACCGCCTTCCTGACGCGGCGAGCTTCATTGTTGACGAACATTGCCAGAGAGAGGCGGGTGCGGATCGCGTGACGAGCCCGCAAGTCCGAGCACGGCTACGAATCTCAAGGGCTCTGCAAGCACGCGATTCTCAAACGCTTGGTACTCACCAGGAGAGATTGTCCCACTGCCTCTCGAGTTCGCGTGAACGCACGCGGTTCCACGCGACCGGAGGGGGACAGACGAAGGTCATCGGCTCGCGGCGGGTGGGATGTTCAATCGTCAGTTGCATGCTGTGCAGAGCAATCCCGGTCGGCCACTCGGTTTGGCTACCGTACTTGCGGTCGCCGAGGATGGGCCACCCGCGAGCGGCCAGCTGCACCCGGATTTGATGTTTGCGTCCTGTCAGCGGAGCGACCGCCAGAACGCTGCTGTGGTCACTGGTGGTAAGCGTTTGAAACAACAGAGACGCGGGCTTGGCATCGTCCCTCGACGCCTGAGCCGCTCGCATGCGATGGGCGGCATCGTCCTTGTAGAGATGATCGTCGAGCCGACCGTTCGCTGCCAGAGGCGCTGCACGGTGCGGTTCGGCTCGCACCACGGCCAGGTACGTTTTACGGATCGACGGTGGCGTCAAGCGGTCGCGTGAGGCTGGTTTGGACGTTGCCGCATTGAGGCGTTGGGCATGGTCAGCGAACTGGGTATTCAGACGCGCCGCCGCTTTGCTGGTGCGGGCGAGCACGATCACCCCTGACACAAGCGAATCCAAGCGGCTGACGATGCCGACGTACACGCCGTGCGGCTTGTCGTACTTCTGCTTGAGGTATGCCGCCGCGAGACTATGGAGTGTTGTGCGGTCGCCATCGCCCATCGTGGCCAGTCCGGCGGGTTTGTTGACGACGAGCAGATGATTGTCTTCGTAGAGTACGTTGAGTTTCATTTTTTCCCTACGTGACCTGTGATTTGAACTAGAATAGTTTGCTGTCCCCGACTTCTGCCTCGCCCCACTCTTCAGTTTCGCCCCCCATGATCCTTTTCATCTGCTGGGTTGTCTTTGTACTCGTCCTGATCATCGCGTTCACGGTGGCAGCTGTCTTAGAGAGCCGCGGACGGGAATCGTCTGCGGTCGCCGAGGAACCTACCGACAGTAGTTACGAGGACAGCGAAGCAACGGAAGAGGGCGAAGTGGTCGAAGAATTCGAGGCAGTTGAGGAATTCTCCGAGTTTCCTGCCGAAGGTGGCGAGCCCGCAGACGACTTCGCAGCGTTTGACGAAGAGTTCAAATAAGGAGACCGGTCACTCAGGACTCGGATTCATCCCCGCGCCAGGTGGGACGTTTGCGGCGTGCACGGGGATGGTGGAATACAATCTCATAGGGCGAGTCGCTCGCCTTGAGTTTCCGACCGGCGGGCCGATGGGTAGGCCGCACGACCTTGGCACGCAGTTTCTTCGTCTCTTCGTAGTGATCGTCGTCGAGTTCGAACTCAACGTACATTTCATTTTGAGCGACGATGCGCGGGTCAGACTCCCACGCCATCTTGTGGAAAAAGACATCTTCGCGGAAGTCTTCGGCGCGAATGAAACCGAATTCACCATCATCGCGAATGTACTTAATCTCACCCAGCCGTTTTTTCTGAATCCGAAACGGCTTTTTTTTGACTTCATCGTCGCCGTCACGGGAGCGACCTTGCGAGGAAAAGCCAGAGAGCGGGCGATCAGACACAGGTGAATTTACTGAAATGATGGGAACGGAGGATGGCGGTGCCGAGCGAGTCGACACCGCACTGTCACCCTAAATCTTAGTTGAGGAGATGGGAGTCGGCAACGTGCGATGCCCCCACCCACCTTGATAGGCTGCCCGCGGTGGCAGAGCGAATCAATTGAGGCCACAACCACTCGTCAGCGGTCGACAAGATCTCGTTGGTCGCACGCACGCGGTGCCACACCCCTCCTTCGATCTCGTGGGTCAGCTGTTGCTGAGTCCATCCGAGGTGGCCGACGATCAATCGGTAGGGAACGGGTTGTTCCGCCTGCATCAAAGCCTCGAGATGATCCCGTTGAGCGGCAACGAACACGCCTTCACCCGCTTCGGCTTCGGCGAGATGGGGCGCCCCGTGCACCGCGACCACAGGACCGGAGAGCGGGCCACCAAAATACAGCGACTTCCCTAGTAAGAATTTACCTGCATCGGGATCGTCCGCTGGCCCTACAAATGCAACCGTGTGCTGCATCGCACCGGGAGGATCAGTCAGTTCGTCGCCCGAACTGACGTGTTCGTTGACATTCGTAACCTCACTCGTGTCTGCGTTTTCATCGCTGAATAGGGATTCCAACCGAGATGAGCTCGGTTTCGGAGCCATCGTCGGATCCGCACCGGCAATATTTGGGGGGGATGCCTGGAATAGTTGCATGGGTCGATTGAGCATAACCCCAACCGCCGTCTCCTCGTCTTCGTAAACGAGCAAACACACGCCGCGATTGAGAATGGTGCCATCGACTTCCGTCGTCGCCACCAGTAAATCACCCACTTGAGAATTACGCACGTTAAAACCTCGCTCTGTTAAGAAAAATGCCTCTTAAGTCACCTTGGCAGCCGCTTAAGAAGCGATTCCCATAAGAGGCAAGTGGCGCGCCAAAGTGCTCATTTTTCACGAAATCCTCTGCAGGTATTCCATCCTGGGGGGCGTCCCTCACACTGTCTCCGCCGGCGAAACACATGACTTCCCCCTCCCACGACGAATCTTCTGCCGCTCGAATTGATCAGATGCGGCGCGATTACACACTCGGTGGCCTCCGCAAACAGGACGTCAGCACGGACCCCATGGTTCAATTTGAGCTGTGGTTTCGCCAAGCGACGGGACGAAATACCGTCGACTCAGGTGCCACGGGCGAGTCGCGGTCGCCGACGGCAGGCCTGCCGGAATGGGTGGAGCCCAATGCGATGACCCTGTCCACGGCGAGCCCCGCTGGCGAGGTAACCAATCGCACGGTCCTGCTCAAAGGCATCACGGACCGTCATTTCGTTTTCTACACCAGTTACGAATCCACCAAGGGCCGCCAGATCGCAGCAAACCCGCTCGTGAGCTTGTGTTTTTTCTGGCCGCACCTGCAACGCCAAGTGCTGGTCAGTGGGCGAGCGGAGCAAACCGACCGGGAATCATCGGCCGCCTATTTTCATTCGCGTCCGCGCGATAGCCAACTCGGAGCGCACGCCAGCTCGCAGTCATCGACGATCGAGTCTCGCGAAGTGCTCGAGCAGCGGATGGAGGAACTTGCGGCGCGGTACCCCGTGGGCACCACCGTGCCGCTGCCTGAGCGATGGGGGGGATATGCTGTCGAGCCGAGCAAAATCGAGTTTTGGCAGGGTCGCACCAATCGGCTCCATGACCGGATCGTATACACACGCCCGTTCGATTCGCCGTCCGAAACACCATGGGAAATCTCACGGCTGTCGCCTTAGGATCGAGCGATGACGTTCGCGAGCCGGTCGGCGATTGACTACCCGACCGGCTCCTCCCAACGAAACTGGCGCCCCATCCGAACAGGCGTCCCATCCAAACTAGCCAGTTGCGTGCTGCTGGACCCACACGGGATGCTGGCGGATGGCAGCCACCATCTCCCCTACCAGTTCCTCACTCGGCCGCTCGGTGTCGTCCCCGCCCTGGTGGGTGGTGATGAACCGCAGTTCGCCCATGGAACGGAACCAGGTTTCTTGGCGCCGGGCCAGTCGGCGGGTGTGAAAGAGCACCTGCTGAGCAACCGGCAACCAATCCGGTGCAACGGTTGGATCGGCAATCCAGGTTTGGAACTCTTCGCTCGTGAGCACCTCGCGGTAACCGACGGCGGTGCCTGCGGTTTTTGAAAGGACCGGATAGTCCTCCGTCAGCGCACGAATTTCATCGAGCAATCCACCGGCAAACATTCGCTCCACGCGACTCTCAATTCTCCGGTGCAACACGCTGCGCGGCGTTTGGAGTGCGAAAACGAGTCCCGCCTCAGGTGATTGTTCGATGTCGAACTGTTGCTGCCGATGACTAATCGGGGTTCCGGTTTGGCGAGCAAACTCGAGCGCCCGTATCATTCGTCGCACGTCGTGAGGTTCAATTCGAGCGGCCGAGATGGGATCGACTTGCTGCACTCGCTGATGCAGTGCGGCGGTGCCGTACTGTTGCACATCCCGCATCACGGCGTCGCGAAACGCTTCATCGGCAGGCGGCCCTGGGTCGAATCCACGCAGAATTGCTTTGAGATACATTGGGGTGCCGCCCACAAACATCGGCCGATTTCCGCGCTGGTGGATTTGGTCGACCAGGTTATGGGCGGCAGTCAAGTATTCAGCAACGCTTGTTTCCTGATCTGGTTCGACGACGTCAATCAAATGATGGACGACGCTGCGCTGCTCATCTGCCGAAGGTTTGGCCGTCCCGATATCCATCCGCCGGTAGACGGCGATGGAGTCGAGCGAAATGATTTCGATCTCGGGCGCCCTCGCCGATGGATGTCCGGTCGTTGCAATCGGTACATCCCGCATAGCAATCGCAACCTGCACCGCGAGTGTTGTTTTTCCTGACGCGGTTGGCCCCGTCAGCACGAGTGCGCGATTAAAAAGTGGCGGAAAGCACGCTATTTCAGCGGGCGAAGTCGATGGCTTGGGCGTCATGGAAGCCAAGTGAATTGTCCAGTTCAGGTATCGCGCATGTGCTAGAATGAAGCGCTCGTTCAAGAAGAGGACGCTCAGTGTTGTACAGCGGCCCGGTTTGGGAAAGGGGATTTGCATGGGCATGACTTATTTTCGTCGCTACCGCATGGAACTGAACCTACGAGGATTCCGTGCCCAGTGGGACCGGGAGGCTCTCGAGGCGGCGGGGTATCAATTCGTAGGTTATGACGAAGGGTTAATCCGCGATCATGCCCAAGCCAAGTATCAGAGTTTCCGCAGCGAGATCGACGCGGATGTGTTTCCCTGCCTGGGCCGCCGCGATGGATGTTTACGTCTGATGCGTGAGATCACGTCCCGCGCGACCTTCGTTCCGGGATCGACGTGGCTGCTGCGGTACCACGATCGACCGGGGGGGCGTGGAATGCCAGTGGGAACCATTCAGGGGTTGGAGGCGGAGGGCTGGGGCGTCATTCAAAACATTGGCGTGATCACTGAGCATCGCGGCCGTGGCTTGGGGCGTTTGCTGATCAATCGAGCAGCCACCGGGTTCCAGGCCGCTGGGATCGAGAAGATGCATTTAGAGGTGACGACCGCGAACACCGCCGCAATTCGGCTCTACGAGCAGATCGGCTTCCAGCGTGCCCAGGTCGTTTACAAGGCGTGCGAAGTGGTGGGATAGCTACTCTAGAAAGCGTCCAATTCGATGCGACTGACCTCGGTCGACGGTGGATTCCGCGATCTGGCGGACGCGGCCTCTGGACACGGCTTCTGGCGGCGGCACTGCGCGGCGTTGGAATCTCACACGTTGCGTTTTCGGCAATAGTTTCTAAGTTAGGGGGCTGACCGACACGTCAACCGCCCCTCTGCACTCGCGAGACCCCCACCGCCATGAAACGGCACGCCCTCACCACCCTACTGCTTCTGGTCGCCCCCACACTCATCCCCACGGTGGGCTGTCGCCACGAGACTGCGTCGACGGCGCCGCAACAGGATAAAGCGAGCGAAAAGTCAGTTTCATCCAGTCAGCCTGCTGCTGTAGCGCCAACACCGGATTCGCCTGAGGCCGTCAGCGCGATCGAGGAGGCGGGGTTCTCCGTTAGCAAGAACAAGGCAGGGTTCGTCGTCGAGATCAGCGGTGGAAACGATAACGTTGACGACGTGCTGGCGCAACTCGGTGGCGTGCCCAACGTCGAGAGCCTCGCTCTGATCGGCCCGACCGTGGACGATGACGGCATGGAGAATCTGGCCAAGCTCACCAAGCTCCAGCGGCTCGACCTGACCGGTGCTGCGATCAGCGACAAATCGCTCGAAACGGTTGGCAAGTTGAAGAATCTGGTAGCTCTGCAGCTCCGTCGCACGGCGGTGACCGACGATGGACTCGCTAATTTGACGGAGCTGAAAAAACTCCGAGCCCTCGATCTGCGAAATACCAACATCGGTGATGGCGGCATGGCACCGCTGACCAAACTCGATGCCCTCGAAGACCTGCAATTGGAAAAATCCCAGGTCACTGACAAAGGACTGGTTCAACTCGCTCCACTGAAGTTGAAGGCGATCAATTTTAATTACTGCACTACGATCAGTAATGACACAATGGCCGTGCTCGGCAAAATGCCCACGCTGGCATCGCTGCAAGGTGACTACTCCAAGGTGGATGACAAAGGCTTGGAAATGATCAAGGGGCTGAAAAACCTCAAGCGACTGCGGCTGCGAGGTTGTGACGTTACTGGCGCCGGACTGGAGCACATCAAATCCAACAAGAATCTGTCGCGAGTGGAGCTGCGAGATTCATCCTTAGATCGCCAGGGTCTGGAGATTCTCTCTGCGATGCCGTCGATCACATTTCTGGACATGAGCGAGTGCCGTCTGGCGCAGCCGGAGGACATTGCGTTGCTCGGTAAGCTCAAGGGGCTGACCTACCTCGGTTTGTGGGAAACGGCGACGAATGATGAGACGCTCGCCGCCTTTGGTGATCTGACCAAGCTCACCGAACTCAATCTCAAATCGGCGTCGGTGGGCGACGAATCGCTGCCCGCATTGAAGAAGATGACCAGTCTCGAACGGCTCAATGTTGCCGGCACCCTGTTCACCGACGAAGCATTTTTGGAGCTGGGTAATCTGCCGAGCTTGAAATATCTGAACGTTGCCAACACCAGCATCGGCTTCGACACGATTGACGAATTGGCTGAGTCGCACGAGGGACTCGAAGTCGTCGAGTTTGAAAACTGAGTATCGCAAGCTCGGTCCGCCGCGGCCGCAGTCATGCGTCGTGGCGTTTTCTGCAGGAAATGTCGAAAGTATGAATACAAAATCTCGCCGGCCAAACGATGAGGATCTGTCACTGCCCGCGCACCGGGCGCTGGTAGATCGAGTGGACGGCGAATGCGTTTTGAAAGTACTCGCCGATCAACTCGATTGGATGTGCAATCTCGAGGGTTCGTTATCCGCGGAGCTGGTCGACTGTGTCCATGCACCCTACACGTGGACGGTGCGTCAGGTCGTCGAGCACTGTGTTGACGCCGAGCGGATTTTTGGTGAACGGATGCTGCGGATTGCTGCAGGAGACCCGACAGATCTACCCGCCTGGGATGAGAATGCATACGCCGACGCCCAATTTGGATTGGGTGACCTCGGTGACTTGATCAGCGAACTGGGGAACCTCCGACAGGCCAATCTGTTGCTGCTCGGCCGCATCGTCCCGGCCGCATGGGACCGGGTTGGCTGCGTCGATTCGCACCCCATCACGCCTCGCGGGATCGCGTGGTTGACCGCCGGACACCTGCAACACCACTTCGAAATCATCGAGCGACGGTGTGAAATTTCTCCGCAGCGTTCACCCGTTTGAACTCTGTGATCCCCAGCCCGATGAACGGCGTTTTCCATGATCGACGCTCGACCGACCAAGTCGTTCAACATGACCGCCGCAACGCTCCGTCGCCGTGTCGTTCAACGCCCTGAAGTGGCGGGGGTGCGGCAACAGATGTACGACATCATCTTTGAAGCCGACACGCCCGCGGGCAGAGCCTTCGACATCGGGCTCCTGATCGCGATCATAGCGAGTGTGGTGTTGGTTTCCATCGAAACTCTGCCGCAATACTCAGGAATTCAGACCGCCGTCTCGCATGGCGAACTGATCAACACCGGCGAAGCCGCGCCAGAGGCGATGCCGCTGTGGCTGCCGGTCGGTGAATGGCTGCTAACGATCTTGTTCACCGTGGAATACGCTGCGCGGTTGTCGTGCGTACGTCACCCCATGCGATATGCCAAGAGTTTTTGGGGGATTGTCGATCTACTCAGTATCCTGCCCAGCTACATGGTGTTCTTCGTTGGGAATTCCGCGAAGTCGTTTGCGATTCTCCGGAGTATCCGGCTGCTGCGCGTGTTTCGAGTGTTAAAACTATGGCGGATGATGAGCCAGGCCGACGAGCTGGCCGACGCCGTGTGGCGAAGTCGCGACAAAATTATCGTATTTTTGTCTGTGGTATTGGTGGCTGTGACGAT
This sequence comes from Allorhodopirellula heiligendammensis, assembly GCF_007860105.1. Taxonomy (NCBI): domain Bacteria; kingdom Pseudomonadati; phylum Planctomycetota; class Planctomycetia; order Pirellulales; family Pirellulaceae; genus Allorhodopirellula; species Allorhodopirellula heiligendammensis. Next base: position 2,558,168 of record NZ_SJPU01000001.1, read on the forward strand.
TAGCGGTGCGTTGATGTATCACATCGAGACCGTGATGGTGGACGATCCACAGGACAGTGATTTCACATCCATCCCGCAGTCCATGTATTGGGCAATCGTGACGATGACGACGGTCGGGTACGGGGATGTGGTAGCGCACACCACGATTGGTAAGATTATTTCCGCTGCCTTGATTCTTCTGGGCTACAGTTTGATTATCGTGCCCACAGGTTTCGTCAGCGCCGAGTTGTCGCAGCAGATGTCCGGCAATAAAATCGTTTTGCTTCCGTGCCCCCAGTGTGGTGGCTTGCGTCATCGCAGCGATGCCGACTATTGCTATCGCTGCGGGGCTCATTTGGAGCATCCCCCTGACCCTGTCCAGGATTAAGCCAGCCTGCTGCTCTTAGCGTGCGGTCTTCCTCCGGATTACGCCGATCTCTTCTCATTTCTGTATTCATCCTCACCCTGAACCCTCCCTCTTATGCCAATTGCAGTGAAGTGCGGCTGTGGTAAACAGCTCAACGTTCGTGATGAACTCGCCGGCAAGGCGATCAAGTGTCCCGGGTGCGGGAATGCCGTGAAAGTCGTCGCTGGAGGCGCACCAGCGAAACCGCGAGCCGCAGCGGCCGCGCGTCCTGCTGCCCCGAGCCCCCGACCGGCACCCACTCCGGCCCGTTCAGAGTTGGATGATCTATTCGCCGAAGAGGGCATGGATCGCGACATGGGTGCGATTTGCCCGGCCTGCCGCAAAGAGTTACCCCCCGGTGCGGTGCTCTGCACGAAATGCGGTTACAACCTGCAGACGGGCGAGCGTTTTGACGGGCACAAGGTGGCTGGCGTCGACATCGACAAGGGGACGATGGCCCTCGACAAAGCCGAGCGGGACATGGATGAGGCCAAACGTCTGCAGCAAGAAATGATCGGAAAATCAGGCATGCCCGCCTGGATGCTGGCATTGATCCTGTTCATTCTGGCCAGCGCGATGGGGATTGCTGTGTTGGCGGTCAACGCGTCACGGCGTGAGGAGGCGGTGGCGTTCAAGCCCATGCAGATGTTTATGAACCTGGGGGGATCAGCATTTCTACTGGTGGCCCTCGGTGCCGCGTTGAGCTTGATTACTGTCGCGTTTCGCTCGGATACCAAACAGGGCTTGCTGTCGTTGACGATCTTGTATCTGTTCGTGTTCCCGTTCAAGCATGGGAAAGGCACTTGGAAAATTCTGGCCGTGGCGGTGCTATCCGGTGGGATCGCAGGTGCGTTCTTCTACGGCGCGTCTCGCATGTAGACAACGTTAAAGTGTTGTCTCTGGGGCCGCGCGTCGCCGGAGGATTGCCGTGGTCCGAACGCCCCGTGATCGATCACGCGGCCTTGCGGAGGACTCATTCCCGGCAGTTCGACAACGCAGTGGTCATCACTCCAGGCAGCACCTAGCTCCCCGGAGTCGTCGACGACGCCATCGCCATTATCGTCCCAGTCCGCCCAACCGGGCGCGCGATCGCGGCCAGGCGTGATCCAGATGGGCAGATCCGGATCCCAGACGTCGGTCCCTGTCGCGACGATTTGCGGGGCACCACGGGAGGTCGACCGTTGATCGGCAACACTCGCAAACGAAATCCTCCAGCGCTCCTGGGAGGGCGAGACCGGACTGCGCGGGAGCGGATCGCACTGGCTCTGCGCCTCACGGCGGACACGATCGGCGAGGTCAGTCGTGTTGGGAACGCCTGCGGCGAGCCACAACGCCCGCCAAACCGCCAGCGCACCGATGATCGCGAGCGTGATTCCATTCCAGTTCATCACAATGCCGTTCACTCGCCCTTACGGAAGCTGTCAAAGTACTGTTGCGTTTGATCACGCTCATCTCGAGGCAACAGCTGATCGTCCAGCGGATCCCCCTCCTCGCTCATCGACGCCTCGATCACGTTCTTAATCGTTTCCCGGGTAATGCCCTTGCGGTTGGGGCCATCGGCGAAGCCTGCAATCACCGCGCGACCGCGTTTGACATCCCCCTGAACCCGGGTGTCATAGGAGTTCGTGTCCTGATCCTCATCAGCGTTGTCGCCGGGACCAGGCCCCTCTCCGTGTCCCGCCTTCAAACCGCCGCCTGCCCCCGGGTTCATGCACTGCTCACAGCCTTGGCCGTTACAATTTTGGCAATTCATCTGGCCTTTGGACTGCGCAAGATCATTGAGGGTAGATTGCAGGTCCTCGAGTTCACTCATGTCGCTCTGCATGCCTTCGAGTTCCTCACTCATCGCTTGCATGGCCTCGGCGGCAGCGTCCGAGTCGCCTTGCTGCATAGCCTCAGCGGCATTTTGCAGGGCCTCCGCCATATTCTGCATTTGTTGCATCTGTGTATCGGCGGCCTGCGCGCTGTTGAGTTTCTCCTGTAACTTGGCCGCGTCTTCGCTGCGTCCTTCGCGTTTGGCCTGATCGATCTGCTGCTGCAGTTGTTGCTTCTTCTGCTCATGCTGTTGCGCGGCCGCATTCATTTGCTTGGCGAGCTGGTTCGCTTGGCTGGCGAGTTTCTCTTTTTCTTGTTCACTCAGTTTACCGTCTTTGAGTTTCTCAGCGAGTTTCTGTAGTTCCTCGGCTGCTTTTCCGAAATCGCCCCGCTGAATCTGACTAGCGATCTTCTGGGCGGGACCGCCATCGATCCCCTTCATTTGCGACAACGCGTCGCGAATTTTGTCGGGTGAACCAATCCGGTCCTGGCGGGCTTCGATTTGCTCTTTGATGTCATTGAGCTGGATTAATGCATCTTTACGGCTGAGCGATTTGCTGTCGGTGATTTTGTCGAGTTTCTGCTCCATGTTTTCAAATAGCTCCATCGCCTCCTTGAGTCCTTTGGCCTCGGATGTGCGGCGCTGCGCGGACACTCGCTTCTTCAATTCAGTGGCCACGGCTTTGACCTGTTGGACTTCCGCGCTATCAACCGACTCGGCAACTTGCTCAGCCGAATGGATCGCAGGCTGAACCACGCCGATCATGACGGCCAATATCGGCAACACCGATAACGGCAACCAAACCGCACGGCCGGCCCGCAAGGGAAAACGGTCCGCAATCCGCAACGCCCCGGCGCGGTGAGCCGCATCTTCGCGAAGGGCCGCAGCGAGGGGCGGCTGTCTGGGATCATTCCCAGCGACGGCAAGCGAACTGCTCAGACGCTCGCCCAGCCCGAAACGATGATCGACTTCCGCAGCAACGTCTGCGATCGAGGGAGCTCGCCACCACGCATATAGCCCGGCCGCCGCCACGGCCACGGCGAGCGAGCCCAGCACCCAGGCACTCATCCACTGTGTTGGACTGACCGCCGCAGCAGCGTCCTCGGACGGTGACATTCCCAATGCCGCCGTGATCTCGGAGAGCGGGACAATGGCCATCGCGCCAATCGCCACGGTGCTGATCAACAACGCTACAAACAGGGTCACATTCAGTGCGCGGCCCATCTGAGCTAAGATCAGACGACGCCGAGCGCTGTGTACTTTCGATAAGACAACTGCGTTGAGTTCGGCAGACATTCGGATGGTTTCCACGCAGGGGGCGAGCGGTGTAGGCAGGGCGGCATGTCCGCCATCGTCACATTGTACCGAATATTGGCAATCGACGGCACGGGAATCGCTGGATTCACCCTGTTAGCGGTTACTCGTGAATCGCAGGGGAGACCTTGCGGTTACGATTGGGAACGCCTCCGCAACGCTGCATCATCCTTACTGACAAGAATTTATGACTACCCCGCCTGTCACCGAACATGTTCCGCCGAAGGCCGATGCGACGTCGCTGCCGGACCCCAGCTCGCATCCGGATCGGGACGTGGTGATTTTCGACGGCAAGTGCAACGCGTGTCAATTAGCTGCCCGAAGGATGCACCAACTGGACATCGGTGAGGGGCGTCTCGCCTTCCTATCGCTGCATGATGAGCGAGTTGCCCAACTCTATCCTGACCTGAACTACGACGATTTAATGGCACAGATGTACGTCGTCGATACCGATGGGAATCGCCACGGGGGCGCCGACGCAGTGCGATATCTGTCTCGTCGGTTGCCGCTATTGTGGCCCACCGCACCGCTGTTGCATGTCCCCGGTACTGCGAGCCTGTGGCGGTGGATGTACCGCGTGGTGGCAAAAAATCGGTATTGGATCTCGACCAAGTTCTTCGGCACCAAAGACGCCTGTGAGTCCGGAACCTGCTCGATTCACTACGACAAATAAACCGGCAACTCCCCGGTCCCCCCGGGTTGATGGTAGGTTTTGCGGGGGTGATCCAGATGTGACGATTTCGTGTGTGGATTTCGCACGCGAGATTTCGTGTGCGAGATTTTTCTGAAATCGCGGTGGAGTTACCCACAATAAGCCCGAACGAACCCGTGTTCGCTTCGCCAGCATCCTTGGCAACAAACGAAACGACTTCATGCAAGTAGAGCACCTAGACACCAGTATCACGGAACGGGTTGAAGCGATCGTTCGCGAACGGATGGACGGACAGGCGGCCGGTCACGGGATGGATCATGTGCTGCGCGTGCTCGCGTCGGCACGAACGATCCAGGCCGATGCCGGCGGTGATTTGATGATCGTCGAACTGGCCGCGTTGCTACACGACGTGGGCGATGCCAAGTTCCATGAGGGCCGCGAACGGAGTGCTGAGTTTGCTCGTGAGATTTTGGGTGGGCTCGGTGCCGATGGGGATGTCATCGAGCATGTGGCTCACATCGTCGACAACATTTCGTTTCGCAAAGGTGTCGACGCGAGCGAACTATCTCTGGAGGGCAAGATCGTACAGGACGCTGACCGGCTCGACGCGCTCGGAGCAGTTGGGATCGTGCGGACGATTGAATATGGTGCGGCATTTGGCCAGCCCTTCTATCTGCCTGATCCTGGCGATGCCAAGACAGGAGTGGGGCACTTTCACGACAAGCTGTTCAAGCTGAAGGATTTGCTCAATACGGCGGCCGCTCGGCGACTCGCCGAACAACGGGAGTCATTCATGCAAACGTTCTTGGATCAGTTCCTGCGTGAGTGCGGTGCGCGTGGCTGACGGCTTGGCATCGTCGCGGCTTCCGAGGTCGTGCAGTTCCATGACGAAATTGGTCATCTCGACGCCCTGACACGCGACCGTTTGTGCCGTGACAACCTGGAAACCTCGTGAGCGAAAAAATGGCTTCGCCGTGATACTGGCGTGGGTCTGGATGAGCGTGATACCGTGCTGTTGGGCGGCTGATTCGATCGCATCCATCAACATGGTCGCGATGCCCTGGCGCTGGTGATCCGCAGACACAAATAGCCGATCCAAATATCCGCTGCGCGTCATGTCAGCAAATCCGACAATCACTCCGTGATGCTCGGCCACGTAAGCAAAGTTGTTCGCGAAGCGATGAAGCCACGATTCGCGATCCCGGCTCGCTGCGGCCCATGCATCCACTTGGCTAGGAGAGTAGTCACAGGAATTGACTCGCCGCACCGTCTCATGGAAGAGTTGGCGACAGGGCTCACCATCGGCCGACACGAAATCACGAAGGTGCAGGGCTGGGTTCATGGGGCGTCCTCGCGTTTACCGTGCGTTGTTCCAGTAGTCGCTTGCTTGGAAAAGTGGACTGATCCGACCGAAGCGTGCGCCGGAGGTTTTGGATGCAAGCCTCGAGGGTCGAATGATTCATCTGTGGGATAGAAGTGACAGTCTGACCGCAGCCAATCCGCTGTCAATTGTGGGCAGGCAAGTCGTTTCGAATCCTCGCCCCGTGGCGCGATGGCCTGCGGCGGGCAAAGCCATGAATCGTTACCGGGGCGCGGTCGACGCGGTCATAATTCATTATGATAGAGACGCTCCAACGGGAAGTGTCACCGGCTCAAACTCAGTCGGTCATGAACGGGCTGAACCGGGCCGATGAGCCCCAGGCGCGGCCAAATTGGCCTTCCCGATGAGAGCGGACCACTGATCAATCCATCACCACGTGAAAACAGAGTAACCACGATGACGAAGACCCAGACGATCGAGAACCTCCAACGCGCGTTGTCGATGGAACTCACCGCCATGCACCAGTACCAGCTTCACGCCTGCGTGCTGGACGATTGGGGGATGGGTTTATTGGCGAGCAAGATGCGTGAAGAGTTGCAAGAGGAACTCGGGCATTCGGAGGAATTCCTGGTCCGCATCCTGTTCCTGAAAGGGGATCCGAAACTGGACATGGAGAAGACTCCAGTGCGGGCAACGACACTGAAGCAAATGTTTGAAACGGACCTTGCCGACGAGCAGGAAGCCATCGAGTTTTATACAACAGCGTCCATCCAAGCGAGTGAAGACCGAGACATCGGCACCCGCCAACTCTTCGAGCGGATCGCCGTGGACGAAGAAGGCCACGCCAGTTGGCTGGAGCTGCAACTCGACCTACTCGAGCGCATGGGCGAACCCGCCTACATCGCCAAGCACATGTCGACCGACGCGTCCGAATAAGCACAACATACCAGCGATCCACGCCCCCACCCGCCCAGGCGTTCGCCCCCCCCGAACGCCGCACTACAACGTCAGAATTTTCGGCATGTACGATACATGCCGGCAAGCATTTCAGCGTCTGCGCCAACTACCCGAAGCGTCGTGAGATCATTGGAACTGGCTGATCCTCATGTGGCCCAGTTGGCCCGCTGAGAATGATCCAATCTTTCCACATCTGTTCCACCTAGCTTTGGTTCACTTGGAACGGTGCTCCGGGACCGGCGTCCTTTGCCAAAGAGGGTTCGGCAGAAGGTCGCTGAGATCAAATCGGGCTCTTTCCCACGGCATGAGGACGAGGATCGAATTATCTCGAGAGTTGTCAGTCAGCTCCAGGTTCCCTGGTGTTGGATAAGGTCTTTGAGCGAGAAGTACCCACCGTTGCCTTCAGCAGGACGCCAGAGGAAACCGTTCATGCCGTCGAAGCGAACTTTGTCACCCGATTCAAAGTGGAACCAAGCTCGACCTTTCGGATTCTCGGCGTCTTGGATTCTCGCTGAGTCAAGGCGAATCGAAAATGGTTTCTTCGTCGCTAGCAACCATTCCAGCAATCGCCACTCAGGCTCGGTTTCTAACGCAACTTCCGAAACGGATCTGGCCCGTTCCAGTCCCAGCCGCGTCGTCCAACGTCCTTGAGGCGGCATGTAGTCTTGAGCGGTGAACTCGATGTCACGGTCCATTGGACGGATGGGGCTCAACCGATACAACACCATCATCTCGTTACGCCTCGCCGGCCAGGGAGTCGTGATCTCCGAACGCTCCACAAAATCGAACGATCGAACGTCAGCCACAAGTCGGATGCCCGGATTGCCCAAGCTGGCCGGGGTGTAGATCGCTACTTGCTTGACGTGATGTTGACGCGGCTGTGTTTTGGCGTAGGGGTGGTAGTACAATCGCTCTGACACTACCCAATCGAGATGCTCCTGTGTTCCAGGTGAGCGCAGCGTTCCGATCAATACCGCTTCGCTGCCCGCGACCCGCCAATCTCTGGAACGCACGTCTGCCGAGTTCGCAATTGCTCGATCGGCCATCGACCATCCGCCTTGGCGAACCGCCGAGAGCAACCATCCTTTCAGAAACGCAGTGTTGCTAGGCAGCACGGGGATCGCGCCGACACCGAGTCGTTCCAGCGATTGCCACAAGCGGCTATCACGAAAGTCCGCGTCGGGCGTGAGGTTCATCGGAAACAATGCTGCTGCTTGAACGACGGATCGCTGCAAACCAGGGACATCTGATGCGGTTTGATCGAGCTCCAAAATTGCGTCGCGGTATCGGTGCAAGACATTGATCGCGTCCGCCGGCGGCCCAAATGATTTGAACTGTTGCCTGTACTTGTCGGTCGCGTCGATCCGATACTTGGCGTCCGCAACCAATTGAATGATGGGCCAGCCATCCTGCTCGAATCGAATCAGTATGTCCGGCTTCTGTGGAATCAGTGTCTTGTCTTGGTCGGAAAACTGAGGATTGTATTTCACTCGAATTGTTCGATGCTTGCCCGTCGAGAACGCGACTTGTTGCGTCTCACCTTGTTTCAGCTGAACCGACAATCCGGACGAGCGAACGCGGAACAGGGCGTCGAGGTTCTGCGGCGGACCGTGTTCGTCTTGGATGATGCGGACAACGGTCAGGTATGTCCAGTATTCGTATAGCACCTCCAGGTCTTTGACCGCCAACTGGATCAAATCGCCCTCTAGCCGTAAACCCATTTTCAAAAACATCAGCAGCCGGTAGGCCTCTCGGTAACCCGGAGCCGACACCAACTGCAGTGAAGCGAACCCCATCGGCGGATTGCCGTCCGCCTCCCTAATCGGTTCTAAATTCAGCAGCCGCGACACACGAATTTTTAAACGGGTGATGCCATCGGACGTTTGCCTTCGACGCGATGACAACTCGGCTTCGCTGTCATAGATGCTCGCAATTTGACCGAGTGTTCGCTGGACGTCAACGAGTTGATTCCGCAGCCAGCGGTGTTCCATCGTATCTAGTGTCAACTCAGCCGGCCGCTCGACAATCTGCTCGCGGACGGAGATGCCGCCAAGGCGAACAAGTGATCCTTTGCCTTGACCGCGGCGCACCTGCGACCTCACCCGCGAGTCCACTCGACGGATCCGCTCCAGCCGGGTTGTTCGCTCGCGACGGACCAGCCCGCGTGAAGGTCGCTGGGCAATGTGATTCATCGCGACGTCGAGTTCGTCGATGATCTGCTCGATCAAGACGAGCCACTCGAGCTTGGACGGCGGCCGGTCACTGGACAGCTTGCCCATCTGGTGAGTTGACCGCAGATATTCGTACGCGAGATTGGTTAAGATCGACTGCACATCAGCGACGATGTCCTGATAGTCCGATTCGTAGTCGATCTTCGTTGGAAAGACTTCGACCTCAAAGTCAAGCGTTCGATTTCCATTGACATAAATTGAAAAGAGGCTTCGTCCGATCTGCCCACGGAAGTTCACGCTGCCGTGAACCACGCGTCCGTTCTCTTGCGAGTTCAATGCCCGAGTGATGACTGGATCGCGATGCCGTAACTCGACCCTGTCGCCGTCATTTGCCCCGCGGAGGTAGATCTGGTACTCGGTCTGTTCATAAAGTGGCGGTCCGTTCGGGTCACTTGCGTCCGCTGCGAGTGCATCCGGCACACCGCTTCGCATCATCAGGTCACGCCATAGCAGACCGTCGTCGTGTGGCACCAACCGTAAGCGTCCCATGACGGGCATCGACTGTGCCAACACGGCGTGGTCGCTCTCGCGCACGCGATGCCAATCGAGCGTGAAACGATTCGTTGCGATACGAAACAATTGCTTCATGGCTACAACCAGAACGACGTATAGCCTTCGGACGATAAGCGTTCCCACATCAGGCAAAGCCGTGATGCCGTTCTTGGAAACGTCGCACCCTCGATCGCATCCGGTCGGTCTGCGTCGGCCCAGCTTTTAACCGCTGTTTCAGCATCCTCCGATTCGTTCATGGACTGTCCATGTGCCAGCCCCAGCAACCCGATCATCGTACGACGAATCGCATTGCTTCCCCCGACCAACCGCGGCAACACTTTCATCATGAGGGCAAGGTCGAGCGGATCGACCTGCTTACCGTCGCGTGTGCGAAATGAATCCTTCATCTTCTCTGAATTAAGTAGAAACAGGATGACTTCATCTCGAGTTCGGTATCCGACCTGCAACTTGCTGTCGTAGCGCCGCGCCCGATCCCCGCTGCCGATTGGCGTTCGCTCCGACGTGCCACTAACGACATCCAGGAATCCGGCTTGGGTCAATTCTTGCCGGTTCTCATCGCCAAGCTCTTCCCAAACGGAGGCTGCCTTTTCGTCCTCGCGACCTCGATAGGCCTTCGCAGCGATACCCAACCCGATACGAATCCCAATGGGAGCTTCTGGTGAAATATGGATGACCGGGTAGACACCTCTCTGTGCACTCGTCGTTTCGCGGCTGTCGAAGAACGCCACCCACGGAATCGCCGCCCAGTTGCCTTTGCCAACCGAAGCCTCCACGACCCAATGATCATTCTCACAAAGCATCGGAAGCAACTCGCCCCCTCGTTCTTTGAGCTGTCGCTCCAGTTCTTTCGCCTCCGTATCCCCGCTCATCCCTGCAGGGCGTTCGGGATAGATCGTCAGCAGCCGTAAACAGACCTCCCAAAACTCCGCCCACTGGCCGACTTCATCATCGTTCACGTTGTTACTCATGTGGTTCAGGCTCAACTATTTCTCTGCCGTTGAATCCGACTGGCTCGATGCGCGAGATCGTTCAGTTCTTCATCGCGTAACTCGGCAAGCAAACGAAACACCTCGGGTCGCTCGATCACGCGCCGCCGGATGGGTTCTGGTACCTTTTCAGCTAGCAGCAAGAGCTCATCCTCGTCACCACCGAGTTCGACGGCCAACTTACGGATCAATTGTTCGGAAGCGTGATGCCCATCTTCCAGCTTGTCATTTTCGATCTTTGACAGGTATGTAAATCCAACGCCAACCCGCTTCGACAAGTCTCGCAAGGTCCACTGCTTGCCTTTCCGCAACTCTCGAATTCGCTTGCCGAACTCCATCATTTCAGCCTGCTTGTGAGAGGACTGACTGCAACGTAAATTATTTGCACTATCAAGGAAACATATCACAAGGCGTTTAGCGGCGGTAGTCAGGCAGCATGAGCGACACCAGCAATCCAGTCGAGCCGCTTTTCGACTCCGGCATTCGCGACAATCACCGTCGTGGAACAGTAGGTGATTTTCTGCAGCAACAAGCTTCTGCTGGATCAGAACTTTCGATCGTTTCCGCGTATTTCACGATCTATGCCTACAAGGCACTTCAGTCGACGCTCGATTCCATCGGGCATCTCAACTTTCTGTTTGGCGAGCCAACGTTTGTCAGCCGGCTCGACCCGGACAAAAATCAAACCAAAGCGTTCACGCTACTGGACTCCCAACTTCATCTCAGCAACCGACTTCAGCAAAAGCTTGCCGCAAGGCAATGTGCAGATTGGATTCGCGACAAAGTTGAAATCCGAACCATTCGGCAGACCAATCTGTTGCATGGCAAGATGTATCACATCGATCGTGACGGCGTCGACAACGCGATTTTGGGCAGCTCAAATTTCACGGTGCGTGGTTTGGGACTGGGCGCCGATGGCAACAACATTGAATTGAATCTGGTCGTTGATGGAAACCGAGACCGCCGCGAGCTGAAACAATGGTTCCTCGAATTATGGAACGATCCGCAGCTCGTCAAAGACGTCAAAGAAGACGTTATTCTTTTTCTTGAACGACTATACGCAAATCAGAGCCCGCAGTTCGTTTACTACCTGACGCTATTCAAGCTGTTTCGTGACTACCTGGACGGCAATCTCGATGTCGACGAATCGCTCAACCGACTCGCGCTGCCTGACACAGATATCTGGAAGTCGCTCTTCTCATTCCAAAAGGATGGCGCCAAAGCCGCGATCAACAAGATCCTGCAATATAATGGCTGCATCTTGGCCGACAGCGTCGGGCTGGGGAAAACGTATACAGCTCTCGCGGTGATTAAGTATTTCGAGCTTCGTAACGAACGCGTTCTCGTGCTCTGTCCTAAGAAGCTTCGTCGCAACTGGACTGTTTACCAAGCCAACAGCCGTTTGAATCCGTTTACCGATGACCGATTTCGATTCGATGTACTGCATCACACCGATATGTCACGCGATCGAGGTGAGTCCAATGGCATCGACCTTGCCGATATCAACTGGGGTGCGTACGACCTTGTCGTCATCGACGAATCCCACAATTCTCGCAACAACGCTCAGGCTGTCCAACGGCCAGGGCGATTGCGACACAATAGGCAATATGGGACACTGAGTGAAGGTTCGAATTTGAGCTGTTGAATCGCAGCAGCTAGACGAATCCACTCGCCATGGAATTTTTTGATGGAACGCTCCGCTTCGCTGGTGGATCAACTTGGATATGTTACCGATCCGCGTCGAGGAGAACCAATTTATCCTTTGGTCAATGTGTTGTTTATGATGATTTGCGGAGTCATTGCTGGGGCAGATGACTTTGTAGCGATCGCTAGGTTTGCCAACACCAAAAAGGAGTGGCTCGCAAAGTTCTTGGACATGTCCATGGGCGTTCCTTCACATGATCGATTCAACGCAATTCTAAATTCGATCAAACCCGAAGAGTTCGAGCCGATCCTCCTCGCGTGGATGACACAACTGCACAAGATCACTAACGGGCAAGTCATTGCAATCGACGGCAAGACACTGCGCCGAAGTTATGATCATGCCACTGGCAAAGCGGCCATCCATATGGTCAGTGCCTGGGCGACCGCGAATCACATCACTCTTGGTCAGACAGTCGTTGATGAGAAAAGTAACGAGATCACTGCGATTCCCAAATTGCTGCAAATTATCGAGGTTTCGGGAGGTTTGGTCACCATCGACGCGATGGGATGCCAGACGGAAATCGCGGCAAAGATCATCGCTGAAGGCGCGGACTACTGCTTGGCCGTTAAAGGAAACCAGCCAAAGCTTCATGAAGGAATCAAAGCATACTTTTTGGATCATCTTGAAGATGACTTCGCCAGAATCGATGTGACGGAGCATCATACCCACGAAACCGCTCATGGGCGAATTGATGATCGCAGCTACTACACTTGTACTGTTCCCGATGATTTTCCCGATCGATCACGTTGGCAAGATCTCAAAGCGATCGGGATGTCGATCAACAACACTTCGCGCCGCAAAGGTGACGATATCGCAGTGAGATACTACATCATCAGCAAATTGCTTCCTGGAGAGGAATTTGCCGGAGCGGTGCGTGACCACTGGGGGATTGAAAATAGTTGCCACTGGCAGTTGGACGTGGCGTTTAGCGAAGATCAGTGTCGAGTTCGAAAGGGCCACGGCGATCAAAACTTAAGCACGCTCAGGCGGACAGCACTTAGCCTTTTGAAGCAAGAAAAGACCGCCAGGTGCGGAATCAAAAACAAGCGTCTGACCGCCGGATGGGACGACGACTACATGGAGAAAGTCGTTTTCAGTCGGTAAATCCCCGTGCAATCTCCCTGTGCAGACTCCCTTCATAATATTTCTATTCACCATCCTACTCGGGATGCTTACCGTCAATGCATCCGCCCAGGGCTCCAAGCCCAACATCCTGATGATCATGGGTGATGATATTGGTTACTGGAATATCAGCTCTTTCCATAATGGCGTAATGGGATACGACACGCCAAACATCGATCGATTGGCTAAAGAAGGTGGCCGGCTGGTGACGTACTACGGCCAGCAAAGCTGTACCGCCGGACGCGCCGCTTTCATCACCGGTCAAACTCCATTTCGGACTGGACTCACCAAGGTCGGCATGCCCGGAGCCAAGCTAGGTATTCAACCGCAAGACGCAACCATCGCTGAAATGCTCAAGCCGCTTGGCTACATGACCGGACAGTTTGGAAAAAATCACCTCGGTGATCGCGATGAATTCCTCCCCACCGCGCACGGATTCGACGAATTCTTTGGCAACCTCTATCACCTGAATTCCGAGGAAGAGCCTGAGAACCCCGATTATCCCAAGAGCCCTGAGTTTCGGAAGAAATTTGGCCCTCGCGGTGTCCTCAGCGCCACTGCGGACGGAAAGATCGAGGATACTGGGCCGTTGACGAAAAAGCGAATGGAAACGATCGACGAAGAAGTGCTTGCTAAGGCTAAAGATTTTCTCGATCGTGCGACAGAGGCCGACAAGCCATTTTTCTGCTGGTTCAACACAACACGCATGCACAATTTCACGCATGTGAAGGAGGAAAATCTCGGCAAGACTGGCCTCGGCTTCTACGCCGACGGCATGGTCGAGCATGACGCCCTTGTCGGCCAACTTCTTGACTACGTCGATAAGCTGAAACTAACCGAAAACACCATCGTCATCTACACAACTGACAATGGACCCATGGTTTGTCTTTATCCCGATTCCGCCACGACACCTTTTCGTGGGGAGAAGAATACGAATTGGGAAGGCGGCTGGCGCGTGCCCGCGCTGGTACGCTGGCCCGGTACCGTGAAGCCAGGCACCGTTTACCGCGATATCGTCTCCGGTGAAGATTGGTTCCCAACCCTACTTCGGGCAGCCGGAATTGCGGATGTCAAGGAGCAGTTGCTGAAGGGCATGACCGCCGGCGAAAAGACATTCAAAGTACATCTGGATGGTTACGACCAAACCGACTATTTGTCCGGAAAATCTGACAAGAGTGCTCGAGAGGAATTCTTTTACTTTAGTGCCGAAGGCGACCTAATGGCAGTTCGTCACGGCCGGGTAAAAGCCCACTTCCTCATTCAGGAACATACTGGCCTTGACGTGTGGCGGATGCCGCTGACCACGCTGACCGCACCACTTTTCTTTGACCTCGAAGTCGATCCCGGCGAACGTGGCATGGAAGGCGATAATTACAACGACTGGTGGTATCGACGCGCCTATCTGGCGGTGCCTCTACAAAACATAGTTGGGAAAATGATGGAGACGTTCAAAGAATTTCCTCCTCGACAAAAGTCAGCTAGCTTTACCATTGAACAAGCCAGCGATGCGCTCAGTCAACCGGGTTCAACTGGTAAGTAAACATCGATTTATGTCAAGGCCCTAATCGGCGGGAAATGTTGTGGGGAAATGTTTCAAGTCACAGATATCTCAGTCACATACAAATTCGAATCTCAACTGCGTAGGTCAACGGTTATGTTTCGCTCATTTCTCGTCGCAATATCGCTGGCACTATATTCTACGGCAAGTTTGGTGGCTGACGAACCAGACCGCATTGAGCTGCCGATTCCGCTATCGCCTTTTGAGGGCAAGATTGGGAAAACGTATCAGGATTCCGTTCCCGATTGGCAGGATCCCGTCTCTGCTCCCGAAGGCGCGCCCAACGTGATCGTGATCCTTTTAGACGACGTCGGTTTCGGCCAAACCTCAACGTTCGGAGGCCTGATCCCGACTCCGAATCTCGACCAGCTCGCATCGGAAGGCCTCCGTTACAACCGCTTCCACACCACCGCCATCTGTGGTCCCTCTCGCGCCGCTTTGTTGACCGGCCGCAACCACCACGACGCTGGCAGCGGTTTCTTGATGGAGTGGGCCACCGGTTATCCGAACTACTCGACCATGATCCAGCCGACGACTGCAACGATCGGCCGAGTACTCAAAGGCAACGGCTACGCGACGTAGTGGTACGGAAAGAATCACAACACGCCTGACTGGGAGACGACCGTTTCGGGGCCGTTTGACCGTTGGCCGACCGGGATGGGATTTGACTATTTCTACGGATTCAATTCCGGTGAGACACACCAGTTTTACCCAGTGCTGTTTGAGAACACGGTTCCGGTCGAGCCGCAGACCACGCCCGAGGAAGGTTATCATTTCACGACGGACATGGTCGATCGCGCGATTGCTCGGATGAAACTCTCCAAGTCGGTCGCGCCTGACAAACCATTCTTCATGTACTTTGCCCCGGGTGCAATGCATGCCCCGCACCACGTGACTGCCGAGTGGCGTGACAAGTTCAAGGGCAAGTTCGACATGGGGTGGGAAAAGTATCGCGAGATCGTCTACAAAAACCAGCTCGAGATGGGAATCATCCCACCCGGGACCAAGCTCACTCCGCGGCCCGATTGGGTTCCGGCTTGGGACAGCCTGAGCGCGGAGCAGAAAACACTCTACAACGCTCTGTTTGAAAACTTTGCGGGCTTTTTCGCGCACACCGATCATGAAGTGGGGCGGCTGCTCGATGCAGTGAAGGAACTTCCTGACGCAGACAACACGCTCGTGATGTACATCGTCGGTGACAATGGAGCCTCGTCCGAAGGCGGACCCGATGGCACGCTGAATGAGATCAAGGGACTCAACGGAATCAACACGCCGATCGGGGACATCATCAAGAACCTGGATAAGCTCGGCGGCCCTGAATCGGAACCGCACTATCCGGTTGGCTGGGCCTGGGCCGGCAACACGCCATTTCAATGGGTCAAGCAAGTCGCGTCGCACCTCGGCGGCAGCCGCAATCCGATGGTTGTCTCTTGGCCGGCAATGATTGAGCACGACGACAAACCGCGCGATGCGTTTTTGCACCTGGTTGACGTCGTCCCAACGATTTTAGAGGCAGCCAGCATCCCGATGCCTGACACGGTCGATGGTGTCGACCAAAAACCACTCGCCGGAAAGTCGTTCTTAAGTAGTTTCTCCGATGCGAGTTTCCAGGGCCGTGACGAGCAGTACTTCGAGGTACTCAGCAATCGTTCCATCTACGAAGACGGATGGAAAGCGAATGCACAGCACACTTTGCCATGGCGTCAGGATCTCGCACCGGGAAACTGGGACAAGGACCATTGGGAACTCTACAACTTGGACAAGGATTTCTTGGAAGCCAATGATCTCGCTGCCGAGATGCCCGACAAACTTGCCGCTATGAAAACGAAGTTTGACGAAGCCGCGGAGAAGTACAGCGTCTATCCGCTCGACGACCGTGGTGCCGCTCGACTTGCTATTCCGAAGCCGCCTGTACCGGGAGCGAAAGAAGGATCTAAGACGTTTACCTACTTCACCGGTGCGATTCGAATCGCCGAGCCCGCCGCGCCGCCGATGAAAAACAATTCCTGGACCGTTAACGCGGCAATTAGCACCGAGGGAACGAAGACCAATGGCGTTATTATGGGCTTCGGTGGCGTGGCTGCCGGGATCGTTCTGTACGTCAAAGAAGGCGTTCCTGTTTTTGACTACAACTACTTTGAAGAGCACACCGTCGTGAAAAGCAGCAAGGCACTTGACTCGGGTGAAGCGACCGTCGAAGTAGACTTCGACTATGCCGGAGGCGGTGCTGGCAAGGGCGCGACGATCACGCTAAAGGTCAATGGCGAAACTGTAGGCAAAGGGGAAATGGATGCGACTGTCGGCGGCCGTTTCGGCATCGATACGTTTGGCATCGGTGAAGACAGTGGGCAACCGGTTACCAATGCCTACAAAGCCCCATTCAAGTTCACTGGCGAGATCGACAAAGTCACCATCGAAATCAAGTAAGAATTTCGTGATGTGATGATCTTACTGGAATAAAAAACCAATGTATCTCAATGTGGAAAGCTTTATGAATACTCAGGATTTCATTTTTTTCCTGATCGTCGCAGTAGGATGTTCGTCGACCGCATTCGCTGACGATGCGCCAACTAATGTGTTCGCTCCGACAGTTCAGACCAAAGAGTATTTTGAGCCATTCATTCCTCGACCTGATCAGGAAACGGAGGCTGCCGACAAACTGGCTGCGTTAGAAAAGAAGTTCGGTCGCAAACCGAACGTCCTGATCTTACTGGTCGACGACATGGGTTGGGGAGATCCCGGTTGCTACGGTGGCGGCCTGTTGATCGGTGCGCCGACGCCGAATATCGATCGACTGGCTTCGCAGGGCCTCAAGCTGCTCAACACCTACCCTATCGCCGCGACTTGAATTCAAAACAGCTCGTTGCGTTGATGTGCGGCGAGCTGTTTTCTTCGACATGGCAAGGATTTACGCCGACACTTTTGGCGTCGACTGGCATTGCAATCGACTTACTCATCAAATCCGAATCAAGTCACTACTTGGCGTAAGTGAACTGATTGCATGACGTTGCTGAGTTCAAATCCCGCCGCCATTCAACGCATTGGACACGTCCCGCTGAGTGCATATCGATGTGCATGACAGCGGCCTTCAAGTACCTGCTATGTTCATGTTCGGTTCCTTCTTGCCGATTTTTGCACTCCAGGCCGCCTCACAAACTCTTGCTGGATTTCCGTTTTTCGCTCGTGAACGAGTTGCAGAAATGCATCTCGGGTTGGGTTTGTATGATCTTTGTGGCTGCACATGACCAACGGGATTGGCTCCATCGCTGGCCCGATCGAGACGAAAGAAATCTGCTGATTGCGAAGATTCTGAACGCCTTCGGGCACAATGCTGATGCCCTGTTCGGCGGCCACCATCGTTAACACAGTGGCCATCAGGTCGGCACCACCAGCGACCACGGGCGAAAACCCTGCCGACGAACACGCTGCGATAATGTGGTCGTAAAGGCTGATCGCAACGCCGCGGTCCAAAAGAACAAATCGCTCTTCGGCAAGATCGCTCAGTCGGACTCGCCGACGCGACGAAAGTGGGTGGGTCTCGGCCATGACGGCGAGCAGACGTTCACGAAACAGAATCTGCGTGGCGAGGTCCGGATGGCCTGGGGGCAATGGTCGTGTAAAAGCTATGTTGATCTCGCCGCGTTCAAGTGCAGCCAACTGTTTGTCCGGCGTCATTTCGAACATCTGGATGGTGACATCCGGATACTGCAGTCGAAACCGCCTGATCAAATCAGGGAGAAACAACATGGTGGGTGCCGCAAAAAATCCAATCGACAATTCACCGAATTCGCCGCGTGAAGCACGAAGCGCGTTCAGCTTGGCTGCTTCGGAAGCGTCCAGGATGGCTTGAGCTTCCTTAAGGAACACGGCCCCGGCCACTGTCAAACGTACGACTCGCTTGTTGCGGAAAAACAGTGGGGTCCCGATTTCCCGCTCCAAATCAGCAATCTGAGTGCTCAACGCAGGCTGGGCAACTAACGACTTCTCAGCCGCTCTGGAAAAACTCAGTTCGGAGGCCACGGCGACGAAGTAACGAAGATGTCGTAGTTCCATTTCTGGAGTTATACACAAAAACGATTACAGACGCAACATTTATGTATTTTACAAATACAAAGGTCGTCCCGATAATCCTTGTGCAACGGCCGCCTGCGGTGAGGTCATCGCAAGGGAACACCATTCGGACACTTACATTCAGAGGAATCGAAATGACGGCAAAACATGACAATGAGACGCTTTTTCAACCACTCCGCATCGGTGCGATCGAACTTCCGCACAGGATCGTGATGGCTCCTTTGACGAGAGTACGTGCTACGGATCGCGTTCCGAATGCATTGATGGAAGAATACTACTGCCAGCGAAGTAGTGCTGCCCTAATCATCTCGGAAGCGACCGCCATCAGCGAGCAGGGTTATGGCTGGCACGGTGCTCCCGGCATCTACACTGCTGAACACGTCGAAGGTTGGAAGCGGATTGCCGACTCCGTTCACGCATCAGGTGGGCGAATGTTTCTGCAGTTGTGGCATATGGGCCGAGTGTCGCACCCGGACTACCAGGGCGGTCGGTTGCCAGTTGGTCCCAGCCCAATCGCGGCGACTGGGGAGGCTCACACCCCCACTGGCAAGAAGCCGTATGTGGTTCCCCAGGCCCTGAGTGCGAAGGAAATTGCACGAGTCATCGACGACTACGCCGAGGCAACCGGGCGAGCGCGGGACGCGGGATTTGATGGAGTCGAGATCCACGGCGCGAATGGATATTTGATCGACCAATTCTTGCGAGATTCCGCGAACCAACGCACGGACCAATACGGCGGCTCAATAGAGAATCGTCTGCGGTTTCTCCGCGAAGTTGTTACGGCAGTCACCGACGTATGGTCGGCGGATCGCACGGGTGTTCGCTTGAGTCCCACCATGAGTGGCAATGGGATGGCAGATAGCGATCCCATCGAATTGTATTCGCGGGCAGCGCGGATGCTTAACAGGTTCCAGCTCGCCTATCTGCATATTGCAGAAGCGATTCGACCGGGGCGACTCTTCAACGCGGATGCACCCCGCGTGACACCTTCCATTCGAGCCGAATTTGAGGGCGTGCTATTCGCCAACGGTGGCTACGAAAAATCGACGGCAGCCAATGCGGTACGAACAGGGGAAGCCGATGCAGTTGTGTTCGGCCAGAAGTTCATCGCCAACCCAGATTTGCCGGCAAGGCTCAGGGATGACGCACCGCTCAACGAGCCCGAAGTCGCGACGTACTATGCGCCCGGAGCACACGGCTACACCGACTACCCGTCGCTGGTCAGGAGCTGATGATCGCCATCACCAACCCGCCTGCTCACTCACATGTCAAACTCCTGATACCACCCCGGTTTTAACTCGAAAGTAAATCATGGCAAAACTGATCTGGATTCTAATGGCTCTCGCAGCAGGCTCAGCATTGCCGCTGCAAGGCGGTGTCAATGCGAAGCTTGGAAAAGCAGGAGCCAGTCCCGCTCATGCGGCGTTCATATCGTTTGCAGTCGGGACGGTGGCATTACTGGCTTATATCCTGCTGACCAAACAAACAGTCTCGTGGGCAGGCATCAAGCAGTTACCACCGCAATACTGGATCGGCGGAATACTGGGAGCCACGTACGTGACAATTGTCATCCTGGTGTTCCCAAAGCTCGGGCCTGGCCTAGCATTCAGCCTGATCGTTGCCGGGCAGATGGCGATGGCGCTGTTTCTGGAGCACTACAATATCCTTGTCGCTCAGCAACAATCGGTCAGCTTAGGACGGTTCATGGGGGTCGTGCTGATTGTCGTCGGCGTCGTGTTCCTGAAACGGTTTTAGGACGGCACAGTCCGGTAAGCTGAATTGAACCAATGTTTCGGGTGGGGATTCGCCGGGCACGTCCGCGTCTGTCTATCGGTTACGCTTAGTATTGTGAACGGGAATCGAAGTCAGAAAACGCTTCGCCTTCGCCGGCGGATTGCCATCCAATTCACTTTGAACAAGGGACCTGTCCATGAGCTCTGTTACGAGCGCTGATGGTGCAATCATCTTCTACAAAGACTGGGGAAAGCCCAGCGATCAGCCTGTCGTCTTTCATCATGGCTGGCCTCTCAGCTCCGATGACTGGGATTCCCAGATGCTGTTCTTCCAGTCCAAAGGCTATCGCGTAATCGCGCATGATCGACGAGGCCATGGGCGATCCAGTCAGGTTGGCGATGGACACGACATGGATCATTATGCTGCCGACGTTTCCGCCGTGGTGAAGCATCTCGCCTTACGAGACGCTATACATATTGGCCACTCCACAGGCGGGGGTGAAGCGGCTCGTTATGTTGCGCAGCACGGAGCGGGACGCGTTGCAAAACTGGTACTCATCGGCGCCGTTGCGCCACTGATGGTGAAAACGCAGCATAACCCGGATGGGCTGCCACTCGAAGTGTTTGATGGTTTTCGTGAGCAGTTGCTGGCCAACCGGATGCAGTTTTACTGGGACGTCGCCAGCGGACCTTTCTATGGCTTCAACCGGCAAGGTGCGACTGCATCGCAACCCGTGATAAATAACTGGTGGCGCCAAGCCATGACGGGTGGAGCAAAGGCACATTACGACGGCATTCAAGCCTTCTCGGAAACGGATTTCACTGACGACCTGAAGGCGATCGACGTGCCAACACTTGTCATGCATGGTGATGATGATCAGATCGTGCCCATCGGAGCTTCGGCGATGCTCTCGGCAAAACTACTGAAGCAAAGCACTCTCAAGATCTACGAAAAGTTCTCGCACGGAATGTGTACCACCAACAGCGATGTCATCAATGCGGACCTGTTGGCATTCATTCAAGGAGAGTCCGTCGGCACCTGACTAGCTCGATTATCAGGCGATACACTCCCACGCGATGTCAACGCGACAGCTTCGCGGTGCAACAGCTTGCACATCCAAGCCTCTCGGTTGACACTTTGAACTTCATCCATCGCGAGCTCCGCCGTTTCAAGCTCGCGACGAGATGCATTGGATTCCCCAATCGCGTGCAGCGCCATGGCCCGCACCAGATTTGGAGCGGGCGGTAACACACCTCCAGCTTCGTTCTGAAGTATTGTGATCGCTTCACGCGGCCGTTCGTGACGATATTCGGATAATGCTTTTGCAAACAACAAATACGGACGCGCCCAATCCTGGTCCGGCGACAATTTGAGACTCAGCGCGCGGTCAATGAGACGTTCTGCCGCGAGGCGAACCTCCATCGAGCGAGGCTTCAAGAGGCAAGCACGACCAACCCTCTCGCAGATGAGCGGGTTGGTTGTGTCGCCAAATCGCTCAAGTAGCAATTCACATGCATCGATGTAGCGGTCTTCCTGTCCAAGAAACAGACACAGCTCCGCATATCCATCGACATCTTCATGCACTGAATGAATTTCATTGAATACTCTCTCCCATACCACCCTTGCTTCCTCCAGCCGGCCAAGACTTAATAGGGCGGTGCGCAGCCCCTGATTCGTTGAGCTTTCAGAATGCTGAAGTTCGATTGCACATCGGAAATGAGCAATCGAATCGTCAGCATGACCACTCTTGAGCAGTGTCCAAGCAAGTTGATGCTCCGCCCGACCGTGCCAAGGCTCAGATTCGAGCACGCGTTGGTAATAATATATTGCCTCGTCGAGTTGATTGAGCGATTCGAAATTGACCGCGAGATTGTAGTGGACCGCAGATGCGTTTGGCCGGAGTGCAAGTGCCGCGAGATTGTGACCAATCGCCAATTGAGATTTGTGCTGACTTAGTAAGTGGCCGAGTTCGAAGTTGAGCCAGAAATCCTGGGGGTAGTGATGATGTACTCGCTCCAGAAATTCGGTGGGGTCACCACCAAGCCGTCGCCAACGAGTGCCCATTGCAACTAGCAAAGTCACTGGTTGCTCATCGATTTCCGCAACATCCGCCAACTCCTGCAATCGATCGACGTTCGCCCACATCTCCTGGTGTCGCACTTCGTCACGCCAGGAGTTTGGATCGGCTTGGCGAGCTACTTCGAGAATCCACGCGCGCGATTCTGCAGGTGCGCAGGCGGCCCAATCGTCCAGGGCGGCTATCAAAGCGACGTGAACCGTCGACAGCTTGATACGCGAAGCGACGACGTCAGGCTCGTCTAAACCGACTGCTCCAATTCGAGCTTCCTGAAAGGCAGCTCGGTATGCGTCGCTCGATTCTTGATAGTCGATACCACCGGGAACGTACTTTCCCCGACTTAATCGAATCGCATCCAGTTTCTCGGCTAGATCAAGTTCGGTTTGGGCTTTCACGATTTGTTCTCGAAGTACGCCCGAGCCACCATCTGGCATGCGACCGAGTATCGCGCGGGCTTCAGTAAATCTTCCTTCTTCCTCGAGTGAGAGTACGAACGCCAACCGCTGTGTCCACTTCTCCCTTTCGATCCGACGTTGCGATTCGGCTTTGTAATGTTGCAGGGTAAACTCGCTTGCGAATCCAATCAATGCGACAGACGTGAACAAGAAACCTGCCAATGCAGGATTGCGTCGTATCCAACTCGCCAGTCGCTCCACTCGGCCGACAGGACGTGCATGAATGGGTTCACGATTCAGAAATCGCTTCAAGTCGTCAGCAAGTTCTGATGCCGAAGCGTAGCGTTGCTCTGGTAGTTTCCTTAAACACTTAAGGCAGATCGTTTCAAGGTCACGAGGAACGCTGGCGTTAATGTGCGATGGCGCTAAAACCTCAAGTTCAATGACTTGTCTTTGTGTCTCAGCGACGGTCTCTGCCCGAAAGGGGGCTCGTCCCGTGAGCATTTCGTAGAGAATGGCCCCTAAGGCGTACACGTCCACGGAAGTCCCAACGACTTTGCAATCCCCTCTGGCCTGCTCAGGCGCCATGTAGCTGGGGGTTCCCAGCCGCATTCCACTGACAGTAATTGCCGGATCTCGGTCCATGTGGCGAGCCAGTCCAAAGTCAACAACCTTTAAAATTCCGTCCGCTGACAACAAGACGTTGGCAGGTTTCAGATCTCGATGCACGACGCCATTCGAATGCGCAAACTCGACCGCACCTGCCAGGACAAATATCTTTTCTGCTGCTTGCCGATCTGGCTGAGGTGTGCCAGCAAGTCGTTCGGCTAAACTTCCTCCTTCCAGAAGTTCCATTGAGAAGAAAGATCGCCCCTCCGTTTCACCCACGTCATAAATCTGCACAATGTGGGGGTGTTGCAATGCGGCGATTGCATGAAATTCACGCGCGAAACGAAGCTTTTCTGCGTGACTCGCAAACGGCCCAGATCGCAACATTTTAATTGCCACGGTTCGATTGAGTTTGCGATGTCTCGCGCTGAAGACGACTCCCATTCCGCCGCTGCCGAGAATCTCAAGGACGTCGTAATCCGCAAAGTGTGGGAGCTGCCCTTTGGCTACTTCCGATTCCTGGCGGGACTGATCTGTTGCATTGTCAGAATCAGGAAACATCTCGTTGAGCTGCTGTTCGATGCTTTGAACATCGTCCAATCGCTGGCGAACGGCAGGCAAGAGTTCCGGGCAGGCTTTACAGGCGTCGGCGGGATCGCAGCCCGTAGCCAGAATGCGTTCCAACAGTTGCGTGATGCGTTGATCGTCGTACATCGATAGAAATCCAACAACACGTCAAGCCTGGGGGACGGTACTTGAGAAGCTACGTTTCTTACAGACTATGGCTCATCCGACGGAAGCGTGCGCCGGGTTTGAAGTCGCGGAAGTTACGACGGATGGATAAAAAAGTGTGGACATGCCATCCTTCAAAGAGAATTCTCACATCTTCTTTGCAGGAACGTACATGTCCACCTCCTTGTTGTATCACTCTTTCGGCATTCGTGGCTACCGGCAGACTCGAATCGAGCCCACCGGAGGCGTTACACGGTTCCATGTCCATCCAAATGAGAAGTCGATCTGCTGTTCCTCGTGCCAAAGCAGCAACGTGATCAAACGAGGCGTCACGCAACGCGAATTCAGGTGTTCGCCGATCGGATTGAAGCAGACCGTCATTGTCGGCACTTTGCCACGTCTGCAGTGCCGCGATTGCGGGGTCGTTCGTCAGATCAAGGTCGGCTTTGCCGATGCTCGTCGTAGCTACACCAAGAACTGGGCCAACTACGCATTGCAGCTCACTCGCAGCATGACAATCAAAGACGTTGCCGATCTTCTCGGTGTCACATGGGACGTGATCAAGGAAATCAAAAAAAACGATCTCAGGCGACGATTCGCCAATCCTTCCCTGAAAGACGTTCGGTGGATTGCGATCGACGAGATCTGCATCGGCAAAGGGCATCGCTACGTGACACTGGTAATGAACTTGGATAGTGGAGCGATTATCTTCGTTGGAGACGGGAAATCGGCTGAATCGCTGGTTCCATTTTGGAAACGCTTGGGGCGTCGGCGGCATCGAATCGAAGCGGTGGCAATGGACATGTCCTCGGCCTACATCTCGGCGGTGCGCGGGAACCTCCCCAAGGCCGACATCGTCTTTGACCGCTTTCATGTGGCGAAGTTGATGAACGAGAAGCTGACCACGCTGCGTCGACAACTGTACCAAGAGGCGACGGCCGACGAGAAATCGGTGCTCAAGGGGAGCCGCTGGTTGCTGCTGAAGAACCCCGAGAATCTGAGCGAGGATCGGGACGAAGAGGCTCACTTGGCAGCGGCGCTGCAGCTCAATGAACCGCTGGCCACGGGATACTATCTCAAAGAGGAGTTGCGATTGTTTTGGGGGCACACCTTTCGATGGCCTGCGCAGTTGTTCTTGCGGTCATGGTGCAGGCGAGCCACCGCGACGGGACTTTCACCATTGAAGACGATGGCCAAAACCCTGACGCGGCTTGAGGAAGGGCTGTTGAGTTATTTCAAACACCGGATTTCTTCTGGACCGATGGAGGGCACCAATAACAAAATCAAGACGCTCCAACGACAATCCTACGGCATTCGTGATCGCGAATACTTCGAACTACTGCTTTATTCGCTCCATCAGAAAAAGTACGCTTTAGTCGGATGAGCCCAGATTATTCGTTTTCATTCGAATTGGTACCTAACGATATCTCTTTTAGAGATTGTGACAGAAGTAACAGACTTCGGTTCAATCGCCGCTGAATTGTTTTGGTTGAGACGTTAACGATCTGCGCTGCTTCGACCTGCGACATGCCCTGAATTCGTATAAGACTGAAGACTTCCAATTCCTCCTCGGGCAATTGCTCGATCGCATCCAGCATTCGTTTGGCACTTTCACTCAGTTCGGACCCACTACTTTCTGGCGCAACGATCAAGGACTCTGGAAAGTCAACGAACGCCTCCCCATCGTCCAGGCGTCGGGCCAGGTCATTTAGTTCCCAACGCATATGCTGATTGGCGAGTGAAAAGAACTGCCGAACACTCGCAGGCCGCGCTTTCTGCATTGCTTTTATCAAACGCCCGACAACGGAACTCAACAGCTCTTCAGCCTGCAAGTTCAGAGGCGCTCCGACCAGTCGCGGATAATTTCTATAGAGGACCGTGGCACACAATTTGTGCAGTCGACTTACTGCACGACTGAGCAGTTCATGAATCACGGTGTCAGCCGGAGCATCCTTCGGCAGATCAGCCAAGAGGGCGACGTACTTTTCGACGGCGGCAGTTGTGTTTCCTATGTCGTTTTGCATTGTTTTTCGCCTGCTGAACGTGAGGCCTCGAGATGGTTTGTTGCAGCAGGACGGACCGCATTGGGTACAAGGAGGCACCACCGAATCGCCTTGCTATCGGTCCTGTCCAGTCTGTCCGCTTAGTGTAGCAGAGGGAGTCACGAACAAAGAGCCTCGCATCGCCAACGACGGCCCCTTAGCTACGTTGGCGACGTCCCCCAGTTATGACCAAGGCTCTACCGAGGAACCCTTGTTTCCACTGTACGGTGCCAAATAGTTCAAATTGACACACGAAGCTCTTCAACCACAGGGTTTTAGCGATGATCAACATTCGCAGATCTGCAGATCGCGGGCATGCCGATTACGGCTGGCTGATGTCGCATCATACGTTCTCGTTTTCAGCGTACCACGACGTAAACCACATGGGATTTCGAGCGCTCCGTGTGATGAACGAGGACCGTGTCGGTGCTGGGCAAGGGTTTGGATCTCATCCACACAAGGATATGGAGATCGTTTCCTACGTGTTGGAAGGAGCTCTGGAACACAAGGACTCGATGGGAAACGGTGCCGTTTTACACCCCGGAGAGTTTCAACGCATCTCAGCAGGTACGGGCATCACTCACAGTGAGTTCAATCCGTCGAGTGATGAGCCAACCCACTTCTACCAAATATGGATTGGTCCAGATCGGTTGGGCCATGCGCCAAGTTATGAACAGAAGCGTTTCGACGTCAGCAGTTCAGCTCAGCAGCTTCGTTTAGTCGCTTCGGCTGATGGTCGTGAGGGTTCAATCACCATCCATCAGGATGTGCAAATATATGTCGCGCAACTAGCCGCCGAGAAATCAATTGAGTTCCAACTGGAAGAGAGCCGCCATGCCTGGCTGCAGGTACTGCGTGGTCGCGTCAAATTGAATGGATACGCGATGGAAACAGGCGATGGAGCAGCCGTCAGTAGTGAAACAGCCCTCGACATTTGCGCCACCCTGGATGCGGAAATCATGTTGTTCGATCTCTGCTAAGTCGGAATGTCCAGACGCGATAGCAGGCAACTTCACGTTTTCCGCAAAACTCTAGCTACCTCTACTGATATTATTCAATCAAACCAAAAGGAAACCATGCCCATGACCAACGCTCTTGCTGATACCGACGGTGGACTGCTTACCAAAGACAACTGCGCACTGGCATTCATCGACTTGCAACCTCAGATGTCCTTTGGCGCCGCCAGCGGGATTGACCGCCAACTGCTCGTGAACAACGTGCTCATGCTCGCCAAAGGAGCGAAAGAGTTTGGGGTTCCAACCATCATCACTACGGTAGAAACAGAGTCGTTTAGTGGGCCGACTTGGCCACAGTTACTGGATGTCTTTCCAGATCAAACGCCAATCGAACGAACCGGCATGAACTCCTGGGATACGCAAGCATTCCGCGATGCGATCAAAGCGACTGGGAGGAAGAACATCATCCTCTCGGGGCTCTGGACGGAAGTCTGTATCACGTGGCCAACGCTGAACATGTTGGCCGAAGGCTACAACATTTTTGTTGTCGAGGACGCTTGCGCGGGTACGTCGCCCGCTTCCCATGATGCGGCATTGTCGCGCATGGTCCAAGCCGGCGCCGTGCGGATGACAACGATCGCAACCGTGCTCGAGTTTCAGCGCGATTGGGCCTATCGAGATCACTACAACGCACTGATGAATCTATTCCGAGAACATGGTGGTGGATACGGCATGGGCATCGAGTACGCCTACACGATGGTGCATAAGGCGCCGCCCGCGCGCAAGCACGTGAAGTCTTAAAGACTTTCTTTCCGAACCGATTTGGCTATCCGTGCAATGCGATGAACAGAGATTGGGATGAGTCCGTGAGAGCTGTCCACGTCGCCGTGACGAGAGAAGTCAAACACGGGTGTGAAGCCGATTTTGAGGCTGCACTGAAGGAGTTTGCTCGCGAGTCACTTCACTTCCCCGGAACTACGGGCGTTCATCTTATCAAAGGCGTGCATCACGATGGCACCTCAACTCATACTCTACAACGGCAAAGTTACAACACTCGCTCTGCGACAACCCGAAGTGTCTGCCATCGCAGTTTCCGATGGAGTTGTTTCGGCGATCGGTACTGATAACGAAGTTCTCTCACTGGCCGATGAGCAGACGCAGCGAGTTGACTTGAATGGTCGTCGTGTCATTCCTGGACTGAACGACTCGCATTTGCATGTTATCCGAGCAGGGCTTTTCTATAACCTGGAACTGCGCTGGGATGGCGTTCCGAGTCTGTCGCAAGCGTTGGCCCAACTGAAGCAGCAGGCCGACATGACTCCGCCACCGCAGTGGGTGCGGGTCATCGGCGGCTGGAACGAATTTCAGTTCAAAGAAGGTCGCATGCCATCACTGGACGAGATTAACAAAGCGGCGCCTGACACACCAGTCTTCCTATTGCACTTGTACGATTCAGCCCTACTGAACAAAGCCGCCTTGCGCGTCCTGGGGTTCGATCGCAACACACCGAATCCCCCAGGAGGACTGATCGCGCGCGACGCGAAAGGCAATCCAACTGGGCTACTGATTGCCGAGCCCAGCGCGTTGGTTCTCTATTCGACGATTGCCAATGCTCCCAAGTTGTCACACGAAGATCAACTGAACTCGACGCGGCACTACCTGCGAGAACTAAATCGCTTTGGCGTGACTAGTGCCTCAGATGCGGGCGGTGGTGGGCAGAACTATCCCGAGGATTACTCCGTTGTCAAGCAACTGGACGAAGCCGGGCAACTGACCGTACGAATCGCCTACAGTCTATTCGCGCAGAAACCTGGAGAGGAGCTTGCCGATTACACGCGATGGCTGGACATGACGAAGCCCGGAGATGGAAGTGATTTGCTCCGCGTCAATGGTGCGGGTGAGAATCTAGTTTGGAGCGCTGCGGACTTTGAAAACTTCCTGCAACCGAGACCCGACTTGCGGCCACTGATGGAACAGGAGCTCGAAGCCGTCATTCACAACCTTGCAGAAGCCAGCTGGCCATGGCGCATTCATGCTACTTATGATGAGTCGATTGGTCGCTTTCTCGATATCTTTGAACGTGTTCATCGCGATGTTCCGATCGACCGACTGCGATGGTTCATTGACCATGCCGAAACAGTGTCTGAGCGGAATCTTGCTCGCATTCAGTCGCTCGGAGGCGGCATCGCCACGCAACATCGTATGGCCTATCAAGGTGAGTACTTCATCCGACGTTATGGCGTGGAAGCCGCCAAGCGTCGTCCACCGCTGCGGAGGATGTTGCAGATGGGCCTCCCAGTTGGAGCAGGCACAGACGGCACGCGAGTAGCCAGCTACCATCCATGGACTTGCCTGTGGTGGATGGTGACGTCGAAGACCGTTGGCGGAACCGTACTGCATAGCGAATCAGATCGACTAACGCGCCAAGAGGCACTCCAACTCTACACGCAGGGCAGTGCTTGGTTTAGCCGCGAGGAGCACCGGAAGGGAACTCTGGAAGTTGGTCGATTCGCGGATCTGGCTGTATTGAGCGATGACTACTTCGCAGTCGAACCCGACGACATTCGTGCAATCGAAAGCGTCCTGACCATTGTTGGCGGTCGCGTTGTCTACGGCAAAGGAGACTACGCGTCTCTCGCACCAGTGCTTCCGCCCGTCAGTCCACGTTGGTCTCCCGTCGCCACCCTTGGCGGTTACCACAACACGAATTCCACTACGCCTCTCCGACATGAACACACCCAATTCATGGCTGCCGATGGAAGAGTCTGGCAAGCCGGCTGTGGGTGCGGCGTTTAGTTCCAACCAATACAGCCGCTCTTTTAGGTCTTCGATTGGAGTGGGCTATCGCTCACTATACGTGTTCTCTTGCAGAGGAAATGAAAGCGTGTCTCATGAAGCGTCCGCAGTGAAATCTGGGAAGCATGTTTGTTGGCTAATGATAATCAAACCGGCAAACGGTACAGCGGACGAATCTCTGCCGTCCCTCGATGCGATCCCGGAATCCTGGCGGCGATCGAAATCGCCTCGTTCAGATTCGCGACCCGAATCAGAAAATAGCCGCCGAGTTGTTCTTTCGTTTCGGTGAACGGACCATCGGTCACTGCTCGAGCTCCGTGGCGAACACGTACACAGTATGCAGTTTTTGGTGGCTGTAGCGGTGCTGCCGAAATGAACTGGCCGTTCACGTGAAGTTGTTGGCAAACGTCGACGGACTCAGCTAATGCGGGCGCGTGTTCATCGGGAGGCCAAGCCCCTTCTTGGGCATACATCAGTAGGATATAGTCTCGGCGTTGCTCAGCATCGCTGGGAGGTTGGTCGGCGGTGCCTCGTTCAGGCAGTAACAACGAGTTTGGTAGCGGGAGCAGCGGTCGAATTTCAATCGTTCCCTTGGTCGCTGGTGGTAGTCGACTCGCAATATCGATCGCTTCGTCAACGTCTCTGACGTCAACGATGCAGTATCCTCCGAGCTGCTCGGTCGTTTCCGCAAACGGGCCGTCTGTGACTTGGTGTTTTCCATCGCGAACACGCACGCATGTCGCAGTCGCAATCGAATCCAACGCGGAAGCTATCAGCCACATGCCTTGCGTTTCCAGTTCTTTGCAGATGGCTGTCGACTCCAGAATGTAATCTCGACGTTCGTCTTCGGTCCACCAACTTTCCGATGCGTAAATCAGCAACATGTATTTCATATTCAGCCCTCCATTGTTTCACTACTGTCCGGCTGGCTGGAGTTTGTTCCATACGCCAATCTGAAGATTTCTGGTGTTCGCAGTCCAAGTCCTACCCACGCGACAATACCAATGATGATTGGAAAGTACCACGGATCATCGACACGCAAGTGCGTAAGGACCGCCCCGCCGAGGTATCCTGTTAGCAAAATTGCTCCCAGAAACGACGTTCGCGGGATCAGATAAATCAACGTCACAGCAATTTCCAGTACCCCGATGGTGGGAAGCAGATCGAGTGGCAATTCCAGTTGCGCCATCATCTCGTTCTTGCCGGGGAATTCGAAGAATTTTGGAACGCCGCTAGCACCGATCATGAAGAGACCGACAAGTGCGGTCAGTCCCCAGCCGATGATTCTTTTTATTCTCGATACTCGCATGTGGTTGCTCCTGTGATTAATTGACTATGTTTGCGGTTCATCGTGGGGAACGATCACAATCCCGCTCACGCCGATTGTGTCGGTAACGATGCCGCATCGAGGTGACGGTAATGTTATTTCAAGCGGTGTGTGAACAATACCTTCGGCTGCCTGAGCATTGAGTACACGCTTGCAAGCAGATTCTGTTGGAATGCATCGCACTAGCCGGAACCTTCTTAGGTTTCACTTCACACTACGCGGATGGCGGTTTCGGCGGTGAACGGCGTGTTGTTCGCAAAGCCAAACACCCCTAGTACGCCAATGATGCTTTGAGGTCAGCAATAGTTACATTGACCAAAATCCTTCTTGGTATTTGTTATTCCTGGCGTCTTGCTTGTTGAACACTTCAGTTTTCATTCGCTGGGTCTCGGAAATCGAGTCCTTGCGATGGTAATCCGGCGCGGAGAGTTTCGAGTTTCCTCGGCCGCAGTCGATGAAGTGAGGATCGTTCGTCCTCCAAGATCGTGCTCAACTGTTGCAAAGCTGTCAGGTGGGCTGCCACCAGTGCTCGAAGCGCGAGGCGAATAACGTCCACTGAGAAGTTCCCTTCCATGGCGTCGGTTTGTGCATCGCTTGCCAGACGGCTGTCTGGGCCGTTGAGATGGGGGGCTAAGGCTATCGTCGAATGCATTTCTGCGTTTGGGCATTGTTTCGGTGAATTCCGGGAGGGACAACGGTAGGTCAGGCAGCATTGGGAGTACCCGCTTCGACCAGGTCAGCAAGCTGAACGAGTGATTCCTGCCAGCCGAGATAACACATCTCTACCGGGATAGCCGCCGGAAGTCCTTCGTGAAGAATTTCGATCTCCGTTCCGCAACTCATCGATCGCAAGGTGATTGTTTTGGTCATGTCGGCAGCCAGACCAGGATCATCGAACTTGTCAGCCAGTCGGATTCGCTCACTGGGCATCAGTTCTAGGAATCTACTCTCGAACGAATGGCTGTGACCGGTTCCAAAGTTGGTGAAAGTCATATGGAAGCTGCCGCCTACGTACGGGTCGATCCGGTCGATTGTGCCCACATAGCCATACGGCGGAAGCCACCGACACAAGGCGTCAGGATCGAGAAATGCTCGGTAAACACGTTCCGCTGGAGCACGCAGCATACGGTGAAGGCGGACAGTGTTGCTTAAATCGGACATGAGACGTTCCTCCTGTTGGTTGGTGGTTGTTTGATGCTTTGTCGAATGGGATTCTCATCATTCGACATCAAAATCACGGCTCACCCGAAGAAAGCGTGTGCCGAAGTACCGTGCAAGGTATTTCAAGGCATAGCTCCAGAATCCAATATGATGTCACAGAGCGTCGCCGACGAGCGGGGGTTTGCCGGGGATCGGCACCACTATTGGCGTATTATTGACTGGAATAACCTTTGCGAAGTTGCATCTCGGCAGCGCATGGTTCGAATGGGGTGGACTGAAGACGGGAGCCGAGTGCCGTCAAGCACAGAGCGATCGTGGGGGACACCGCCAGCCCGGTCGCTCACGCGACTCGGCTCACTAGGTCCACGCCCACCGAGTCAAGCTCTGTTTGTCCCAGCGATTCCAGTCAAGCGTTGTCACTCCAATCTCACAATGGAAACATGGATACTTGAGGCATGCGTCCAAAACCTCCCACGCACGCCTCCGTGGGATCAGCCAAAACCAACTGAGGGTTCCAGCCAAGCAAACGGCTTTGAAAAAAGGCCACCGCCAATCGCAGGACTCAAGTGCCCGATAAATCGACAATAACTTCTTTGAGTTCCCCTTAGAAGTTAAGTGGAGTCTGGTAGTCATAAGTAACCGGTGTGCCGGTATCGCTGCCGATGTCTTGATATTCGGACACTGAATACTTGAATGGGGTAGTCTTATCAATCGCCCCAGAACCCACTGGCCTGCCATCGACGGTCAATTTTACGGTGCCGCTACCTCCCAACTTGTCGCCGCCGAGGTACTCGAACGACATGCCCAATTCATGCTCACCCGCTTGGATCGTGCCATCATTGGCAACCGAGTAGTGTGCGATGTCGATAAAGTTGTGCGCTGCGTGGAGTTTGCCGTCCTGGAGCTAGAACGCCCAGCCACCGGTGTTGCCGGCTTGGGTGAAGATCATGCCGCTTGCCCCGTCAGCGATTTTCACTTTTGCGGTGATACTGAAGGACTTGTTCTTTAGGTCAGGAGCCGAGGACTCCGGTATTTCAGGAAGCGTGCCACGATACTCAAAACGGGACCTGCCTCAGGCTAGATTCGGTTTGCCAGTCAACTCGGTGCTGAATCGATCGGCACCGCGCCAGTCGAGTGGCAACGCCTTGTTTGCCGAGGCTTGCGCCCACCACAACGTCTTGAGTTCTTCTCAGCTTTTCGGGATTCTCCTGTGCCAGGTTGTGAGCCTGGGAAAAGTCCTCATCGAGATTATAAAGTTCCCACTTGGCAGCGAGCGGATCACAGTCACTGCGATTGGGATTCCAGGGCTCGAACGCCATTGAACCGGCCCACCAGCCATCCTTGTACATGCCCCGGTTGGCAAATAGTTCGAAGTACTGGCTGGTCCGGTGTTCCTCGGTGTCCGGGTCTACGAGCGAGGCGAGGAAGCTCTTACCCTGAATCGGAGTCTGGGCCGTGCCGTTGACGCTACGGGGCTCCTCGATACCCACACCTTCCAGAATCGTCGGTGCGATGTCGATCACCCGTCGAGCTGTAGTATTCAGATGGCTGGAGACCCCACAATTTGCCCGCGTCCAACTAGCCCTTTCGCCCAGAAAGGTAAGCATTCACCAAGGCATTCGTTGACGCGTCGAAAATCGCGTCGGTCTCACCCTGCTCAATAATTTCTCCCACACCATCTTGCATCCAGAACACGGCGACGTGATCAGCGATCCGGCGAGCTTGTGCCAAATTGTGTGTGACGATAATAACGGAATACTTTCCACGCATCGACTCGATCAGCTGCTCAACTCGCTCCGCCGAAATTGGATCTAAAGCGCTGCATGGCTCGTCCATCAGGAGTACCTGAGGCTGTAGCGCGAGGGCTCTCGCGATGCACAGTCGCTGCTGCTGGCCTCCCGATAGATCCAGTGCTGGTCGGTCTAGGCGGCTGTGGACCTCTTCCCATAGGCCGACGTCTCGAAGAACCGTCTCGGTGATCTCATTGATAGCTGGCTTGCTATGTTTGCCGTGCTGGTGCAATGCTAGCTCGATGTTTCGGCGAATCGACATCGGAAATGGGTTCGGCTTCTGAAAGATCATGCCGACATGTCGGCGGAGGTGAACCGATGTTTCAAACACATCTCGAATGTCTTGCCCATTGAACTTGATAGTGCCGCAGACGCTTGCCCCTGGGATAATCTCGGTCATTTGATTGAGTGCAGCCAACAAGCTGCTCTTGCCACAACCCGAAGGGCCGACCAGTGCCAGCACCCGCCCCGGCTCGGCGGCAATAGTCGCACGCCTCAGGATGGTACGGCCGTTGTACTCGATTGAGAGATCGTCGGTAGAGATCACCACTGTCCTCCTGCACCTGGACGCGAAGCCAGACCCGCCATTCGAAGAAGGATCGCGGTCGATCCATTGATCGCGAGCAGCATGGCTACAAGCACGCAGGCGGTGGCGTAGGCCTGAGTTCCCCCGCCGGGAACGTTCATTGCCATGTCGTAAATATGAACGCTCATCGACCGGCCTGAGTCGAGCAGCGACTCTGGAGTGCGTGCGACGTAGCCTGCGGTGAATATCAAGGCGGCTGTTTCTGCTAGAGCGCGGCCCACACTGAGTACGACACCGGCCATCAATCCGGGAGCTGCCGCTGGCAAAACGACTCGGAAAAGTGTCGCTGTGCGATCAAGCCCAAGGGCGGCCGCAGCAAAGCGATACTCACGCGGAACTGCGGTGATCGCTTGCTCAAAAGTACGGACCAGGAGTGGCAGAACCATGCAGGCGAGTGTCAAGCCACCGGAGAGAATCGAGTATCCCAGCTCAAGCGTGATCACGAACAGTGCATTTCCGAAGAGCCCAAACACAATCGACGGCACGCCGGCCAAGACGTCCAGGAATCGCCGTAGGTTTCGTGAGAACCAGCTGTTTTGTTCGATCATTTCGGTCAGCTCGATGGCAGTTGCCAACGAGAGCGGAATCGCGATGAACAAGGTGACGCCCAGCAACAACATGGTGGAGATGAGGATTGGGCCAATGCCTCCGGCGCGTCCAGCGTCTTCTACGGCCTCTGTCAGAAAGGCATAGCTCACATGAGTCAATCCGCGAACACCAATGTCGATCAGGATCCAACCGAGAATCGTGACCACCGATCCAGCTGCCAACCAGATAACGCTCGTGACCAACAAATCGCGGCGTCGATGTAGATAGAGCGTCGTGGGCAGCGATGTCATCGATACATCCTTATCCAACGGGTGACCTCGTACGCCGGGAGAATCCAACGACTAGGACGCTCACCACCAGCATCAACATTAGCCCGCTAACGAACAATACCGATCGATGCGACGCCGATGCATAGCCCAGTTCCAATGCGATGTTCCCATTCAGTGTTCGGCCAGGAGACAAGACGGATCGTGGCATTTCGACGATGTTACCTGCCACCATCAGGACTGCCATGGTCTCTCCGAGCGCGCGCGTCAGGGCGAGCATCACCGCTGAACCAATCCCGCGGCGTGCTGCAGGCAGAACGAGCCGACTAACCGTATCCCAGCGATCCAGTCCGAGCGCGGCGGCACCCAAGATCCACTCTCGCGGCAACGAAGCGATGGTGGAATCAGACAGGAGGGCAATCGTGGGTAGAACCATCAAGGAAAGCACGATCGTAGCCGTAAGCAGATTCTGCCCACTTCCTCCAAACGCAGCGACGAGCGGCGCGAGGACAACCAGTCCCCATAGTCCGAACACGACGGAGGGGATTCCAGCCAAGAGTTCGACTAAGCGTCGATGCCAACTCGCCAACCAAGTTGGTGCATAGAAGTTGCTGAAAACTGCTGACGCAATGCCCAGGGGGGCAGCGATGCAAACCGAACCAACGCTCGTCAGAAGCGTGGCGACAATCATCGGCGTGAAATTGAATTCTCCCGACAGAGGATGCCAACTGGCATCCGTAAAAAAGCGGAAGAGGCCAATACTCCGAAGTGCGGGAGCGGACTCCCGTACCAGAAAGCCAAAAACAAGCAGCACGATAGCCGCCGCTGCTATTGCTAGTACGCGACACGCTACCTTGAGCAACAGATCACTGCGCAACATTTGATTCGCTTGCGATGGGCACAAAGTATTGCGACTTGACTAGGTCATGCACGTCCGATGACTGGCAGAAGTGGATGAACTCCGCAGCCAATGGCGACGGAGACGCAGTGGTAATCAAATTCAAGAGACGGCCCATCGGAAAGGTGCCATTGGCTACATTCGCAGTGCTCGCTTCAATGCTACCGAGCGGCAACAAACGAATCGGCACTCCGGCTTCGATGTCGGCCTCAGCCGTCCCAATGGAGACGTACCCAATGGAGCCCTTCGCACCGGCCACCGTCTTCACGGCGTGTTCGTTGTCGCCGACAATGACATCCGCCTTGACGGTCGGGTTCTCGATGTCGAGATAGTGGAGAAACAGCTCAAGCGTCGCTCGTCCCTCGGCTTTATG
Source organism: Allorhodopirellula heiligendammensis (assembly GCF_007860105.1). Classification (NCBI taxonomy): domain Bacteria; kingdom Pseudomonadati; phylum Planctomycetota; class Planctomycetia; order Pirellulales; family Pirellulaceae; genus Allorhodopirellula; species Allorhodopirellula heiligendammensis. The sequence goes on from NZ_SJPU01000001.1 coordinate 2,595,090, forward strand.
GACCACTGTGATTTCCTGATCTTCCCCACCGACGTCCTTCCAGTTATTCAATCGGTCCTGATAGATGGCAACGATCTGGTCTGTGCTCAGTTCGCTACACGGATTGGATTTGTGGACGATTAGCCCTACACCGTCTGCGGCAATCTGATGCGAAACGAGATCATTCTCATCGGGCTTGAGTTCCCGACTGGCCATACCGATGTCGGCCACTCCCATCCTAGCATCGGTGATTCCTTTCCCAGAGCCGCCGGTTTGTACATCAACGCGGACACTCGGATGCCGTTCTTCGAAACGTTTCGCGATCTCCGTCGCCAGTGGAGCAACGGTGCTCGAACCCGTGAGCGTTAAACGCCCTTCGAGGTGATGTTGGCCGTTCTGGATTTGCCCCACAGATGTGTTTCGCCCGCAGCCTGTGATTGTAATACCGAGACAAATCGCAGTCAGTATTGGGAGATAAGTTCTCGTCATGGGAATCCCTCTATTGAATATGAAGTCGCTGCGAAAGAGTACTTTGCCGCAATACTATGGCGTACAAATTGCCGCCGAGTTTGCTGTCGTCTCGGCCGGGTACTGTTTCAGGGATGCGTACTCTTTCCAGGATCCTTCGTAGAGCCGAACGTTGGGGAACTTGGCGACATGAGCTAAGTAGAACCGCAGCAGACTGCCTTCCCGTGAGGTTCCACAGTACACGATGATCTGCTTATCACCCGTCAAGCCTGCCGCTTTGAGCTGGTCTTGAACGCTGGCAAACGAACGGAACTTGTGCGTGTTGTCGTCTTCCATCAACCGCGCCCAGTGGAAACTGATCGCGCCAGGGATGTGTCCTTTGCGAACCCAGATGTCATCTTCGCCGATGTATTCATTGTGGGGACGTGCATCGACCAGCACCACATCGGGACGATCCTTCGTCCGCAACAACTCATCGAGATCGATGCTGATTGCCGTGTTCATATCAGCCGGCAAGCTTCCCAATGGATTGCCAAAGTACTCCTGCGTGGTCGGCAGATTGCGCGTCTGCCATTCGGCCAAGCCGCCGTCGAGAATTCGGATACTCTTGACGCCGAACTTCTCCAGGACGTAGGCCACCATCGAAGCGCTGAGAATTTCGTCATTCGGCAAGACTTCTCCGGTCGCATAGATCAGGTGTGTCCGATCTTTGTCGACGCCAGCTCGCACGAGCAGCAGTTTGGTGAGGTCGTCAGGGAGGTACTGAACGGGAATTCCACGATCAGTACCGCGTAGCGTGTCGAAGTTAATATGGTGCGCTGTCGGCAAATGCACTCGAAAATAATCCTTGTATCCACCTCGCGAATCCAGCACGACTGGTCGCTGCGCTGGATCGACGCTCTGCATCAGGGCCTTCGCCTCGGGCGGCGAAATGACCGCGATCTGGCCCAGGGCAATGGAACAGCTGGTCAAGCCAATAGCTAATGGTAGTAGCAGTGTCAGGATCTTCATGGGGGTTATCGAGTAGGTGGTTGTATTGAGTAAATGGCGTCATGTGAACGAAAGAGTACAGCAACCAAGGTCGATTGCTTTTCCTTTGCGGCGACTGAGTAACTCTGGCGTGAGCGAGTAACGCACGTATCGTCCCTCGCGAGTTCCCGTGACCATCCTTGCCCCGCGTAGAGCCTTCAAATGATGTGAAAGTAAAGTCGGCTCTACGCCAAGACACTCGTTGATCTCTGAGACGGACTTCGGTCCCTCAAGCAACTGCTCAATGACTGCCAATCGGGTTTCATCAGCTAACACCTTGAGAATGCTTGCACACGAGATGTTCTCTCCTGAGTCCTGTCCGAGAACGCTAAATGCTGGTTTCATCGTGCTTCGAGTGAATGAACGCGTAGTCAATTGAACAGACATTCAATCATAGCGATCTCTGAATGTCAATCAAGGAGGCATCGGCTGTTTAGTTCGCTGAGCAAAGCCAACCTGGATCGGTGGCGACAAACAAGGCTCATCCGACGGACGCGTACGCCGGAGGCTTTCGAGGTAGAACTCAAGTTTCCCAAGTCGATTTATGCGTGAGTACCGCTGACAATTGATTCGCAGGCCTGGGAGAAGCGGCATCAAGCTTCAATGTCTCGGACTTAGTGAGCTGAGCCGCGTAAGCGGTCGGGCTGGCGGTTTCGCATCGCTACCAGGACTGCTCCTGCGATGGCAGCCACACTGATTGCCTTGAACCAAATCGGGTATGGAAGCATGGCCACGTTAAACAACACTCCAGCAAGCAACGAAGCCGCGATGACACACGCCGCGACTCGACCGCCAATGTGATACGCAGTCCAAGTGCTGATATAAGCGATGGCTGCCCACATTGGCACGACAACAGCCAGCACCCAAGCCGGATAGAGGGCGACATGCGCGCACATTGCTTCCATCGTCCCATCGAAGTCCGAGGGCAGGGGGTGAACGATCGAACTGAAAAACTCAACTGCGACGAGCAATACCATCGCGAGGGCGATTGCCGTAATGACACCGCCGATAACTTGTAGCACCTTGACCATGGCGAACTAGCTTCTCCATTTGGACTTACGGATAGGATGAGACATGATCCAAAGACAATGCGAGCATCCACTCGCATTCGCTACGCCATTGTATTTGGAAACAGTTGTGGTAACTGACTCGGTGAGCTCTGAAGTGAACGCTGACCCCGCAGCTGCAGAACGTACTCGAAGCTCAGTATCCATGGAAAACGTAGTCGCACGCTGCCTGAATTCTCGACCTCCATAATTCAAATTGCTGGCGTCTCGAATTTCCCACGCTGCCGGCGCGATCGCATAGCGGGGCAACGGCCTGTCTTTTTAATGCGCCAAGTCGACCGCCGCCATACCCACTGCGATCGGCGATAACACGGGACTCGACGCCGAGGTCAGCATTTTCAGTTCGACTATCCGGCCCACTTTCGCTCTTCAACCAGCCTCTCAAGCTCGCTCGATACGCGTGCTCACAAGCGTTAATGGGTCGGCGAGCATGCGTCGGTGAAACGCAGAGCAAAGTAAGTTCGCTGAGACATGGCGGCATCAACATATCTTCAACTTTGGCCCCCGGCTCCTGCTCGGTCGACCAGCCTCCATGCACGCTCTATCCAAAGGTGGACTGAACTTGCCAAGGAGGGCGGTCGCTATTTGCTGTAGGCCGATTTCATGCTGGTGCCAAGTCAAATCGAATCGCCAGTCGACGATTCGGCAACGTCTCGCTTGCGATTTATCGATCCGCATGAAAGGGTGCGTGGATCGAGCTGCGTTGTTCTGCTTTTCAACGTACCCCTTCGGCAGAGTTGGCGGTTAAACTGTGGCGTATCGGCCGTTGGGCAGTTTTTCAATCAGAGCTAGACTGGGCGGGCATGTCCGCTAATCACGAACTAATAAAAGAACAGCGATGAAAAATATTGACCTCGAAGTCCTCTCGAAGATCCTAGCCGGTGCATTTTTTGTTTTGACCTGGACGGCATCTCTGGCTCGGGCGGAAACCCCGACGCCTCCGTACGACGGCAGTTGGGAGTCATTGCAAGAAATGCCAGTGCCGGATTGGTTCGACGACGGTAAGATCGGCATCTTCATCCATTGGGGTCCCTATAGTGCGATTGGCTACCGCAAGGGAGGTCGCGGGTACGCGGAACATGTGCCGAAGATGATCTACGACGATCCAACGCACTATTACCCCTATATGAAACAGCGCTGGGGCGCCCATCCTCCGGAGTTTGGCTACAAGGACATTATTCCTGAGTTCAAGGCGGAGAACTGGGATCCCGATCAGTGGGCTGCATTATTTGCTGAAGTTGGTGCAAAGTATGTGGTGTTGACGGCGGAACATCATGACGGTTGGGCTAACTGGGATTCGGATCTAACGCCGTGGAATTGCGTGGATATGGGACCGAAACGCGACTTGGTCGGCGATCTTGGAAAAGCGGTGCGAGCCAAAGGATTGAAGTATGCACCCTCCTACCACCGAGAACGCCATACTGGATTCTTTGCGAAAGAGAAGTATGTCGTCCATAGCGAGCCTCGGCCCGATATCGCCGAGGAGATTCGCCGCGTTCCTGAGGCGTCGATGCTTTACGGACCGGAGTTCAGCTACACCAAAAACTATGTGGATGACTATGTCGCCCGTTGGCAGGAGATTCAAGAAAAGTACCATCCGGATATGCTGTGGATGGACGACTTTCCCATCTACACCCGCGACGGCAATGAGGTTCGTAAGGGAGTCATGCAGCCAGAGATCAAATACTTTGATGATCAGGTTCGAGGAATGATCACTGATTTCATGAACGATGGTGCCGCTCGCCGAGCAGATGTCTATGTCAATAACAAGGGAGCGAATCGAAACTGGCCAGATGGCGTGGGGTGTCTTGAAAAGGATAATTTAAAACTCAGCGTGATCGGCCCCAAATGGCAGAGTTGCACGACTTTTGGCACCTCCTTTGGGTATTTAGAAAACGATCATTACAAGGACATCGAAAGTGTCATTCACGAAATGATCGAGGTGATTAGCCGCAATGGAAACTTTCTTGTTAACATCGGGCCGATGGCCGACGGAACGATTCCCCCGCCACAGCTGGAGCGACTGCGCGCGATGGGTGAGTGGTTGCGGATCAACGGGGCAGCGATCTATGGAACCCGCTATTGGAAAGAGTCTGACCAGAACAACGAACGTCTGGCCTTTACCACCAAAGGAAAAAACCTGTACGCCATCAAGCTGGCCGAGCCGTCTGCACCCTTTGTCATCACGGGCACTGCAGGCTGGAACGAGGGACAAATAACATCGGTATCGCTTCTCGGCTCCGACTCGACCGTGAGCTGGCAGATGACTCCGGCTGGATTGGAGGTGAATCCGCCTGCTGACTTGGGTGCAAGTCGGATGGCCTGGGCGTTTGAAATCGTCACCGATCGTGATCAGCATGTTCCAAATGTGATTGAGAGCAACGCGACTGAAGCCTTGAAGGGCACCGGAGCGGTTGATCTCGAAGGGGGCGTAGAAAATTCACCCGCGGTGATTCCGCCACCTAGCGGCACCACGATTGAAGTGGAAACGGCTTCCTCCGTAAGTGGCTTAACAAACTTACCCGTTCCACCTGCGTCTGGAAGATCGGTTACGGCCAATCAAGAAACCGGGCATGAAGAACTTGGGTCACTGGTGGATGGAGTGCTCGGTAGGAACTTTGGCCCGATTTTTGGAAACACAGTTCACAAAGGCGCCTACAAGATGGACTTGGGAAGTATGCAATCGATCGCTGCCATCACGAGTTGGTCGTTCAACATGAAAGGATTTCGTGGGCCGCAGAAACTCACGCTCTACGGCAGCGACTCGTCTACGGATCCCGGTTGGGATTTATCTAAATTCACTGCGCTTGGTACGATTGATACCACCGGCACCAAGAAAGCGAGTTTCACCGCGGCATCTTTGCGTGGTATCGATGGGCAGGCGGTTGGGCGATTCCGCTGGATCGTGTGGGACGTTTCCCCCATCACGGGCCGAGGCGAAAAAACGGCTTTTCAAGAACTAGCTGTGGAATTGATTCATCCGCCGAGGCGGCCCAACATCCTGTACATTGTTGCGGACGATCAAGCGCCTTTTGACCTTAAAATATATAATCCGGATTCGGAGCTTGACACGCCGGTAATTGCCCAACTGGCTGCCGAAGGCATGGTGATCGATGGAGCCCATCAGATGGGCGCGTGGTGTTGCGGCGTATGTACTCCGTCGCGCCATATGATCATGTCCGGTCGCACTCTTTGGCATGTCCCGGACAAACCGAAACTTGGTCGAAATCCGATCGCTTTGAATCCCCTGCATGTGCCACCGGACCTGGCCGATCACACCATGGCAGCGGTTTTTAATGCCGCGGGGTACGACACGATGCGAACCTGCAAGAAAGGTAATAGCTACGCTGCTGCAAACGCGAAGTTCACGGTGGTTCATGATGCCGTCAAGCGAGGTGCCACTGATGAGTCAGGTAGCGCATGGCATGCGAAGCAGGTGCTCAACTATCTCGACCAACGTAAGAACTCCGATGACCAAGACCCATTTTTGATTTATTTCGGTTTTTCCCATCCTCACGATACCCGCGACGGGAAGCCTGAGCTGCTCGCTAAATATGGTGCCGTCGATCATCGAGAGAAGAGTAGCCTCCCTCCGGCGAATCCCAACCAGCCGAAGCTTCCGCGCAACTATCTCCCCAAGCACCCATTCAATAACACGGACATGAAGGTGCGCGATGAGGTGAACGTCAGCGGAGTTTGGACCAACCGTGATGAGCGCACCATTCGTAACGAGTTGGGCCGCGAGTTCGCATGTAGCGAAAATATCGACATACAGATCGGCGCAGTTTTAGAAAAGCTGAGGCAGATGGGTGAACTGGAGAATACCTATATCTTTTACACCTCCGACCATGGGATGGCGATCGGCAGGCACGGATTGCAGGGCAAGCAGAACCTCTACGAGCACACCTTTCGCGTTCCTTACGTGGTGAAGGGGCCCGGCATCAAACCAGGATCTCGTGCTGTCGGTAACATCTACCACCTCGATGCGCTCGCGACGCTATGCGAACTCGCTGGTATCGAATCGCCAGCGACGAGTGAAGGAATTAGCTTTAAGAAAGTGCTCGAAGGCAAACAGAATACGGTCCGCGACATTCTGTATGGCGCGTATTGCGGTGGTGCAAAACCTGGAATTCGTTGCGTCAAGAAGGGCGATTGGAAACTGATTCGCTATGAATCGGCCGAAGAAGGCGTGAGGGAAACCCAGCTGTTCAACCTGGCCGAAAACCCCGATGAGCTGCTGGCCGCACACCACCATCCCAACGTAATCGCGTTAACCGGCTACACACCAACTTCCCACCAAGTCAATCTCTCCAGTGATCCGAATTACGCTGACAAGCTTCATGAAATGGAGCAGATTCTGCTCGATGAAATGCGAAATCACTTTGATCCGTATCGCTTTTCCGGCCAACCGGATGATGCGTTGGATACAACCGACACTTCAAATCCCCCGGTAGGTGATAGCGTGCCGGCGAACAAGCATAATCGCGACCGGCTCGCCAAGTAGGGCCGGCTTGGTAGGGATGCCTGAACCGAACTTTCACTGTATACGGCGGATGAGCCATTACTTTCCGTTTGAGAGTTTTCGTGTCTCGGTGAAGGGCCCGATCATCTCACCATTGGAGCGGAGCTACTGGGCTTCTTTGTTGAGTGGTTCCTCCACGACGAGGGCTGCTGGAAAATCGGCGGCATGCAATCCCTCCTTTTCTGCCCAGCGTTTGTTCTGTGATCCCCCAGCGGGTTGGTTCATAGGGATGTCCATGCCGCCTGCGTCGCCCAGCATCTCGTAGAGTCGCCGCTCCATTTTCTTAGCTACCGGTTGGAACTGCGGATCAGCGATCAAGTTGCGTGTCTCACCTGGATCTGCTTGGATGTCATACAGTTCGTCCACATCCCATAAGCCGTAGTAACTGATGTATTTGTACTGGTCACCGCGGAGTGCGAACTGCGTTGGGGTCTGCGGGAAATTCTTTTCCCAATAGTAGACATACAGAAAATAGTCACGCCATTTGCTATCCTTCGAATTGGGAAGATCAAGAAAGCTCATTCCATCCATGTAGTCGGGTGTCTGCAATCCTGCAGCGTGCATGACCGTGGGGCCAATGTCGATATTGCCGATCATATCTTCCACCACGGTACCGCCTTGGTATAGCTCGGGACACTGCATCATCATTGGAACTCGCATAGATGCGTCGTAAGAAACCCGCTTGTCGATCAATCCATGTTCGCCCCACATGAAACCGTTATCTCCCATGTAGATAACTAGCGTTGAATCGTAGAGTCCCATCTCTTTCAATTGATTGAGCACGCGGCCAACGCTATCGTCGACGCCCAAGAGTGTTTCGCAGTACCGGCGGTAGAGGTAGTCGATCCCTTTGTCGCTGTGGTAGGGGAAGTCGATCCCATGCCAGCTGTTGCGTTGGTCGCGAACCCAGCGTGGTGCGTTGCTTGCAGCGGTGACGCCCTCGCCACGCGGCAGAAAGCTGAGGTCCTCGTCTGCGTAGGCACCTTTGTCTTGGTCGGCGGGGGTGAAGTTGGCATGCACCGCTTTGTGCGACAGATACAGAAAGAAGGGTTTGTCCGAGGTCTGCTGTTCCTTCATCCAGTCGATCGCGTAGTCAGTCAATTCTTCGGTGATGTATCCCTTTTGTTTCACGCGTTTACCGTCGACATTGAGCGTGTAGTCGGGGTGGGGTGGCCAGTATTGGCCCTGGCCGCGAAAGCTCACCCAGTGATCGAACCCAGGCCGCGGGTTATCATGGCTGCCTCCCATGTGCCATTTGCCAATGAAGGCGGTCGAATATCCGGCTTGCTGAAGGTATTCCGGAAAGAACCGAGTTCCGTCTGGCACAAGACGGTTGTTGTCGATCACCCGGTGTTTATGAGTGTACAGACCAGTCAAGATGGAAGCGCGACTTGGTGAACAAAGCGACGTGGTGACGAACGAGTTTTTTAGGTGGACACCATTAGCGGCGATCGAATCCAGATTGGGGGTTTGGAGAAAGGGGTGATTCATGAACCCCATGGTGTCGTAGCTATGATCGTCGGTGAGAATGAAGACCACGTTGCGCGGCTTGACCCCGGCGCGCTTGCCCACGGCGGGAAGGTCTGCTGCCGAGCCGCTCAGTGGAATCGACAGTAAGAGAACAATCGTCAAAATCTGGGTCAGTCGCGTGCGCATGTGTGGGATCTCTGAAGTAGTTTGATGGGGATTGGCCTACTAGTATAACAAAACTGCCACCGGCAGAACGTGGGAGCGGTTCTCTGCACCGGCGGGATTGGTCGAGCGCCGCCGTCGGTGGTGTGCACGGCGACGCGGTCGCGCGAACCATCCTTTATGGCAGACTGCAGCTCTTTTCTGAAGGTTTGCGACGGTCAATTCCGTCGGTTGAAGATCGGGAGATTGAGTTTCGGCCGAAATTGACCTCCACCCAGTCCAGCTTTAGACTCTGCGGAGTATTCATCTTTCTCAAAGGACCTCTGATGCCTACGAACCAACAAGTCGCAGACTTCCATCGCGACGGGTATGTTTTGATTCCTGCGGTTTTCGATCGTGACGAAATGGCCGGCTTGTTGCGGTATTCCAAGGGTGATCGCGCACTGGGTGCGGAAGCGAAAACGCGCCAGGATGCTAGCGGTGGTGAGAGTCGATTGGCGGTGAGGAACGAGCTCGACGAAGATTCGATGTATACGGCAATTGCGTGCTCACGCCGGGTCGCTGATCCAATGGAGGCATTTCTCGGTTCGGAAATCTACCACTATCATCACAAAATGATGCTGAAGGAGCCGCGAGTTGGCGGTGCATGGGAATGGCACCAGGATTATGGCTATTGGTACAACTTTGGATGCCTATATCCCGACATGGGCAGCGCACTGCTCGCAGTCGACCGAGCCAACCGAGATAATGGATGCCTGCAGGTGTTAAGGGGATCCCATAAGATGGGCCGGATCGACCACGGCAAGGCCGGCCAGCAGGTCGGCGCGGACATGCAGCGAGTCGAGCAGGCGATGAAGCATCATGAACTGGCGTATTGCGAGATGCAGCCCGGGGACGTGCTGTTCTTTCACGCCAATTTGCTGCACCGGAGCGACAAGAACGAGAGCGAACACGCTCGTTGGTCGCTGATTTGTTGTTACAACACTCGACACAACGATCCATTCATCACAGGCAAACATGCCAGTTACAGCCCATTGCAACGCTGGGATGACGCCCGCGTGCGAGCTCGGTTGACATCTCAACAGGATGCAGGTTTATGACGCGAATCGCGCTGCTCGGGGCCGGGTTGATTGGCTCGTTCTACACACAGGCCCTGCATGGAGCGCGTAGCCGCGATCGGGTCGAGCTGGTGTGCTCTCGATCTGCAACCAACGCCGCTGCATTTGCTGCGAAATGGGGCGTCGAGCGTTGGACCACGAGCATTGACGAAGCCGTTGCCGATGAGAGAATCGATGTCGTGATCGTGGCCCTGCCCAATGATCTCCATAAGCAGGCCGTGATCGCAGCCGCCCAGGCGGGCAAAGCCGTCTTGTGCACCAAACCGCTTGGTCGCACGGCCGAGGAGGCATTGCAAATGCTGCGGGCGGTGGAGGAAGCGGGGGTGTTTCATGGTTACCTCGAGGATCTCGTCTACCCGCCTAAAACACTCAAGGGTCTGCAGTCGGTTCAGGCGGGCGACTTAGGAAGAATCCTATGGGTGCGATCGCGTGAGACGCATCCGGGACCTCACAGCGATTGGTTCTGGGACAAAGAGCGCGCCGGCGGCGGTGCGATTATCGACATGGGGTGTCACTGCATCGAGATTGCTCGCTCGTTTATCGGAAAGAATGTCCGACCGGTCGAAGTCGTGTGCTGGGGTGACACGCAAGTTCATCCCATCGAGTCGGAAGATCACGCGGTCGGTATGGTGCGATACGAAGATGGAGCGATCGGCCAATTCGAAGTCAGTTGGGCGTTTCGCGGCGGCATGGACTTGCGAGATGAAGTCGCGGGAACCGAAGGCACATTGTGGATGAACCATTGGCTGCGGACCGGAATGGAAATGTATACAGCGAAAGGGACGTCTAGATATGTTGCCGAAAAGTCCGAGAGCAACGGCGGTTGGCTGTTCCCGGTGGGCGATGAAGTGGCTGCGTTGGGGTACTCCAATATGTTCACCGACATGCTGGACGCGATCGACCAAGCACGCGAACCCACTGAGACATTCTATGACGGCTATATCGTCAACGCGATCATGGATGCAAGTTACCGGTCCATCCAAACGAAACGCTGGGAGCCGATCGAGCTACCGATTTGGCGTGGAAAGAAACCGCATGACGATGTGGGGATCGTCCCTGACTTCGACAGGGAGCACGTGTTGTTGAAACAAGAACGTATGCCTGATGGCAGAGTCAAATTGATCCTTCGCAACAAAGTAACCGGTGAACTCACTCATCGCTTCAAGTGAGGTCGACCCTCTGCGTGTCTAAACCGTGGCGGTTTCCTGCTACCCAATCCGCACCCGCGCTATTGATTCTGCGCCCCGATGCACTACCCTATACCCTAGCACAAACTCTATAGACCATCAGCCAGTGAGCGCAGCATGACCAGCGTGAATGCCATCAAGCAGTATGACCATCGTCGGAACGCCGCGGTGATTCTCGTCATCGCGATTACCTTCGGCTGGATGATCGGTGACTGGGGTGGCAGTCGCCGAGTTTCGGCGGAGGAACGCACGCAAGTGTCGGATGTGGCAGAGGCCTTCCCGCAGGTTGAAGTTCCTGGCGTCGTGATTGATCATTCGCCAGCATCGAGCGGACTTTACATCGGATCGCCGAGCATTGCGATTCTGCCGAACGGCGCTTACGTTGCTTCACACGATTTTTTTGGACCAAAGTCGGGCGAGCATTCGTCGGCAACGACAGCGATATTTCGCAGTGAGGATCGCGGGCGCACTTGGACTCTCGCGACGCACTTCAAGGACGCATTTTGGTGCAATCTATTCGTTCACAACGGTTCGTTGTACCTGTTCGGAACGACACGGCACCATGGCTTACTAGTGATCCGTCGCAGCGACGATGGTGGAATCACATGGACCGAACCACGAGATGCCGAGACCGGAGTGCTGACTGAGGCAGGCGAATATCACACTTCGGCCGTGCCTGTCGTCGCTCATTCAGGTCGTTTGTGGCGTGCGGTGGAAGACGCTAGCAATGGAAAGAAGTGGGGTGCTCGGTACGGCGCGATGATGATGTCGGCTCCCGTTGATGCAGACTTGTTGCGGCGGGAGAGTTGGACATTTTCGAATGTCATCAACCGTGACCCGAAGTGGATGGAGGGGCGGTTTGAGGCATTCCTTGAAGGCAACGCGGTCGTTTCGCCTGCGGGGCACGTTGTTGACATCATGCGGATGCACGATGGCGGTCAGGGTGGCAAGGCGGCAATCGTACGGATCAGCCGGGACGGAGAGCAGGCCACCTTCGATCCGATGCGTGACACGATTGAGTTTCCAGGCGGTGCCAAAAAGTTTACGATTCGCTTCGATCCGCAATCCCAAGCGTACTGGTCGCTGACTAATCTGGTAGTGCCAATCGCTCGCCAGGCTGGCGGCGCTGCGGCGTCGATTCGCAACACACTGGCGCTCGTCAAATCGACAGATCTGAAATCCTGGGAAACCAAATGCATTCTGCTCTACCATCCTGATACTGAGAAACATGCGTTTCAGTATCCGGACTGGCAGTTCGACGGAGACGATCTGATCGCCGCCATCCGCACCGCCTTTGATGATGGACAGGGAGGCGCTCATCGCGCTCACGATGCGAACTACCTGACCTTCCACCGGTTCATTGACTTTCGAACTCTGGAGATGTCGGATTCCATTGTCGATATCACATCACTGGGCCTTCCTTCGCCACCAAAGTTGGATTGAGAGGCCGGCCGGCCCGCATCAGCTATGATCCTATCGACCTCCTGTTTTCACGCCCGTTTGTTAAGTTTCTCGTTCATGGTGATAAGTGGTTTGGCAACGACACCAGTCTCCGGTGGAGATTGGCTGCACGGGCGCGAACGCCAGGTGACGTCGGGGCCGACGAACCATGTCCTCACCAATGCGAATGTTTGGTCCCACGACGGCCGCTGGATCTACTTTGACGTGCGATCCGATGCCGCCGGTGCAGCGTTCGACGGGCAGCGAATCGAGCGCGTCGAGGTGAGCTCAGGACACACGCAAACAATGTTTCACGCCAGTCGCGGTGCGTATGTCGGCGTTGTCACCGCAGCTCCCCACACGGACATGATCGTCTTCATCCATGGTCCAGAGGATCCCTCCGAAGACTGGAAGTACAGTGCATGGCACCGCCGCGGGGTGCTCGTCGACGCAGAGCTTCCGTTGACGGCGGTCAGCCTTGATGCGCGTGATCTGACACCTCCGTATACGCCCGGGGCACTGCGAGGTGGTAGTCACGTACACACATTTTCACCCGACGGGAGCTGGATTGCGTTCACGTATGAAGACCACGTGCTTGCCGAAGCAGACCGCGATCAGCCGCACGAGCTGAATCAACGCGAGGTTGGCGTGAGCGTCCCAGCTGACTTCTTGCCGAGCGAGTCGGTCGTCGTCAATTCGACGCACCCTCGAAATCATGACGGCACGTATTTTTCTGTCCTTGTTTCTCGAACGCATGACGAACCTCGGGCCGGATCGGACGAGATCTGCCGTGCCTGTGAAGACGCTTGGATTGGGCGCGACGGGTATCTTCGTAGCGATGGTAGGCGACAGCGCCGCGCGATTGCTTTTCAGGGCGAAGTCATTGCCGCAGATGGTAGGCATTTCAATGAAGTATATGTGGTTGACATGCCCAATGATCTCACTCGCCCCGGCGACCAGCCCTTGGAGGGCACACCGACGACTCGCCCCTACCCGCCGCGGGGTGTCGTTCAGCGTCGTTTGACCAATACGGGGGGGCGAAAATTTCCTGGCATCCAAGGACCTCGGCACTGGTTGAGAAGTTCTCCCGACGGTGATCGGATTGCCTGCCTGATGAAAGACGATGCTGGGGTCGTCCAGATTTGGACCGTTTCGCCACGCAGTGGTGAGCTGCAGCAGTTATCACACAATAGTCATGATATTGCGTCCGCCTTTACGTGGAGCCCAGACGGACAGTGGATCACGCACGTGATGGATACAAGTGTTTGTGTTACCAGTACGTCTACCGGAGAAACCTATCGCTTGACGCCGGTGTGTCCGGAAGCGGTCGCGCCACGCCCGGAGGCATGTGTATTCTCCCCTGCCGGCGATCAGATCGCGTATGTTCGGCGGGTAGCCAACACGGACGCCTCCGGCAAATCCCAAGCATACAATCAGGTTTTCATCCTGACATTGTCGACCGATATTGAATGATGCCGGAGTGCGATTGGCTGGGCGGCAAGATTGTAGAGTGTGCCACCTCGCAGCAAGATTTCAGTTGTGCCCCAGGGAAACGTCAATCCGCCAAGGCCGCCGGTTTCAGCACGGGGTGCCGTGCTGGATTTAGGTTGCCTCGACAGCGGCCGGCGTCGGCTCCGATTCGCCGGTTGTCGCATCAGGGGTTTCTTGGAGAGAGCGGATAAAGTTGATCAAGTGCCATACGTCATCCTCCTCAAATTCACCCGGGACGAACGTGACCGCTGGCATCGGAGTGCCCTCGATTCCTTGCGTGATTCTCATGTACAGCTCTTTCGCTGTTGAGCCGCCGTGGAAGGCGCCGAGCGAAAAGTTCCGCGGTGTGGCGTTGATCGGGGGCAGTGCACCGCGAGCTAATAGTTTAATGAGCGACTCGCGGTCCTCTGGTTTGATGCCAATACTGACGGTCCATTCCTTCGTCCAGTCGTCGTAATCGGTGTTCTGGCCATCGCCTCGCCCCTGTTCGCCGTGGCATTTGCTGCACGAAGCGATCTTGCCCTTAAACAGCAAACCTCCCCGCTCCACTGAAGCTTGAAGGGTTTCGGCGCGATCATCTTGCATGGCGGCGACGAACTCTTCGTGCGTATCGGGAACGACGAAGTCTGCGGGGGGATCAGGCACTTCGACAACTTCATCGGGTGCTTCCAGCCAAGCTTCGCCGATATCGGTTGCAAAATCTTCCGCCAGTTCCCAAGATTCGTCAAAGGTTTCCTTGGGCTCTCCGGTAGCATTCTGAGCCGCTGGATCGATTATTCGGTCTCCAGATTCCAGGTCCAATTCATACACAGCGTCGTCAACGAGTTGCCGTTCAAGTTCGCCCCGCCAGGAGAGATAAATTACATAGTCGACGAGTGCTTGGACGTCTTCGTCGGACAGATTCGGGATGGCTACCATGCGGGTACCATTGATGCCGTTCTTGATCAAGCCAGCGAGATCCTCGCGGGTTGGTTTTGCACCGCGTTCAGTCGACTTGTATTTAAAAATCCCTTTGCGATAGTCACGCGGGTAGGGAGACATCGTCGCAGACAATTCGCCGCGTCCATTGCCCGTGGTGCCATGACAGGTCACGCAATGGGTCTGAAACAGTCCCCGGCCATCCTGTCCGATACGGCCGGATGCTCGCTGCAGGTTTTCTATCGAGACAACCGATGCGAGGTCTTCGTCTTCCGTCACGATCGCTGGTAGCTTTGGGTTCTCAGGCGTTCCGAACATCTCCGTGACGACCCAGAACGCGTCCTCGCCAGCCTGCTCCATCGGAATGCCCTCCTTGATCTGGTACTTCATCGCGTGGACTAAGTTCGGTTCGAACTCGAGTGGTGCCGGTTCACTATGGCAGCCAGTGACGCAGCACAACGCAGCTAAGAGACACATGGTTGCAAATGCACCCGCCGACAGTATCCGATGCGCCACCACCGTGCCGTCGTGCTCGCGGTGTGACAATTGACCGCGGTGAAAACCTCCTGTGGGACCATTCAAATCTTTTTGGGGGAGGGTCGCGGCGTGGTCAATATCGGCAGTGCAAAAAATCATGGTTCAATCTGCAACGGGCAGCGGGGATTCAAGATAGATGAAACTCAGGGCTTTTCGAAATCTCGAGCTTCCTTGGACAGGGCTATCATCATTGTACGCAATCTTTCGTCGAGTTGGCAGAGCAGCGGGTCGGGCTGTCCCCGCGGACCACGCTGGGGTGAGACCTCAATGGCGTGGTCCACCTCAATGACAACCTTCATCGGCATCGTTTCTTTTGCTTTGCCGTAGATTGCCTCCTGAATTCGTTGGATCGTTTCGACGACTCGGGTGTCGGTGATCTGTCCAGGCATCATGTATTCGTCTGGAAACGATAGAAGAAACTGAGCCAAGTCCGCCGCTGCGGCATCGACGAGGTACGGTTCGGGGTCGCGTTCTGGATCAGAAGCTGGCGTGGGACTTTCGGCAAAGTAAGCTGTCGCGACGGCGCTGCGGATTCTGCGCACTCGCTCACGGACGCTGTCGTCGCTAGCTATTTGCAGATCGTAGCGACGTTCGCAGCGAGATAGCAGGAACTCGATCAACGCGTCTCGGCGTGGGCGCAGGTCTCCCGCGGACGCTTGACCCACGTGTTCAATCTCTTTGAGGGCCAGGTACGCCTCAGATACTCGCAGAAGTCGAGGTAGCAGGCGTGCTGGATCGCGGGAGGGAGGCGCCGCTTGCCAGCTCAACGCTGTCTCGAGTTGCCGGAGCTGTTCATCCGCCCATTGCCAGGTGTCTCCCAAGCAGAGGTACTTCAGGGCAACCGGATGCATGACAACCTTTCCCTGACCCGCGTTCTCACGCTTCTTCGCCGCGGTGCGGGCAATGAAGCTGACTCCGTCGAGTAGTGGCTTGAGCAGGTCATTGGTGCGATTGGTGGTCCCCTCGGGAAAGAGCACCAGCGGTCGTTCGGCAGTCACCAAAATATCGATCGCAGTCTCGATCGCTTGTCGATCGTTGCCTTCGCGGTAGATGCTAAACGCACCCATCCGACGCAACGCGAACGCTTCGAATCCGTTGGTGTTGAAGAGGTGCCAGGAAGCCATCGCAAATAGGTGCGTATGCACTTCCCGGGCCAGCCATCCCAGCACAATGGGGTCGGCGTAGCGGCAGTGGTTGGGGGCTAATAGCACTCCATGGCCAGCGGCAATTGAGTCGGTGAGGCGATCGGCATGCCTGAGTTCGTAGTCGATAACGCATTCGCGCTTGCGCAGATGTCGATCAATCAATCGCAGCTTCTGGATGGCTGCTGGCCAGACGTTGCCACGATAGGGCGGCACAAAAGAGTAGGGGCGCGATAGGATAACTGTCATGTGATTACCGTCCTCGTCGATTGGAGCGTTGGCCCGCTCGTCGCGCATGTTCACTCATCGCACCCGCCGCAGCGTGGGCCATCGCATTGACGAGGACCTGGGTCATGGGATGGGTCGCCACAGCGGTCACGCGGTCCATCGCCGTTGGTCCCCAACCCTGAGCGCGGCGGATGGCATTCCAGATCGCGTCGACGTCGGCGGAAGTTTGCGCGTGATCGAGTGAGCCCAGTAAATCGAATGTGTCTGAAAACTGGCAACGCTGACGGTCGTAACCCGATGCTCGAAACCGCTGGATCAGCCTCCCAATATCCTGATAGGTTTCTTGGGCCTGATGCAGCGTGTCTTGGTGACGCCGCGTCGATTGTTCAGAATGCTCCATCTGGTTTTCAATCCCCCGAAGGGACGCAACGATTTGGTCATCGGTTACCTCGGGCGTGCGACGTGCTTCTTGACGCAGCTCCGTAGATTGTTTCTCCGCAAGCATTTTGCGAAACAGGTCGATCGCATCGCGATAGAATTCACAGCGTGGACTCTCGATCTCATTGAGCTCCGCTTGAATCGCCTCGCAGGCAGACGTTTGTGTACCGAGACCTTCGATGGCTGATTTTCTCTCGGCGGTGAGTGACTCGACTGTACTGACCTGCGCGGGCAGGCCAAACTTTTCAGCAGCGCGATCACGGTGGTCCTGGATCTCGGACATCACCGTATCGAGAGCGGCACTATCCTCGGCAATGATTTTTCGCATCGCAGTGGGTGTGTTTTGCAGGTAGTCGTAATTGCGTTTGGCTTTGGAGTAGTCGACTAGTTTCGCAACGAAGCGATCCATCCTGCGGGTCATGCCGCGATGATGGTACTGCGATGTACCGAATTGGCGATCCTTGAGGTATGTGAACAGGCGGTCCTCTTCGTAGGCTGGCAGCTTTCGAGCAGCGTCCTGGCTAACCTCGTCGAGATTGTCCTGGGCTCGCTGCAATGCCACTTCCGCCATCGCTGCACGGTTAGACAGATCAACGAATGCGGGTCGCTCGGTCAGATGCTTTTCAACTTGCGTGGCAATCTCGTCTTGCCGGTATTCGGCAGCATCAAGTCGTTCGTTGAGCTCTTGAAGTCCTGTTTCGAGATTCGCCCGGAGTTCATTCTCGTCATCGAGTTGGGCCCTCAACTCTCGCACTCGCCCCTCTTTGCGAAGCAAAATTTCTCGCATGGTGGGGCGGATCTCAGCCCATGTTTTTTGGACGGATTCCGCCGTGAGGTCGGGAAGATAGTATTCCGCAAGCTTCCTGAGTGTGTCGTCGCGGTCGTTTTCGAGTTGGTCGCGTTGTTGTTCAATTTGCCCCATCTGTCCACGCAACTGCTCCAGCTTTACGGCGGCGCGGTTGTAGGCGGTAATCAGCTGCTGGTGAGCTTGAGGTCCGGAAATCGGCATGGGAACGAGCGCGTGAGATGAATAGGATGAGAGAGAATGACGTGCCGTTGGCTACAGAAAAAACCAGGCTCCCGTGGCTGCCACCGCTGTCGCAACTGCCGCCAAGCGGTAACGCCAGATCCAACAGTATGCGATGAATTTTTTCATCCCAGGTTGGGGCGCCTCGTAGGTATGGAGGTTTGCCAGGTATTGATCGATGGCGGCATCGATCTCGGCTTCGGTGACGCGGTCTCCTGACATGGCTGCGGTCCGCATCAGTTTTTCACGCAGTCGCACGCGGACCTCGTCATGCCGAAACATCTCCTCGGCGCTTTCACGCTGCTGTCGCATTTCACGTGCGACATCCATCACCCGCAGGGTTTCCGCAATGGTCATGTCTTCGCCCGGCAGCTTAGTTTGGGCACGCCGCCGATTGAGTTCATCGGGCGAGAGGGCACCGGGAGCCGGTGCTTGTGCCTGGGCGTTTGCACTGGAAGTCATCGATCAATCCCAAACGTCGTGGTTTCCTGGCAAGGATTCGCTCCCAGGATCTATCGGGCGTTCAACGACCATCACGGCCAGTCGCTGAAGTTTGGACGCCATTCTACGCTGACACGGCATCTTAGCGGGAGTGGAGGGAACTTTGTCGCGGCGATGTCCTGGTCGCGCACCACGGGCTCCCCAGGACGCGCGAATTTGTAAGGGATGATTGCCGCTCGGTTCGCAGAACGATAGCCTAATGGTCAGACTCTCTGTTCACCTTCACCTTTTCACGAGTTCTGAGTCATGAGCCAACAAGCCCGAGCAAACGCACCTGCTGCGCCCACGTCCGAATCCAAGTCTCAGACAACTGAAGCGACTCACGATCTTGACGCTCGTTCGACTTCGATGCGGGACTATCTCGACCGGGCGCTGGATACACTCAAAAAGTTTGGCACCGCTGAGAACCAGGCGCCTCAGGAATTGCTCACTCTGCTCGAGGAAGTCAAGCACATCGACGAACCGAAGGTGTTAGCGATTGCTGAGGTTATCAAGCACATGAGCTCATTCAATGCACTCGTTCGCGAGAACGTTGAAAGTGTGGAAGTGGGGAATCGTTACATGGAGATCGCGCAGATGTTCGATTCCGTCCGCGACGATAGCAAGCGACTGATCGCACAACTCGATGACGGCAAGATCTCCGGGACCGAAAAGGTCTCGAACTGGTGGATGAAGATGCGTCGCGGAACGCCGAGTGATCGGTTTGAAAAGATCGTCGAAGTCTACGGTGATGTCGCGAAGGATACGAAGGTGGCGTTGAAGTCCGAAGAGCAGATCATGGACGCCTACATCGACTTTCGGTTTGCACTCAAGGAAGCCGAGGTGCTCGCTCGCGAACTACTCGACAAGGAGTTGCCCGTCCTCGAGGCTGCCAAAAAGGAGTTAGCTGACGCCCAGCAAGCTGTCGACGATTACGCCGGCACCGATGAAGGTGGCAAGAGCCATCTGGAACTGCGTCGGGATGAAGCCAGACACAGCCTCGAGGAAGAGGACAAGACGTACCAGCTCCTCAAGGACATCGCGGAAAACCTTGAGATCGGTTACGATGTCGGGGAGACGCTGATCACCAAACTCAAGCAGACACATGACGTCAAAGAACGTGTGTTCCGCCGAGCGGTGACGTTTTTCACGACAAACGAGCACGTGTTTACGATCCTCGGCACGGTCTATACCAGCCAACACGGGTTGCACGAGGTGACGCAGGCCACCGAAGCGATGAAGGACGGTGTGAATAAGGGCCTCGAAGATGTCGCTAATCTGGGCCGCAAGCTCGAGCGGGCTGCGCTCAAAGCGGGATACGGTAGCACGATCAATCCGGAATCCGTGCAGAAGCTTGTCGATTCCATCAGTGGATTCCAGATCGAGTCATTGCAGATGATCGCCGAGCTGCGTAAAGAGAGCGACGAGAGCACCAAGGCGATTCGCAAGAGTGTCGAGGAAGGGAAACGTAAATACCAGGAGACTCTTGCTAAATATGCTCGCGGGGAATCGATTGGTTAGCGGACCTGCACGTAGGTCCGCTGACGCGGAACGTGCAACGTGATGGTCGAGGCGTAGCTCGTGAATTCGTATTCGTCGCTCTTCTCATCCTCTGCGGTGTGGTGCGCGACGACTAAGTACTGATTCGCGGTTTGAGGGACAAATGTGGCCAGCCCTTCATCATTGGTGCGAAACTCGTACTCGGAGTCGAACTCTCCCTTGAGTTCAGTCCCTTCGGGAATGAAGCTTACGACGACGTCCGAGATCGGCGTGCCCCGGTGAAGGGCCTGCACCGTGATGGGTTGGCCGACGACAACCTCACTCAACGGGCACGTTTGCAGCACCAACTCGAAGGGAAGGCCGAGCGGGCTTTCGTGAATGTGGTTGTCGAGGTCCGGTTGATCCAGTGAGTCGGCGACCAGGAAGTACGTCTTGGCGGTCCGGATACCGCGGACCGATGTGCCATGCTGCATAACTCGGTCGAGTTTTTCTACCACGCAGTTCATGCCTGGCTGCGTAGCCACGAGTGGTGTTGTCCAATACCCCTCCTTTTCTGCTGAAGCGGTCGTGAACATCGTGTCTTTGATGTCGGTGCGAGCCCCGTCGGGGGTGACATGTTCGACGGTGACCCAATCGAGATCGATGCGTCCCGCCAATTTAAAATCGCGGTGGTGGTTGCCGTGATTGCCCAGGCGGAGATCCACATGGGCGATCTCCCCGGTGCGGACGACCGGCGAATTTGTCTGCAACCATACATCGTGAGCGATCGCAAATTGAGAACTTTGAAGGGCAACAGTGAGGGACATCAGTAGTGCGTAGCGAATCATGAGTCTTCGTTCTTTGAGGGGTAACATGGAGAAAGGCTTCCTGCCGTCATTTCAACACGCGTCAAGCTTCCCAGCTCGACGCCAAATCGGTATATCGAGTGCCGCACTGAGGAGGCACTCAAATTTTTCAGACCAGCTTTTGATTAATAAAATTCTCATCGCAATGCCGTCTGAGCTTTGCTTGTGATCCTCCGGCAATTCATCAGGACTGACAGCGAGAACGCGAAATGAAGAGCCGTCATGACTAGAGTTCCTCCATCACTTCGTGGCCGTTGCGTGTCGAGAGAGCGCGCCAAATCTTGAGATCCACACTTTCGTTAACAAAGCCGATACTGCCGTCGCAGCGGGCGACATGAACCCCGCCGGGGTGATTGCTGCGGGCCCCGAAAACGCCCCAGCCGCAGCTTTGCATATCGGGGATACCGCTTTGGGGTGGATGGTAGTGGGTGTATCCAGTCCAGTATTCTCGTCCGCTTATCCAGCCGGCTCCGCGTTGCCCCGTCCAACCGCGGTGTAAGCTGCTCGCTCGCGTGTAGGCTTCCATTTGGTTCGGGTCCTCAGGCAGGACGTACCCCGCCATCCCGGGTGTGGAGGGGGGCATCGTTCGACTGATAAAGGCACACGTGACGTCAAACATGGTACGTCGACGCATCGCGTCAATCGTTGGCTCACTTGGCGATTGCTCGTGAACACCGAGCAAGTGTTCTGAGAAGGCGGCGGTGTTGCTCAGCCCGTCCGTAACGGCTTCAAAGCCAACGTGAGCATTGATCCAATTAATTCCGTTTGTCGCCACTCGCGTATCGTACTGAGTACCAACTCCGCTGCCATTGTTCATTGCGTAGTTTGTCGCGGAGTAGGCCTGGGTTGGCCCCGCTCCTCCTAGCGACGTCACATAGAACGTGCGGTCGCTGTCTTCGCTGGGGCAGGTCAGCATTGGTATCGGTGTTGCGGCGGCCACGTCATGGGGCGCCACGAGTTGTCCTGGGCAACAACCGACTGTGAGCGGCTGATCAAAATGGATCATGCTAAGCATATTGCCCTGCTCAAAAAATGGAGCCATCTGAGAGAACACGGAGAAGTTTCCAGACGTGCCCGCGCCAGTGGTGTAGTTGCTAGGCAGCTTGCGATGGCTGCTCTCGTAGTTGTGCATCGCTAGGGTGACCTGTTTCAAATTGTTGCTGCACTGCATTCGTCGCGCTGCTTCACGGGCGGACTGGACGGCGGGTAAGAGCAAGCCGACCAAGATGCCAATGATGGCGATGACGACCAGCAGTTCAACGAGCGTGAATGCCCGTCGAGGGGAACGTTTCGGATGGAGTGATTTCATGGGTAGGTAGTTCTGATTTTGGGTGGATGTGTGCGGTGATTGGGCTGTCGCGGAAATGTCTGCACAGAGAGCCATGCGGTTGCGTGGGTCTGGCGAGACCCAGAGGTAAGTAGCGCAGGTTTCCCCCTCGGTGCAGGGAGTTTGGTCGAGAGACCACACCCGCTATTGACGACATTGACATTCATCAAAGCGCGCAGCGATCCTGAGCAACGCACGGTCTGTTTTTTTGTGCGGTGACGTGAGGATCATCTGGCAGGCGGATTCGAAGGACGCTGCCGCGCTGGCTGCGAAGACCACGCTGGTGTGAGGAGCAAGACCTCGTTCACCTGCGCGGCAGCGGTGTGTCCGCTGCGCGACTGTTGGCGCAGCGACGAATCCACGTGCGATTCATGATGTAGCGAAGTCAGTCAGCACATCGCAGCGTCCATCGGCACAGGTACTCCCGAGGAGCTGTGGCAATGCGACGCTATTAACAATGCGTGGCCGGACTTCTACCGCTCAGCGCTACGGTATCGGTGGATCGGGGCGGCAGCCACCGGAACTGGCGTGTTCATTGGCGATCACGAGACAAAACAGCAAGCGAGGTTCCGGATCAGAGATCGGGCGATCCGCTGGAGCCACAATGACTTCGGAGAAGATCGACCATAGCCAGCTGATGCCACGGCACTTGGCAGCATCCTCCAAGCTTACCAAACGCACACTCGGCCCTGTCTGAGTCGGGGATGACGACTCCGCCGACGTGTGATCGGTGACGACCGCAATTGTGCAGCTATCGGCATTCGGCCCCCGGCAGCAGCAGCACGACGCATCAGTTGTCTTGGCGTTCAGCTTGGCGAGCGACTCTCGCCCATGGGTACTCGAGACCCGGGCGACGAGGAAGGCGGGAGGGGTGACATTGTGATCGGCGGCCCACTGCAGCTTTTCGATGTCGGAATGGCAGCAGCATTTATCCCAGCAAAAATCTGCCGTGGCACACCCACAGGAGCAGTTCTCGCACGGAAAACGACCCATCTTCTCAGGGCTCGGTGCCAAGAAAGGCAATCCGATCATGCTACACGACACCACCGCCAACAGCAGAGCACTGATGAACTGGCGCAGCGGTCGCAACCGCGGTCGATAGAACGACGAAACCGAAAACAAATTGGGGACAAAGCCTCAACACGGGCCAAAAAAAGGCTCGCTCCTCACAGTTGATGACTTTAGTCGACGCGACGGCCATTGTAAATTCGCACGCCGTCAAAATTCACTGCGGTCGTCCGTCGCATCCTAAGGCTACGTGGAATCCCGATTGTCCGCAGATGGACCTCGATCGTCTCGCTTTTTGAGGTTGCAGCTGACCGGCCGCCCCACTCCACGTCATCGATCGAAGCCAAGCTCCACGACGTTCTCGCCCTACTCAGGCTGCCCGGCGGACCGTCGGACGCTTCGATTTACTTGTGGCTGGTTTATCGATAATGATTTGGCGAATGCGTTCGAGCGCATTGTGCATTGCGACACCGTCGCGAAAACGTTTCGCTGGCGTCGGGTCGAGTGCCTTGCGCGTCCAGTCGACAAAGTCTTGGTGCAGTCCCTTTTTGAAGCGAGCGTACGACGGCAACGGAATTTCAAAGGGATATTCCGGCAGGACGCCCGAGAGCATTCGGTACACGATCAGTCCTAGTGAAAACACGTCACTGCGGTAAGTCGGTTTACCCATGGCCTGTTCGGGAGCGATATAGCCGAGCGTACCGGAAGCAGAGATTTGATGTCGCCGCGATTGATTTCGGGCCAAGCCAAAGTCCGTCAGGCAAATCCGATTATCCGGAAACAAAATGAAATTCTCTGGTTTAATATCCCGGTGAAGTACCCGGTTTTCGTGGGCATGGGCTACCGCCGCAGTCATCTGTCGAATGTAGTGCACGGCGGTACTGCGAGCTAACCGCCTGCTCAAGCGGTCGTTGAGACTCTCGTCCCCGAGTGGGAAGACCATCACAAACTGACCGTCAATGTAGCGAGCGTCCTTGAGCGGCAAAACGTTGGGATGAGTCAGTCCCGCCATGATCCGGACCTCCCGCTGAACATCGTCGAACGACTGGGCGACCGCCTCGCTCGACAAGTCCGGCAGCTTGAGGGCCACCGAACGATCCTCAATGGAATCGTGAGCTTGGAAGACGACGGCGAATCCGCCTTCGCCCAACCGGCGCACCAATCGGTACTTATCCAGTCGCGCGCCCACCCGCAGTCGCCGAGTCGCGTCCGAGTCGGCCATTACCAATCGTAGCTTTGCAGTCACTCGCAGTTTCTCATATTACACAGGTCAAAACACCAATCGGCAAACCGACCTGGTGCTTAGCGATGGGTATGGCTCAATTCTTCAGGGAGTACGCGGGTCGGCGTCATGTCATTGCTTTTTCCGCAGCGACTTTGGACGTCGATCCGGACAGACCAGCGACCGTTTGCGTCGGCCTGGACGATCCAGTGCGGCATGACGCAAACACTCTGATGGACCAGTTCAAAACCAGCTTCACTTTGACTGACGGTGGCGACCGGAAACGCCCAAATGCCGCTGGGGCGATCACACGTCAGTTCGACGTCGACATCGAGCCAGCGGTCCGAAAGCGAAAGCGATGACGCGTCGTTCAGTTCAATTCTTTCGCCGAGTTGCCCCAGTCGGTTGCCTTCAGCGTCGCTGAAGTAACGATCGTCGGCGCCCGCCGGCAAACCCGCGAAGTTCCACTCGACTGCGAAATGGAGGGGGCGGCCGGGAGGCAGATTTTCCAGCAGGTAGGCCGCTGACATGGTGTCACTGTCTTGGTCAATGGTGACAGCCTTGGTCAGGGTGATGGGAATACCCCACGCATTGCCGTCGCGTCGCATCTGTACCTGCACGCGGTCACCGCCACGCCGTAGCTTGGCCTCGAATGGCAGGTCGACGAAGTCACCTCGTTCGGGTGAATCACCGGTCATGACGGAGTCCAAGGTCGCATGGTTGTCGAAGAAGTGGTCCATCAAGCTCTTGCGGGCAAACCGATCATACTGGACGCACTCATCCAGGCCTTCCTGTTTGAAAACGACCCGGTCGTGAATGCTCGCCACGTCATCGCCACTACCGCCAGGACCTGCTAGTACTTTGCGGTGATAGGCCTCGGGGCGGCGCTGCAACGTCGCCAATAAATTGTGATTGATTCCTCGGATATCCCATTCGTATAGCCTGCCACCGCGGGCGGGGTCGAGCCACAGAACCATGTGTTCGTTAGAGAGTCGCACCTCCTGTTGGCCGTCAAAATCATAGTCATCCGCAGTGGCCTGGGGCGTTCCTAAAGTCCCATCGAGTTGGGCCAGTAGCGTGTCAGCGGCAATGAGATGTTCGTAGATCGCATTTCGCAGATGGGGCAGATAGATTCCACCAAAAGCTCCGTGCCAGTAGGGGCAATTGCATTGACCGCGGTAGAGATGATCGCGAACCTCGGCGAGTACGCCGCCGTCATATCCCGCCGCCTCGGCGTTGGCTAGCCGTTTGCTAACGTGCATCATCCGTGCGTACATCTCATTCGTTTCGTCGTACTTCGTTTTGAAGTTACGCCAAAAACCGCCGCGAATGAACGTCTGCAGCCGTGGCCATTCGGAACTCCGCTCCAGCGCGTGACTGACGTCCTCAAGCGTCTCTTGAGCTTCGACGGGTAAGGACCACTCGGTCATCTCCCGGTAGCTGCCGTCGGGGAGATAAGTCTTGCCTGCTGCGGGGACGCGGCGGATCGCCTCCGCCAGCGTAATTGTGTGCAGCCATTCCTGATTTTCGGTCAACGCATCAAAGAACGAGCGTAGCCAACCCTCGTCGTACACGTGCGCTTTTGTGTCCGGCCAAGTACCAAACTTTTCGCCATCGTCGCCAAACGTCATGACCGCGCCGGGGTGTTGCTGGGCGACCTCGCGCAGGTATGAAATCGTCTCGCCGGCCGGGCGGAATGGAATCGTGTAACGCAAGTGCTCACTGCCTGGGAAAATACGCAGTAAGCGGCCTTGATCTTCAACGAGATAGTAGCTCGTCAGATCGTCGTCGTTTAGACCGGCGGCTTTGAAGTGATAGTCGTCCAGGACGGTATAATGGATGCCTGCATCAACGACGTCGGTCGTCAAATTCGATTCCCATACGCGTTCGGGCGTCCACATCGCGCCCGGCGTCACGCCCACGTTACGCTTGAGCCAGCGACTGTAGGATTGGATCTGGCCGATACGATCGCGACTCGGCAACATCGTCAGAATGGGTTCGTATTGCGGCCCACCCACGATCTCGACACGACCGGCGTCGACGAGCAATCGCAGACGATCGAGGTACTCGGGATGCCGTTCGGCCAGCCACATCATCAGCGGGCCCGACGTGTGCAGCGAAATCTGCAATGCGTCATAGGGCTCGAACACCTCGAGGAACGGTAGGTAGCTGTCCTGATAGGCTTGCTCAAAGACGCCGTCGAAGTTGCCAATGGGCTGGTGATTATGAAGAACCAAGCAGAGATGAACGTGCGGCGTCATAGTGGCTGGCATTTAGGAGTGAAAGTGAGGCGAAGTGAGTCCAAGTCGTGACATATTGTACGGCTCGTGTCGATCATTCCGAATACCATCGATGAATGGATTGATTCGAAGTTTCGGGGTTTTTCGGCCCATTAAGCGGCGTGTTTGGTACATCCCTGAGAGTCTCGGTAAGACCGGGGAACTGCATAACCGTTAATCTCAACAGCCCATGGACTGATTATCGACGATCGTCGGAAATAAATTGAACAATTGCTTCAAATGCGTTTTCGATTCGACGAGGTTCCATCAAATTTTCGTGTTTTGCTCTTTTCAGCGCGCCGTCGGCTACGCTCGCCTCCCTATTCCTATGAGCCGCCATGAATAAAAACCTCCACATCCCGCCGCCATGCCCCTCGTCGACACCGACCGAATCCGCGATTCCAGCACAAATTGCTCGCTTGAGTGACCGGGACTTACTCGACGGATGGCGGCGGGATGGTAGCCGTGCGGCATTTGACGAGCTGGTGCGGCGCTATCGCGTGATGGTGCTGAGCATCTGCAGGCGGCATTGCTACCAAGATCAAGATGCTGATGACGCGTTCCAGACAACCTGGGTGTGTCTGGCGCAAACAGCATCGCAGATTCGCCACCCCGAGCGACTCGCCGGCTGGTTGCACCGTGTCGCGACCCGCGCCTGTCAGCTGACTCTGAAACAGCGACGTCGCCTGGCGAATTCATCCGACCCACGCGACTCCAGCGATCTCATCGATATGAATGACGTCCCCAGCGAGGATGAACAGGCCCTCGAAGCTCTATCGCGCCGCCACGAAGCCATCGTGCTCGACGAGGAACTCTCCGAGCTACCTGAACACTATCGCACAGCCATCGTCATGCATTTGATCGAAGGCGACAGCTATCAGAATATTGCCGAGCGGCTCGAATCAACCGTCGGGGCTGTCCGCGGGCATGTGCAGCGGGGCAAACAGGCTCTGGCTGCGCGACTTCGCCATCGCGGCGTCGTCCCCGTGCTCGCCTATGCAGCAGTGCAGTTGCTCGAAGTCAGCGAAAGTGTGGCAGCGGAGGTGACTAGCCGAACGATTCCGGCGGATTGGGACCTTTCGACGGCTCCGCCGGCCTCATCCACCGACCCGACCGGACCGCCGGTTAATCTCTATTCTCTCTCTAAGTCTGGAAGTTCGATGTTACGTATCTCTTCATGGGTTGTTGCAGGTTGTCTTGCCACCGCGGCAGTTGGCGGAATGTGTCTATCTCAAGTATCGGCGCTAGGGGATAACGGCGAGAAGCCGATGACTCTGCGCATGGCTGACGCGGGCGGAGCGGCAAACGAAGGACCTCCTGTGGTCGTAGGTCAAACGACGAGTACGTCTCCGCCTACTGAGCAACTGCCCCGACCAGCGACGGTGGCGCCAAAACCCATCGCCGAAACGCCGCTCAATTCATCCGGCTATCGCACGAAGGTCGCTAAGCAGGTTGCCGAAAAAATGGACTCGCAGGTAACACTCGAACTCGACTTGGGATTGGAGTCGCTCGCCGACGCCCTATCCCAACAGCTCGGTGTTCCGGTGCTGGTCGACGTTGGCGCCTTCGATCAAGCCAACTTGAATCCTTCGCAGACGACCGTGGCAATCTCCAGTGGTGATCAACCCCTGCGAAGTTCGCTGCGCAGAGTTCTACAGCCGTTGGGACTGCGGGCCGAGGTGCAAGACGAAGGGCTTGTCATCACTACGGACTTCACCGAGTTAGCACGGCGGGGCATCTTGACGGACAAATGGGTGGGGCTCTCGGACGAGTTCATCGCACGCGTCGATGATGTGTTAGCGACATCGGTGGCGTTGCCGCAGCCAGGAACGGCGCTGGAAAGTGTGATTGCGGAACTCTCGCTAGCAGTGGATTTTCCGATTGTCGTCAATGCGCTCGCGCTCGAAGAGGCTGGATTGACAGTTGATGTTCCGATTTCAGGACACCAGCGCAGCTCCCATTCAGAAGATCTGCCGGCGGAGAGCGGTGTGGAAACGGCGACAACATCTCAGACGAAGTCTTTAATGCAAAAGCTGCCACTGGGCGCGGCACTCAATTTCCTGCTCCAAGACCTCGGGCTAACCTATACGCTCCGGGACGGTATGATCTCAATAACGACGAGGGAACAGGCAGAGACTCGCCTGCTGACGAGGTTGTATTTCCTCGAAGGTACGGGACTGCCACGGGGCGAATTTACGTCAGCAATCTCGATGATTCAAACGACTATTGAGCCCGCTAGTTGGGAGTCTCTCGGAGGCGTGGGGACGCTGGTACCAGTCGGCGATGGCGAATACGCTCGCCCCGCACTGTTAGTCGGAGCGACTCTCAGTGTCCACGAGCAAATCGCCGACCTGCTGCAGTCACTGCGTGAGTCCCACATCGGACCTGATCCGATTTGGAGCGGCCGGCCGCCAACCCCAGTTGCTCCGCCTGCTAATGGCGGAATGGGTGGGGGAGGAATGTTCTAGCGGAGATCTCGTTGTGAGCAACGGTGATTATGTATTCGCATTGCTAACCACGACCTCCGCTCGTCCGCTACCGCTGGGTGAAGAGGTCTCGTAAGCGGACCAACTTCACATTCCTATGCTGTTAGAGATTCAAGCGTGCCGAGCACACTCAGCTCTATTCATCGAGGCTGGCGGTCTCGTTGGAGGCCCGAGTGCCCATCGCACCCCAGACTCCAAAGGGACTTTTCGATCCAGGGGCCTTGTGTCCGCCGCCGATGGAGACCGTCCACGCATTGGCATCGCTGCCGCTGTCTACGGATTCGGTCACGAATCGCACGGCACCATCGCACAGCAGAACGTGGGCACCGCCGGCGTGATAGCTACCTGCGGAATAGACCCCGGACATTCCGCCCAACGCGGTGCTCGATGGAAGTCGACACGTTGGTGAGTTTGGCGGCAGCACGGTCGTGATGCCAGTGTAGCCGACGTGTCCCTCCGCCCACCGCCGGCCGCGCGGATACAACGTACCAGCAACGTACTGACGGGGACTCTCCGGATCGGTAATCTGACCGCCTTGCTGATTCTTACAACCAAGAATCGGCTGGCGTGCAAACAACGGATTGTCTAACTGGTACTGGTAGGCGATGACTTCACGCCCTTCGGGGGTGCTATCGCCGACACCGATTTCAGCCATGGCAACGGTATTCGACAACCCATCACGGATATCTCGAAAACCGAATTGATATTCACGCGTGAACGCACCACGCTTGGACGCCTTGTCGCCTTGGTTGCCCGTCCACGCACTGTTAAATTTGGTATGGGTGTCACGATAGGCTGCACCGACAAATCGTCCGCCGTCGCCATAATTGAATGCGTAGTTCGTCTGTGCCATGCCGCCGTGTCGCGCTGAGTCGCTCGGGCAACGCAGGGTTGGGGATTGCTGACGGAATGGCTCGTAGGCGGCACCGGCAAATACCGGATCATTCGACCCTGGCGTGGGTCCCATCGCGGGAAATAGGTAGCCGGCCTGGGATTGAAATGGATTAGAAATCATCTGCCATAACGCCTGTTGCTCCATGTAGGGCAGCATTGCAACGAGACCGCTGAGCCGCAGGTTGTTCGCGTCGGGAGAATTTGTATTGCTATCCACGCCGGTCCCACCACTGCCCATCGGAAGCTTGTCATAGGCAGCATGATAGTTGTGGAGGGACAGGCCCAGCTGCTTAAAGTTATTGCTGCAGCTCATCCGCCTGGCCGCCTCACGAGCCGCCTGCACAGCTGGAAGCAGCAAGCCCACGAGCACGCCGATGATCGCAATGACAACCAGTAGCTCGACAAGTGTAAAACCTTGTCTATTTGACTTCAAAAATCTCATTTCAATCTCCAAATAAGAGCATCTAAAACAACACGGTAAACAAGCAACAAAAGTAGTTGCTAAGGATCTACTAAACTTCTGATGCGGGGACGTTGACGGGTTTGATTTCCTCTTCTTCCGTTCCCATCTGCTCATTCGGATCGATCGCACCTAAGTCCGTCGTCGCGGTGCTGCTCCCACAACCAGAGATTGAATTGCAGGCGATCAATAGCCCAAAAACTAATAGGTAGAAATGACGCATTGTTGTGATTCCTTGGAGAATAATCATGAAGCTCTTAAGCCCGATCGCCGACTGAAAAACTCATTCGCCCTTCCTTGCCAACTGTGTTGGCAGGTCGCCAAATGATGAAAATACGGCGCAGATCGGGCACCTGGCAGATTTGTCGCAACGAAAGATTCGGCCCCGTAGCGACGGGGTGTAGGGGTGTTACGCCCTCTAACGGTCTAAACGTATGACAGACGAGGCATCTTACTTACCAAAAACCAGAAAACGAGAAATTTCTGAACTTTTTAGTATTCTCACACTAAACGGTTGTTTAATTTGTGATTTCTGGAACTCTCCGGAAAACACTAGGTAAGTTCGGTGGCGAGGCTACGTATTCCTTTTACCAGCCCCATCCCCAGTCCCTCCAAGAATCACGCGCATCAAGCCGCGTTCCCGCCCTCGATCAGCCGCCTCTGTTATTAGGCCTCACCATGATCCGACCAAGTCATGACACTTGCGACGACGCTCAACGCTATGAGCGTTTCCTTGATTTATTCACCGCTGATCGCGACGGTATCTACGGTTATATTTTTTCTTTGTTGCCCAATCATGCCGATGCCGAAGACGTCTTCCAGAAGTGCTGTATCGTGCTCTGGCGTAAACTCGATCTCTACGTCGAGGGAAGTTCATTCTTGGGATGGGCGTGTACGGTGGCGCATTACGAAGTTCTCAATTTCCGTCGAACCGTCAAACACGATCGGCTTTGTTTCAGCCAAGAGTTGATTGAGCAACTGTCACATCAGCAGCAGGTATTGCAGGGCGGCAAGAGCCCGCGAAGTGAGGCCCTGCGGTCCTGTCTGCAGAAGCTCACGACGATGGATCGAGAATTATTAGACACACTCTACGGCCCCGATCAGAGCCTCGCTGAGCATGCCAAGGCAACGGGCAAGGCGTTGCAATCACTGTACAATCGCGCAGGGATGCTACGCCGCAAACTCGGTCAGTGTGTCCAGCAGTCGTTGCAGTTGTCAGGAGTTGACTCGTGATTAATCGATTGGAGGAGGGGCGATTTGACCAGTTGCTCAACGCCTTGATTGACCGGCGAATCACTGCTGTGCAGTTTGAGGAGCTGGGGTTTTTGCTGCTGGATGACCCCATCCGGCAGCGACGTTACCTCGATGAGATCGCGATTCATCTTGAGCTCGCTCAACTTCTACGATGTGATCGATACACTCCAGGAATTCCCGTCGAGATCGAGTCGGCGGCCAAGCGTTCTCGGTTGAGCCACTATCGAATGGGGCTGCTCGCATTGGCGATGACGATTCTGATCGTTGCGACATCAGCGGGCTTGCTAATCAAAGCAGGTCTCGGTGGGAGAGTTTCCGAATCGATGCCGCGAGGTGCAGACTTGATTCGTTCGCATGCTGCTGGCGAGGAGCTGTCAGCTCAGGTTGCGGTTGTATTGGCGCAGAATTCGAGTGCTGAGTTTTTTGGGACGATGCCGCCAGCCGTGGGTGCCACAATGGAGATGAATCGCCAGTACATCATGACGTATGGCTCGATCGAGTTGGCGTTCCCGAAAGGAGCGACAGCATTGTTGGAGGCGCCGGCAATTTTTTTGGTCGCCTCCACCGAACGATTGTATCTCGAGTCCGGCCAGTGTTCGGTGCACGCACCCGACGGAGCCGAAGGTTTTCAATTGGAGACACCCTTAGCAAATGTGATTGACCTGGGCACGCGATTCGGTGTCAGTGTTGATATCTCCGGGGAGACCAACGTGCAGGTGATCGAAGGAGCAGCGGAAGTTATTGAGAAGGATTTGCACGGTGCTCACCGAGCAGTGCCTGCTCTATTGAAGGCAAATGATGTTGGCGTCTATCCGGCGGATGTCGATCGCATTGAGAGCTCCCTTGAGTTCGACCCGTCGGCCTACCGATACGGTTTGCGAGATCGGATCCTCCAGTACAAGGCATCCATGTCTGAAAGTCCCGATGCACGCGGTGTCGAGGATCTGCTGTCGATCTCAGTGCAGCGAGGAGGTCGTCCGTATGACTATCGCATCGAACAGATGATTCCCTCTGAGATCACATCCTTCCGCTCTACACAGCCGCAAGAAGTCCAACCGGTCGCGTACCGGTTTGGCGACGAACGTCCGATCAGCGAGCTGCTGCGGTCTGATAATTCGCTCGATACGGGGATATTGAACCCAGGAGCGTCGAAGGTCCCGTTGACGACCAGCCCTGATGAGAACACCGTCGGAATGGCCCTCCGGTTCGCCCAACCTGTCGTCAATTCGGCGGGTCCGGACATTGTCTTATTTGAACTCCAAGGCTATGGCAACCCGAAGCAGGGGGATGCATTCCATGTCAGTCCACTTCAATTCCGCGAGGGCTTGCATTCGCACACCATTGGTGAGTTTGACATTCCAATGACGTCGCCGGAGGCACTGGAAGTAGCGGGATTTGGGCTGCTGCGATTCGAACATTCCATTGATTCGCTATCGGATTTGGATTCGGGACGATATTCCCGGCGCTATCGGCATTTCAACTTCCGCGCTTTGGCCGTAGGCATCGACCTGTCGGATTTGGGATATGCTGAAGGCGATGTGGTGACGGGAATGTTTCTGCAAGACGCCGACGATGATGATGATACGCACAATGGTGGATCGATGGTGGATCCGGTTTACGTGGGTGGGTTCCCCCCGATCTTGAGCGATCGGCAAGATGTACCGTCCGAACTGCCCGCTCGCAATGGAAAGATTTTTACTGAATGAATATTATGTCAGTCTATCGGTTTGCCGTACTCATCGTTGTGGTGACACTGGTCAACGTCGATCAAGTTCGTTCTCGCTGTAACGCCCACACGGTCGCGCATTGGGAATTCGGTAGTGAAGCGGCCATGCCGTTGGAATTGCACGGTGACGTCTACCGGGATCAAGAGGGGCCGCGGCCGCCTGAGTTCCCAGACTTCTCGAGCGACAACACAGCCCTGAGATTTGACGGGCGGGGATTTCTGACGCTCGACGATCCCGGGCCTAACAGCGACTTTGACTTCACCTCAGGCGATGAGATCACCTTGGAAGCGTGGGTCCGCATGGATGATCAGGGCAGTGGAGCGCCGATGTACATCATCGGTAAGGGCCGCAGTGGTGGCAAATCCGTGACGCGGGACAATCAAAATTGGGCGCTGCGTGTCGTCTCCGGCAATGAATTGATCAAAGGCAGCTTCCTATTTGCAACGCCCCGTTCACCGGAGGCCACAGGAGCCAGCGATCACTGGCATCGTTGGACAACCAATGCGGGTTTCGCGGTTGGATCCGGTTGGCATCATGTCGCTGTTTCCTACCGTTTCGGTGAGCCCGATTCGATCCGCGGCTGGATCGATGGGCAGCCGACCGACGGAACGTGGGATATGGGCGGCGCGACCTTCAAGAGTCCAGTGGTCGACAACGACGCGGTTTGGATTGGCTCGGCCAGTGGCGGCAATTTCGGCAACAGCTTTCGTGGCTGGTTGGATGGGGTTGCCGTGCACCGCGTTGCTCTGGATGACAAGGCGATGGCTTCGCGTTTCAATCGGCTCGGAGGCGCGCGAGTGATCGGGCCACAACCTGAAACGCAGCCGGGCCTCGGGGAAATTCCGCCTGGACAGGTTTTGATTAGCGTTGCCGAAGGGTTCGCTAGCAACACGCGGTGGCTCAATGAGAATGAGACTTGGCCTGCCGAGAGTGTGCGATACTACACGGATTCGTTTTTGCTGTCGCGCCTTCCGCTGCGATTTGATGAATGGGGCATTCGTAGCCGATGGGCGGACCCGCTCTTGGTCCGCATCGCCGGCGACGTCGAGTTGCCCGTGGGCAAGCATCCGTTTCTGGTGCGAACTCGCTCGCTGAGTCGTTTGTGGATTGATGGTGAGCTGGCCAACCGCACGCCCACGGTGAAGCGTCGGGGTGGCAACCTACAACCAATCGTTCCGATCCCCGATCCCTTAGTCCCCGGAGCCCGGCTTCTCCCCTTTCCGCAACAGGAGGTGTTCTTCGAGCATCAGATTGCGCCAGCAGACAGCGCCGCTGATCCTACCGATAGACAGCTCGGCCGACGCCGCGTTCGCGTCGTGCTGGAGTTCATCGTTGGTGGCGGTGGTCAGCGGATCGAGTCCGGTGAAGTGTGTGTCGCCATCCAGCCGAGAGGCGTCGGTCCTCTGCTCGTACTAACACCGGATTCAGCCTCACCACTCCAGCTCACCGACGAGGCAATTGAGCCGAAGCTAAGCCGTCTCGAAACGCAGTTGCGAGCGATCGATGATTTCAATCGAAAGCAGGCTGCAGATTCCCAGGCTGAATTCTGGCAGATGCGACATGATTTTGCCCGCGCCTGGGCACAGCAGGAGCTCGGTGATCCTGTTGAGAGATTCCTGCACGCCGAAAACAACCAAAATGTCGAGATCAATGTCGATGGTCGGAAGCATGTCATCGATCAGTTTGTAGAGCAGAAGATTTTGGCCGCGGGCGGTCGGGCGACCGAGTCCGATGGCACAGTTTCGACGCATTTTCACGAACAGGTGTTGCCCATTTTGCGTGACCAGTGCTTCCGCTGTCACAGCACGAAGATGCAGGGAGAGCTGCGATTGGACTCGCTCAGTCACGCCCTGACTGGCGGTGAATCCGGAGAGCCTGCGATCGTTCCTGGTGACCCAGATGCCAGCGAGTTGATTCTTCGGGTGCGCGACGGTGACATGCCGCCAACCGATGAGGGACTCAGCGCGGAACAAATCGCTGTGCTGGAAAAATGGGTTGCAGATGGCGCTCAATGGCCTGCAGTCGCCTCAACTGTCGCGAGCGGCAACGAGGTACCCCTGGTTGAGGACGCAGCTTTTCTGCGGCGCGCTTATTTGGACACAGTAGGCGTAGGGCCGACGCCAGATGAAGTTCGCGCTTTCCTCGCTGAGGACACACCACGCAAGCGAGAGGCAATCGTCGAGAAGTTGCTCAGCGATGATCGGTACGCTGATCATTGGGTCAGTTTTTGGATGGATCTGCTCGCCGAGAATCCTGGTCTGTTGAATGCTTCCCTCAACAGCACGGGCCCGTTTCGCTGGTTCCTGTATGATTCGCTACGGGACCGCAAGCCGCTCGACCGGATGGTAACGGAGCTGATTATGATGCGTGGAAGTGCATCGGATGGAGGCAGTGCCGGATTTGCACTCGCCGGTGAGAACGATTCACCCATGGCCGCGAAAGCGCACATCCTCTCGTCTGCGTTTCTTGGAATCGAGTTGCAATGTGCTCGCTGCCATGATTCTCCGTTTCATAGCACCACTCAAGAAGATCTGTTTTCCATTGCCGCGATGTTAAATCGCAAATCGTTATCGCCACCGAAGACGAGCCGCGTGCCTGCCGCATTCTTTGATGGCATCGGTCGCGAGTCGCTGATAAAGGTAACGTTAAAACCGGGGGCTCAGGTACAGCCTCAGTGGCCGTTCACCGCAGTAACAGGGACCGAAGACTCCGACGCGCTAAGTGCTTTGATGCACCAGCCCACGGACAGCCGCGAACGCTTAGCGGCGCTGATCACCGGTCCCCAGAACCAACGATTTGCGAAGGTTGTCGTCAACCATCTATGGAACCGTCTGATCGGTGCTGGTATCGTCCAGCCGCTCAATGATTGGGAAGGGCACACCGCGAGCCATCCAGAACTGCTCGATTGGCTGGCCTATGAATTGTTGACTCATGACTACGATCTCTGTCACGTTCAGCAGTTAATCATGACATCGGAGCTCTATGGGCGGCAGGCTCTCGGGACGAATCGCGATGCGAGCGCGGAGCAACGTTTCTTCCACGCCCCCGATCCACGGCGGTTGACGGCGGAATCGATTGTGGATTCACTGTTCGAGTCAAGTGGCCAACGCATGGATAGCGAAGAACTGACGTTTGTCCATGACGGTTCCGCCACGACGAGAACGCGGATGACGCTTGGCAAACCGCATCGTGGCTGGATGCTAGCGGGATTGAATAATGAACGCGACCGACCGAGTCTGTCGATGCCCCGTGCGCAAGCCGTGGTGGATGTCTTGCAGGCATTCGGATGGATTGCCGAACGCCAGCAACCGATCGCCCAACGCAACCAAGACGCCAATGTGCTGCAGCCCGGCATTCTGGCAAACGGCAATCTCACCATGTCTCTCACGCGTGCTAGCGCTCGCAGCCAGCTGGCCGATCTGGCGGTGCAAAGTGAAACGCCAGAGCAGCTTCTCGAAGAGCTGTTCCTGCGATTTTTGGCCCGCTACCCTAATCCCTCTGAGCGTGACACGTTCGTCAGTGCACTTGCAGTTGGGTTCGACGAACGCTTGCTGCCAAGCGATGAGATTGTGCCAGTCAGCCTCGCTGCACCGCTGCCACAATCGACGTGGACCAATCATTTGGTACCCGAAGCAAATCAGATCCAGCTGGAGTGGCAAGAGCGGGTAAGAAGAGGTCCCGACGCCGATCCGCGTTTGGAGGCCGTGTGGCGGCAACGCTACGAAGATGTGATTTGGAGTCTCGTCAACGCCCCCGAATTCGTTTGGATACCATGAAGCCCATTCGCAATCCCCCAAGGTCATCAATGTCTCAGTCAACACGCCGTCAGTTCCTGCAGACGAGCGCCGCAACGGCGGGTGCAATGTCGCTTCCTGCGTCTGCGATCTGCGGAGCCGCCGCACCGCTTGTTAAAGGCGACGCGGAGCATGTCATCTCCATCTGGCTCGGAGGTGGCATGGGGCAGATGGATACTTTCGATCCGAAACGGAAAGGCGATCCGAAGGCGAAGGTAGCGGGTTCGTACTACGATGCCATTGATACGTCAGTCCCCGGTGTTCAAGTCTGCGAGCATCTGTCGGGTGTCGCAAAAGTAATGGAACATGTCACTGCGGTGCGATCGGTTCATCACGAGGTGATTGACGAGCACGCGGCGGCAACGAATCGGCTTCACACTGGCCGCTCGATCAGCGGGACGGTGACCTATCCCTCGCTCGGATCGATGATTTCGCACGAACGAGGCAGCGCTGGTGACGGAGCGCCACCCTACGTCTTGATCGGTTACCCTAACGTCACCCGTGGTCCTGGATTCCTCGGTGCAAAGCATGGATATCTTTATTTAACTGACACGAGCCAGGGACCGGCCGGCCTGTCACCTCCGGCCGGGATCAGCCAGTCCCGCCAAGACCGTCGCCAAGCCTATCTGGCGGAACTGCGACGTACAACAGGAATGAGTGAAATGAGGGCGTTGGCTGAGTATGACGCTGTGATCCAGGAAAGTTTAAAGCTCAGTGGGCCGCAGTTTGGCTCGGTATTTAATCTCGACGAAGAGCCCGGTCACCTACGGAATCAATATGGCGGCGAGTTTGGCCAGCGATGTCTACTCAGTAGGCGTCTGGTTGAACGCGGCGTGCGTTTCGTAGAGGTCAGCCACAACTTGAACTTTCTCAATGGATCCGGTTGGGATGTGCACAACAACGGGATCGTCAACCAATACAAATTAATCGCGGAGCTGGACCAATCCCTGGCAACTCTGATCGCGGATTTGCGTAGCAAACAACTCCTCGACAAAACTCTGATTATGGTTACGACGGAGTTTGGACGCCCTGCGGATTTCGACAGCGGCGGTGGTCGTGGGCACCAGGGGACCGCGTTCAGCTGCGTGCTTGCCGGTGGGGGCCTCACTCACCGTGGCGCCTATGGCGAAACCGATGAGATTGCTAAACGTATCGTTGCGAATCCGGTGTCCATACCTGATCTCTTCGCGACCGTTTGCGCCGCCGTGGGCGTTGACCATCAAAAGAACTTGTACGATGGCGATCGCCCGATCCCAATCACCGACCAGGGCACACCGATTAGTGCGTTGTTTACTTAGCTGCCTCTTGATTTACCAGCCCGACGCGCCAGCGATGCAGTTCAGCTTTTGCCCTGCCTACGCTGGGGGGAGTGTTGTGCATTTGCACCGTGAAAGCAACTGTCGAAACAGTCGATCTAGGCGACCACGGTCGACCGTCCTGATCAGCGGTCGCCGACGCGTCGCCTGTCGGTGATGAACACGAGCGATTCGAAAGCAGTCGGGCTGCGCTCTGGTCTGGACGCAATGCAGAAATCACAATCACCATCGTCGTCGGGCATCGCCGGGACGTCTCCAGCTTCATCTGGTATGAAATCGGGCCCCTCGGCGTTGCTGTTTTGACTATGAGCTCGATCGAGAGAGAGCTACGCGGAAGACATGGATCGCCGATCTTCCCGCAGCGACATCGCGCACGGTCGCTCTTCGTGCTATGCTAGCGGGCTGATCGCTGCCCCACAGTGCCACAGCGTTGGTAGATAGTTTCCCGTTACGCTGTAGGAGTGTCCAAGACGGGATGCGTGCAAAAGTACTGAGGCAGGGGTAACGCTGCCAAGTCGCCAGAGTCCCCGGTTCCATTTTTTGATTTGTGCGAGAGTCTGATGCTATTTCTGTTGTTCGTTTTTGTCGCTGTGGCGGCATCCGTGTCGGCTGCCGATGAGTTCGCCCTCCACTCTTTCAAACGCCACCAGCTCTCGGACACGTACTTCTCCGAAGGTGCTGCGGTGGGTGACCTGAATGCGGATGGTATCCCGGATCTGGTTTACGGCCCGTATTGGTTCGAGGGACCGGACTTCCGCGAACAGCACGAGATCTACAAACCGGTTCCCCAAGACATGAACCGCTATGCCGATAACTTCTTTACATGGGTCGAGGATTTTAACGCGGACGGGTTTGCCGATGTTTTGGTAGTGGGATTGCCGGGCACGCCCGCATTCATCTTCGAGAACCCCCAAGACGGTTCCGCCAACGCTCATTGGCAGCGACACCGCGTGATGGAGGGCATTGGGAACGAGTCTCCGGAGTTCATTGACGTTGATGGTGACGGCCGTCGCGACTTAGTTTGCGCCCACGATGGGTTCTTTGGTGTCGCAACCTATGACCCCCAGAACGCATTCGAGCCGTGGGACTTCCATGCGATTTCTGAACCGAACGCTGCCAAAAGAACGCCCCATGGACTCGGAATCGGCGACATCAATAGCGACGGGCGCATGGACCTGATTCACGCTCACGGGTGGTATGAGCAACCAGAGTCGAATGCACTGACGACTCGATGGCGATCGTACAATGCGCCCCTAACCAGCGCCTACGGTGGGGCAGAGATGTATGCCTATGACGTGGACGGAGATGGCGACAACGACATCATCACCAGCAACGCTGCGCACGACTTTGGCTTGGGATGGTACGAGCAAGTACGCACGGGAGACGACATCACGTTCAAATATCACCGCATCATGGGGGCCAAACGCTCCGAGAATCAATACGGTGCTTTGTTCAGCGAACTGCATTCCGTTCATCTGGCTGATATCGATGGCGACGGACTGCAGGATATTGTGACTGGGAAAACCTATTGGTCACATCATCGGCAAAGCCCGATGTGGGACGCGGGCGCGGTTGTCTATTGGTTCAAGCTGGTGCGAGATGAGAACAGCATTCGCTGGGTCCCTCACTTGATCGACGCTGAATCGGGGATCGGTAGACAAATCGTCGTCGAGGACGTCAATGCAGATGGACTGCTCGACGTCGTGGTGGGCGGTATGAAGGGAGGCCATGTCCTGCTGCATCAGAAGGAAACTGTTGCGGAAGCAGACTGGAACGCGGCCCAGCCGAAGGTGTTTGCTGACTTCCAGCCCGAATCCACACCACAGCTTCGTAAAGCAAATGTTTCTAGCGTGAAGATGAGTCCGCGGACCGGCCGTGTGGCTGGTGCCATCGAAGCCGAAACGCTGACCTACTATGTCAGCGGCGGGAACGCGCGACCTCAGGATATGCGAGGATTCTCTTTAGATCGTTGGAGCGGACAGTCGCAACTGTGGTGGACGGGGGCGCAGCCGGGCGACTCTTTGACCATGGAGTTGCCAGAGTTCTCTGGGACGGTAGATATCGAGATCGTGCTGACGGGTGCGAAAGACTATGGCATCGTGCAGTTGTATCTCGATGATCAGCCGCTCGGTACTCCCATCGATCTCTACCAACGCGATGTCAAAACAACGGGGGTACTCAAGTTCTCTCAAAGGAAGGTTGACGGCAATCAGCACACATTGGGTGTGAAGATTACCGGATCCAATCCTTCAGCCGTAAAGTCGTTCATGTTCGCGATCGACTATGTGCGCGTCAAACAGGCTGATGGCAACTTCGTTCAGGGGATCAATCCGGAGGATGGTGTACTCCCGAAAACGGCTGACGGTCGCACGCTAGGTCTCGATTTCGAGAGCGGAACGTTAGCGGATTGGACGGCCACCGGGGACGCATTCCGAGACCAGCCTGTCCAAGGCGATACCGTATCGGCGCGACGGAATGATATGCAGAGTGATCACGAGGGTGAGTATTGGATCGGTGGTTACGAGCGGCATGGTGACGAGGCGACTGGCACGCTCACATCAAGTCCGTTCGTCGTGTCGGAGCCTTTCGCGACGTTCTTGGCCGCCGGTGGCAAGCACGACGAAACGCGGGTCGAGCTTGTGGAACATCAATCCGGTGATGTCTTCTTCGCGTATTCCGGTTCCAACAGCGAGACGCTGCAACAGGTGGTCGTGGATGTCAAAGCATTGCTTGGTAAGGAAGCCGTGATCCGTTTGATCGACGAGCATCAAGGAGGATGGGGACACATTAATTTTGATCATTTTCGCTTGCACAAAACGCGTCCCGCCAAACTGACCCCACCCAAGATTGTCCTCGAAGCGGACGAGTATCCGCATGCGGGTCTGCCCGCCGCTGAGGCTGCTGAAGCGATGAAGGTCCCCGCTGGATTTCAGGTCACTGTGGGGGCGGCGGAGCCCGACGTGCAGCAACCCGTCGCGATGGCGATCGACGACCGAGGGCGGGTCTGGATCGCGGAAGCGTTCGAGTATCCCGTGCGCGCGAAAGGTGATCAGGGCCGAGACCGCATCTTAATTTTTGAGGATACCGATGGTAACGGCTCCCTCGATAAGCGCACCGTGTTCGCGGAAGGCCTGAATCTCATCAGTGGGCTGGAGGTTGGCTTTGGGGGCGTCTGGGTCGGGGCGGCACCGTACCTGATGTTCATCCCTGATCGAAATGGTGACGACATCCCCGACAGTGCACCTCAGATTTTGCTCGATGGCTGGGGCTATCAGGACACCCACGAAACGCTCAATGCATTCATCTGGGGCCCCGATGGTTGGCTGTATGGTTGCCATGGTGTGTTCACTCACTCTCGCGTAGGCAAGCCGGGAACGCCCGACGAGGAACGCGTACCTGTGAATGCTGCGGTCTGGCGATATCACCCCACACGCCATCAGTTCGATATCTTTGCCCATGGCACCAGTAATCCGTGGGGCGTTGATTTCAACGACCGCGGTCAAGCTTTCATCACCGCATGTGTGATCCCGCACCTCTATCACGTCATTGAAGGTGCGCGGTACCAGCGTCAAGGCGGCCAGCATTTCAATCCGTACACCTACCGCGATATCACGACCATTGCTGACCATTTGCACTATCTCGGTGCGAATCCACACGGCGGGAATAATCGCTCGGATTCAGCGGGAGGAGGCCATGCTCACGCGGGGGCCATGATCTACTTAGGCGATGCCTGGCCTGAGGCCTACCGAGGCGAGCTATTCATGAACAACATTCATGGACAGCGGCTGAATGTTGATAGGCTGCAACCGCGTGGGTCCGGATATGTCGGCACGCACGGTCCGGATTTTTTACTGACCGGTGACCAAGCGTCTCAAATTCTAAACCTGCGATACGGACCTGACGGCAATGCGTGGATGATCGACTGGTATGACATGCAGGCTTGCCACCGCCGCGAAGTGAATATGCACGATCGTAGTAATGGCCGCATTTATAAAATCAGTTACAGCGAAACAGCAGGAGATTTGCCCGCAGCCCAGCCTGCCGCGGATCCGTTTGCATCGCGTGGCATCTCCCACTCGCTTGCGGAAATGTCCGACCGGGAGCTCGCCGAACTCGTGCTTCAGAGGAACGATTGGTTTGTGCGTCACGCTCGCCGGTTGCTTCAAGAGCGAGCCCTGCGCAGCGAAATCGATTTGGGTGCCCGGTCAAGGTTGCGTGAAATTGCCGTGACTCATGCAGATGATACCCGGCGTCTCCGCGCTGTCTGGGCACTACACGCCGTCTCCGGCTTGGACGAGGCATTCTTGCAAGCACTACTGAATGACCCAAGTCCGTACGTCCGTGGCTGGACCGTTCAACTCGCCATGGAGGTCTCGCAGAATGCCCCTTCGAACGCCATGTTGGAAAGGTTCATCGAACTTGCGCAGCAGGATCCATCTCCGGTGGTGCGTCTATACCTCGCATCGGCGGCGCAGAATCTCGACTTGA
The DNA here is from genome assembly GCF_007860105.1 of Allorhodopirellula heiligendammensis. NCBI lineage: Bacteria > Pseudomonadati > Planctomycetota > Planctomycetia > Pirellulales > Pirellulaceae > Allorhodopirellula > Allorhodopirellula heiligendammensis. The sequence goes on from NZ_SJPU01000001.1 coordinate 2,638,393, forward strand.
ATCAACGCTGGGGATTGATTGAGTCACTGTGCACTCATGCGAGCGACGCCAACGACCATAATCTACCGTTGATGTACTGGTATGCAGCCGAACCGTTGGCGGACGTTGACGCCTCCCGAGCGCTGGCTCTGGCAATGCAGGCTGGCGTGGCCATTCCACTGGTGCAAGAGTTCATGCTGCGGCGGATCGGTAGCGCTGACGATGCGGGACGGTCGCTTGAGGTCCTGGTACAGGGTCTGGGTGAGGCCAAATCCAGGACGATCCAAATCGCCTTTTTGAAAGCAATTCGGTTGGCATTACGCGGTCAGCGGCGAGTGTCGCCGCCGAGGCAGTGGGGGGAAGTGTCGGCGCGGCTGATCCAAAGTGATGATGAGGAGGTGAGCACACAAGCCATCGCTCTGGGCGTAACCTTTGGTGATCCCGCTGCAACGGCCAAGATGCGTGAGCAGATCACAGATGGGAGTTTAAGTACTGAGCATCGGCTCATTGCGATCGAATCGTTGCTTGGTGCCAATGACCCTGAGTTGGTTCCATCCTTGATCACGCTGCTGGATGAGGACGAGGCCCTGCGTGAGGCTGCTATTCGTGGCATGGCTCAGTATGATTCTGGCGATGCGACGAACTCACTGTTGGCTCGCTACGACGACTTCACACCCGAACAACGGCGACTCGTTCTCGGTACGCTCTGTTCCCGGGCGTCTAGCGGACTAGCCCTGCTGCGTACCATTGAAGCCAAACAGATACCCAGCAGTGATTTAACCGCTGATTTGGTGCGTCAGCTTCAGCTCCTGCAGAATCAGGAGATTGGAGATCTGCTGACGAGTGTCTGGGGATCCGTTCGCGAATCCGATTCAGACAAGCTGGCGATGATTGCCCGTTACAAGGAACTGGTTGAGTCCGATACGGAACCGCCCGTTAACCTCGCCCTGGGACGGGCCGTTTTCGCCAAGACGTGTATGAAATGCCACGTGCTCTACGGGGTGGGATTCAAGATCGGCCCAGACTTAACGGGATCGAACCGCTCGAACCTCGACTACCTGCTCAGCAACATTGTCGACCCGAGCGGGGTGATGGCCAAAGAGTACCTCCCCACCATTCTATTGACCGACGATGGACGCGTTGTCAGCGGCCTGGTGAAAGCCGAAGACAATCGCTCGATCACGATTCAGTCCACCGACGCGGTGGTGATTGTGCCCAAGAATGAGATCGAAGAGCGTATTCTGAGTGAGAAGTCGATGATGCCAGAGGATCAACTGAAGCAGTTTAGTGATCACGAAGTCCGATCGCTCATCACTTACTTGCGGGGTAAGGAGCAGACGCCGATGTTGGCTTCGGACGAGGACCTCGCCCGGTTCTTCAATGGAACCGATCTGACAGGCTGGAGTGGTCGCGATGATCTATGGTCGGTTGAGAACGGTGAACTCGTGGGCCGCACGGACGGACTTGCGCAGAACGAGTGGATTGTTAGTGACTTGGCCGTGGGCGACTTCACACTGACGTTAGATGTCAAGTTGGTTGGCAATCGAGGAAACAGTGGCATTCAGTTTCGCAGTCATGCCCATGACGGCGAAGTTGCGGGCTATCAAGCAGACATCGGGGTTGATTGGTGGGGCAAGCTCTATGAAGAACACGGCCGTGGCTTGCTATGGGACCAACCGGCCGATGCGAAGGTGAATGTAGGCGATTGGAATCGCTATAAGATTGTCGTGAGCGGCCACCACATTCGCACCTATCTCAACGACGAACTCTGCGTCGATCTAGAAGACCCTGACGGCGCGGAATCGGGGATTATTGCATTCCAGCTCCACAGTGGCGGGAAGACCGAAGTGCGTTTTCGGAATATTCAACTAACACGTTAACGGTTCGAAACAAGAGCCTATCTCACTGAATAGTGGGCGCAACGTAAACGCAGGACGATCCAGAGACCGGTTGTCGGGCATCGTTGTCGCGGTAAACGCGACCTCGACTCCTTGGATGGGGGGTTAGTACCGGATTGTAAAGCCAGTGCGATCTGGTTGTGGATCACGGCAGTCGATCAGGGTCTCGTTGATTTTGTATTTCATCGAGTCAGCGACTCGCTTGGCAAGTTCTTTGATCGAGTCGGTCGGGCCCTGGACGTCCATGGTTACGTCACCGTCGGGTTCATTTCGGACAAATCCCGTGATCTCGAGTCCGCGAGCTTGTTGAATCGCATTGACGCGAAACCCGACGCCTTGAACGTCACCGCGATATCGAAATATTTTTCGTTCTATGTTCATGTTGGATTCTTTCCCGGAGTGGTTTCAACCGCAGTGAGCGAAGTGGCGTTTTCCGAATTGCTGCCCGTTGACATCCTACGGCTATTTCGGGCATGTTATCATGCATGTCCACACGCCGACGCGCCCGCGAAATAGTCCTGCAACTTCTTTACGAAGCCGATCTCAACGATTGGCGCGACGCGGATGCTTCACGCCGCTTCATCCGCTCTCGATTGCAGGGACGCACACTGTTGACCAATTTCGCCAGTGAGTTGCTCGACGGCACCATTGCTCATCGCGACGCGATCGATCGTGAACTCAAGCGATTGTCGACCAATTGGGCGCTCAGTCGAATGCCCGTGACGGATCGCAACGTACTGCGACTGGGAGCTTACGAAATCTTGTTCTCCAAAACACCGGGCCAAGTCGCGATTTCTGAGGCGCTAACCTTGGCACGCCGTTACGGGGGCGAGAATAGCCCCCGGTTTATTAATGGTGTGCTCGATCGGCTGTTCAAAAAGTCCATTGCGGAAAAAACGACAGTCGCCTCGGAATAGCCCGCAATGCGTTCTGCGTATACCGAAGTGCTGCGGGTCGCGGTACCACTGATGATTAGCACGGGCATGTTTTCGCTCGTGTTGTTTGCTGACCGTACACTGCTTTTCCAGCATGAGCCCGCCGAGATGGGCGCTGCCATGGCGGCGGGAAACCTGTTCTGGGTTTCGATCTGCGTGTTCGTTGGTATTGCGTCCATGACCGGCGCCATCGCCAGTCAATACGTGGGTGCGGAGCAGCGTGATCGGATCGGCGGGATGCTATGGCAATCCGTTTGGTTTTCGCTGGCGACGATGCCGCTGTTTTTACTGGCGGGTTATTATGCCGAGCCACTGTTTCGCTGGACCGATCAAGCACCTTCATTGATTCCCGCAGAGACAATTTACTTTCAGATTCTGATGTGGGGAGGTGCCGGTGAAGTCCTGCAGACCGCTCTATCGGGATTTTTCAGTGGCACGCACCGCACTCGCACGATCGCGGTCGTCAGCATCATTTCGGGACTCGTCAATCTGGTCCTGGATTGCGTTCTGATCTTTGGGCTCGATCCGGCGTGGTGGGGCGGAGAGGGGCCTCGGGTATGGGAACTTGGGATCGCGGGGGCAGGGATCGCGAGCGTGATATCGTTTTGGTTCAAAGCGGTTTGCTATGGAGTGATCTTGCTAAGACCCCAATTTCGGTCGACTTACGGTATCGCGCGAGGATTGGGGCTGGATCGCCGCATGATGGCGAGGTTGATCTACTTTGGGTTTCCGGCGGGGCTGATGTACGCGACCGAGGCGGGGGCGTTCACAGTGATCGTGTTAATGATCGGTCGCCTTGGTGATGTGCCGCTGCAGGCGACGACCATGGCAATTAATTTTAATATGATCGCCTTCATTCCGTTGGTAGGTTTGTCGATCGCCGTTTCGGTATTGGTGGGTAATCACTTGGTTGGCAGTGGTCCGGCGCGGGCCGTCCGTTGTGTGTGGGCGGCGTTGACAATTGCCTGGGCCTATTCGGCTGCCTGGGCATTGATCTACTGGTTTGGCGCTGAGACCATGATTTCGTTGTATTCGATCAATCCGGCTGCGACGACGATCCCTCACGACGCGAAGCTGGCTTTACAAACGGCCCAGGGGCTGCTGGGTTTTGTTGCCATTTACGTACTCCTCGATGCGACTCAGCTGATTCTCGCCGGCGCACTTCGGGGGGCCGGAGATACGTGGTTCGTGCTGCTCGCTGGACTGTGCGTTTCGGTGATCACCTTGACGATTGGGTTTGCATGGGAGCCGGCATGGCAACCCGCTTTGTGGGGCGAGAACGCCTCGACGGGGGCGGCCGAGTTTGGCTCGATGTCCGCGTCGGTATCGGCAGTGCTGTACTGGTGGTGGAAGGTCATCACCGCATTTGTCGTCCTGTTAGCCGCTGCCATGACGGCGAGATATCTGCAGGGCTCTTGGAAAAAGATGCGAATGGTTTGAGCGAGCTTGCTCAAACCTTGTCATGCCCTAACGCAGCGTTGAGGCTTCGGCCGTGGTGGAGCGAATCATGCTTGGGAACCAAGACTCCAGCGTTTGGCTGACTCCACTGAGGGTGCGGCGTTGAATCGTGGGTGCGGAGATCGGTCCGTCCACTTCGACCGTGAAAAATGTATAGCGGTTATCGCGGAGCGGACTGATGACTTTGCTGAACAAGTTAGTCGGACTGACCTTCGTATTGAATGTTAGGTCGAGATGTTCCAGTCGTGAAAGAGTTCCACTTCCATCCAAAGCGATCAGGTCTCCCCATACCGACAAGCGGTTGAAATTCACGTCCTCGCCAAAGATGGCGAATTCCGATTGGGCGTCGGTGAAGGCGACGTCTTCGGTGGGAGTGATGCGCAGGAGGTTGAAAAACTGCACCAGCATCGGTAGCTCGTAGATATTGGCACCGCTGACCCGTGCGGTGCCGGCACCTTTGAGCAAGTCCGAATCACCGAGCCGCCCATCCAGACGCGAGTTGGAATCGAACCGACCAGTAATTCCCGAGCGTGTCTGACCCATCTCGGAGAGAATCGTTGCGATCTGAGCATTTTCCATGGAAACCCCCACGTCGAAGTCGCCACTGGACAGTGCGACCGTGCCACTGACGTCGAGCTTTCCGTCAAACATACTTCCAGAAATGGGGGGGCGAGTGGACTGTGCAATCGCATCGGTGGCACCGCCACGTTGCAGTTGGCCGCTCGCGGTCAGCGGCAGCCCTGAGACAGGGTCAATGTCGCTGGCCAGCGTTCCCAGCCGCAGTTCATCACCCAGGATTGAAAATGGCCCTGTCAAGGAGGTGACCTGTAACCCATACGCATGTAGCGAATCCACGGCGAGCTCGCCGCCGGCCCGCAGCAGCTCACCGTCTTTAATTCCACGAATCATGATCTCACCGCGTAGGGAGTGAACCGGCCCTACGTCGGCAATCCGATTTCCTTCGAGCTGCAGTGCGAGATCCCAATTGATGACAGGATCGTCGGACTCAGTTTGAGCCAGCAGAATGTTAGTGACCCCTCGCAATCCCAGTGGCCCACGGAGATCGAGCCCGCGCATGGCCCAACTCATCTGCTCCGGCAGCGCAGCGATCAGCTCATCATCGGGAATCAGTCGGCAGCCACTCTGCAAGTCCATCGTCAGTAACCATTGTCCCGATGGTTCAGCCTGGCATACACCGTCGGCGATTAAACGCGAGGCGTCGTGGCGACCTCGCAAATCCACGATACGGACCACCCCATCGTGATAACCCACCCTCCCGCCGACGATATCAATTCGGTAGGGGATCGCTTTGGGGCGGATACTCAGCGGGTTCGGGTTTGCGCGAGCTTCCGTCTGATGGGAGGCATCGAGTGACAATTCAAGCGGGTTGCCGCCGGACTGATGTATCTGGACGTCGAGTTTGTCGAGCGTGCCTGCAGGAGACAGCGCATCCCAAACCGAACGAGACGATTCTGGTAGTGAGACGCGGAGGGAATGTTCCATCGCTAAATCGGCGACGCGGAACCGCAAACTCAATTCCGATGGCGATTGCCGTGCCGGCATCTGATAGAGACCGTCACATGCAATTTTGGCTGCCCCCGCGTTATTAGCGGTAAACCCAATTAATCGCACGAGATCGTCTTCGACTTGAATGCGACCAGCAACGTTATAAAGCGGATACGCGAAGTTCGTGTATCGGAGGGTGCCACCAATGACGCGCAGGTCAATTTGCCGGTGGGTGACCCCTGCGGCGTCCGTTCTGATAGAGGCGGACGCGAGTTCGATGGCCCCTCGCGGTTGGAGCGATCGAACAAACTGTTCAAGCTTGGATGACCCCGATCCAGGAGACGTTGTTTTCCCGCCTGAGAATTCCCGTTCAGTCAGGGCCGAGATCAATGCGTTGTCGATTGCGATTGCTCCGTCGGACTGAATCACGATGGACTTTTCTGGTGAACTGGCGAGGACAGTGCCCTCCTTCATTGGGACATTGAAGACGCAGTGGATAGGCCGTCCACCTGCCACGCCGGTCAGCCGCCGGGTGTCGACCCTGCCATTGGCAATTCGGATCTCCCCACGTAGCTGCTGCACCGGGTAGGGAAACTTATCGAATCGAACATCCACACCCTTGCACTGCACGTGGGCCTGGAGCTCCCAAGGCTCGTCGTTCAAAGGGTTGCTGTGGAACTGTTCGGCCGTGAGGTCGATTCGACCAGCAGGCCGAAAACGATCAAATAGCTCGCAGCTTTTCGCGGGCAGCGAACGTCTGAGTCCTTCATTGAGCTGCAATTCTTTCGCGGAGATTCTAAATTTACAGTTCGTCAGCTTCGCGATCAGGCGCGAGTCGCCTAGCGGAAGTGACACGAAGTCAGACCGTTCCTGTAGTCGCTCTAAATAGCTTGAGGTCACCGAATCTGAATTTGCAATAGCGATATCGAGGTCACTCGACGCCTCAACATGACAGGTCGCATCTCCAAACCGTGCCTCGGTGGGGAGCAGTTCGAGCTTTTGCTCCGTCAGGTGCACGCGACCGCGAAGTTGTTCAAAGCGGTCTGGTAAACGCTTGTCCGCGTAACCGCCGTCCCGCACCACATAGTCGACATCGTACTGGAGCGAGTTCGGATTCGAGGGATGGTCACCATCAGGCATCGTGCCCAGCTGAAACTGCACATTCAAATCGCCTGCGACGCTGAACTGAGCGTCTACGGGCAGGCGTTGCGGCAGCCATGTTTCAACGTGTGCTAACAGTCCATCGGTCAGACGCAGGTCTGAGATGCGTGACTTGAGGCGCGTCTGAATGAGCTCGCCGTGCTGCAACGTCTGCAAGATTTCTAAGTCGCAACGGCGATACAAGTCGCTATCGCCACGAATGGCAATTTTTCGGCTCCCATCGCAAATTCCAAGGATCTCATCGGTCGTGTCGATCGCCACTTCAGACCAATGGAACGTGAGAGTCTGATCTTGGTCGTTCGAACGCGCATCAGCCGGGAGAGGCAAATTGATCGCACCTGGCATCGGGGCGTCCGCTTTGGGGGCCACAGATAGGTTCACCCGAACTTCCCTAAGCTCGATGCGCGGGCAAACTGGACCGAGTCGAGGTGGCGGCCACAAACCGGCCAGTGATAGCTTGCCATCGGACTGCAGTCGCACGTCGGCGGCGACACCCTCAATGACAATTCGACGCGTCTCCACTGGATTGCGCTGATCGAGCAGTTTCTGGACGTCTATTTCGGCGAACGCGGTAATCCGCTTGATCTCCACCGCGGGCCGGCTACTCCATTTTTTAATCAGGGACTCGCCGATTGCCGCAGCACGGCTCTTGCCGCTACGCGCTGCTTGGTCTGGTGAAACTCGTGGCGAAAGTCGGATGTCATCAAATTGCAATCCCACGCCGGGGCGATAGACACCACGGCCTACCGAGACGTCCCATTCCTGGTAATGGTCGGCGAGCTGCTTTTCAAAAATACGTCGTGCTTGCTCCCCAATGGTTTGCGGCCCAAGAGTGCGGACGACAATCACGATCGTCAGGCATACCAATACCAATACCAACAACGTTTGCAGACGTTTGCGGCCGGTGACTGGGCGTGCATGGGAGTCCTGTGTCGTCAACGCAGGCGTCTCATCCGTGAGAGCAACTGTTTCAGATATCGACCGGATGAATGTCCTGCCGGGATGTAAGGAATACTAGCTGCCGGACTGCTAGCTTATCCAGTGCAAAAACGACGCAAACCGATACAGCCAGGGATTCTGCCAGGGCGAATCCAGGCTCGTTGCGACAGAAAAAATACTGGCTGCCATGAGTCCGACGATCAGCAGGCGGCCTCGTCCCGTTTCACCGCACCGGTCGATTTTCGTGACGATTGCGTAGACCCATAGGGGGGTGAACCACAGCATCCAGCGAAAACAAACGCTAACTCCCCCGTAGTTACGGTCAATCTCGGGGCGGGCAACATAAAATGCAAAGCAAACCAGGCTGGACAGCAAGATCGCAGCTGCTAGATACCGTCGATCGCGTGGCCCGCTGGTGATTCGTTGCCAGAGTCCGGCCGGTACCAGCAGCCAAATTGGCGTCAACGAGAAGAGTCCGTAGTACCCCAGGCTTGCCTGGAACGCGTAAGCGACGCGGCTTGGCTCACCACGATCCACGCCCGCACGCTGACCCGTTCGCCAGTAGCTCCCGGGGTAGTCGTACCAATCGTCCCATTCAACGAGCTCCCAGTTCCCCTTCGGCTCATTGGTCTCCCTGCGAACCTTCCACTGTCGCTGAACGGATTGCTTTTCACCATCAAACTCAGCGATCACTTCGAAACCGCCCTCGCCGTTGCTCTGACCTGCACCCAGACGACGCATTGATATTGACTCGGCGTCGGCGATTGAGTTCAGCTGGCGAAGTTCACGCTCCAAAGATGTGTTCGTTTCGTGTTGGCCGTCCCCAGGACTGGGGCCTGACCACGAAAACTGGTCGATCACCGCACCGTCGTTGCGGTGAGCGTACGGGGTCTTCCACGTATCGTGTGCCCAGTAATTCGTGCCAAAAATACCGATGGCCACCACTGCGGCGCCTAGCGAGAATCCGACGATGCTGCGTCGTGCGAGGAGTCCGAAGAGCACCGCCCACAGGACGAACATCGAGAGTGCGGGTAGCTCACATGCGACCGCGAAGGCAGCCGATGCACCCGCGACGGCCCAGGGCAGGAATGTTGGTCGGTAGGTCAAACCCGCGAAAGAATCAAAAATTTTCTCAGTGGCACGAAGATATAGATAGAGCGTTAATGAGGTAGCCGCAGCAGCGAACAAGTGATTGTTCAGTGAGATCGCGAACGGCGTCAGCATGGTCGCGAAGCAACTGCAAATGACGGCGATGCGTTTTGCGAAATCAGCAGCGCTCGACAATTCAATGCTAAGCGTCATCGTGACAAGGAACAGGGCTAGCAGCGGCAAATTGATCAATAGCAGCAGTAGCCGTGTCATGTAAATCGGATGCTCGGTCAGCTTGAGCCCGGTGACCTTGTGCACCCCCCAATACACGCCGGCGACCATCGTTGTGAGCAGCGTTGGCTTGCTACTGTAGTAGTGCAATCGGCCATCGGATCCGATATGACGCACCTTGTCGATCGTGTTCCACAAGTAATGACCTCGCGCGGTTCGAATCGAGATCAACTCATCAATTTCAAAAGTGTGCTTCTCCACTAACGCCGCAACGCTCACCCAGCGACTGCGGTCATTGGCACTCAAAAATGCAGCATCACCCTCCGGGTTGATCACAGTGGCAATCCGGCCAGCTACCAAAGTGAGCGCTATCACGATCAGAATTCCATGCATTTCCAATCGCTGGCTTCGCGGTTTCTCGTGTTTCTGCATTAACGTGTGCCTGCGGTTGCATGGTCATCGCCAGAGGGCCCGTCGGCCGCGTCAAAGCCCGCCAGCTCTGACACGCTGTACAGAACAGATGGTCGCGAAAAACTCGCCGTCGGCGTATCGACGCCCGCAGGCAACCGCCCGCCTTGCATTGATTGCAATGAACGATCACGGGCCGCCGAAACGGACACGATCAGCTCTGCGATCAATCCCGCCAAGACACACTGTGCCCCCAGCAGTACCGCCAGAATGCAGTAGTAAAATACTGCCGTGGCATGCAGATGCAACGCCTCACCGTCACCGAGACGAGTCAGCACCCACATAATGCTCAAGTAGATCATGCCAATGGACCCGGCGGCAAAACACAGCAGTCCCGCCGATCCAATCAAGTGCAGGGGACGCCGTGCATAGCCGGTCAGTAGATAGATGCTCATCAGATCGAGAAAGCCTTTCCCCAGCCGGGACAAACCATACTTGGATTGACCGTGCACGCGGGGATGGTGCAGCACTTCGATCTCACCCACCCTCCACCCCCGCGCCGCGGCGAGGACGGGAATGAACCGGTGCCGCTCTCCATACAAATCGACTTCGCCAAGCACGTCATGCCGGTACGCTTTGAAGCCGCAGTTATGGTCGTGCAATCGAACTCCGGTCAGCCCGCTAACCATGGCGTTGAATACCCGACTGGGAAACACCTTGTGCCAGGGATCATGGCGAACGCGTTTCCAACCGCTTACGACGTCCAGGGAATTTTCATCGAGCGACTGTAGAAAGCGAGGGATTTCCTCCGGATCATCTTGCAAGTCCGCGTCCATCGTGACCACGACATTGCCGCGCGCGATCGAGAATCCTGCGCTCAGGGCAGCCGCCTTGCCAAAATTTCTTCGCAACCGAATCGCTTTCGTTCCCGCGTGTTGGGCCGCGAGAGACTGCATCCGCAGCCATGTGGAATCGGTTGAGCCGTCGTCAATAAAAATGATCTCGACACGCTGCTTGGCCCGTTTGCAGACGTCGAGCAATCGCTCGTGCAACGTGCCTAGCGATTCCTCTTCATTCATGGCGGGAATGACGATCGACAGGTCCGGAACCCACGCAGGTAGCTGGCTCGGATAGCTCTGCGATTTTGGCTCGGCCGGATGGCTTTTCATCACAACGGCATCCTGTGCCACCCATGGCTGATCGGTTTGTGTGTTCATCGACATTCTCTGGATAGATGGCAGGAGAGGACTCACTCTTTCCGGCCTGCGGACGCGTGGCACTCGGAAAGGTCCGAACGTTCAGCCCTCGTTTCGTTAACGCTCAGTCAGTACACGTACTCAACGCCGCTCGAGTGCCCTCTACTTTAGCTCCAGTGCAACTGCTCTGCATCAAAGATTGGGCCATCGACGCATGTTCGTTTATAGTCCCACTGGCCGTCCGCTTGGATTACCTTAGCCACGCAGGAAAAACAGATGCCGATTCCGCATGCCATGGGGGTCTCCATCGATACCTGAACGTCCACATCGCGAGCAGCGCCGACCTCCGCCACTTTTTGCATCATGATCTCGGGGCCACAGGTTAGCACGCGGATCTTGATACCAGGCGATTGTTGCTGCAAGTCGTCGAGCCGCTGGGCCAAAACATCCGGGACCAGGGCTCGTTGCCCCTCGGATCCGTCGTCAGTGCAGGTCGTCACGTCAAAACCGGCGCTGCGGAAATCATCGACTCCCGCCAGAAGGGAGGCTCGCCGAGCACCATAGATGATCTCCGCGTGACGTGCCCAGCCGGTGGTCAACGCATCGCGGCCTACCATCAGCATCGGTGTTTGGCCGATCCCACCCACCGCCATGATCAACCGCTCGCAAGGGTCGTTGCGGAATGCATTGCCGAGGGGCCCCCACAGGGAAACCTTGGTACCCACAGGGGCGTCGGACAACGGTCTCGTCAACGCACCTTTGCGAAGATAGATCAGATCGATGGATCCCGCATCGTTACTGCCCGGAGCCGGATGCACGTCGTAGATAGCAAACGCGCGCCCAATCAGCGGCGCATCCAAACCCGCCAGACGGATCATCACGAATTGACCGGGCTTCGCCGTTGCCGCGATTGCCGGTGCATGCACACGCAGTAAAAAAGTGTTCTCAGCAACTTGTTGATTGACCAGCAGCGAGCACTCTACGTGCTCGATCGCATCGGCGTAGTGTTTTGCATGCAGAGTAGCCATCGTGGATTATCGCTTTCCTTTGCGTTTGCCAGTTGATTTGCTCGTTTTCTCGGCTTTGCCAAAGCCACGTCCCGTGCGTTGCCTGGAGCCTTTCACGTTCGCCGAACGCTGCTTCGTCTTGCTCTTTGGTTTTTCTTGCGGCACTTCGGCAATCACCTCGTCACCGACAATGATCGTGCCAATTCGATTCTTATCGCGTTGGGGTAGCTTGGTGGGGCGTCGGGTCGATTTCACCGGCCGTCGATTCTCGGTTCGAGTGTCCGCTGCACCTCCGGTCTTCTTCGCCGAGCGTGTACTTGCCTTGCCAGCCTTCTTGCCTGCCGGTTTCAGGTCTCGAGGTTTACCGACACCCGGGCCGCGTCCGTCCGTGCCGCCACGCCCAGCGGCCTGTTCGGCGGTTGGTTTTTCTGGTGGAGCAGCAGCGGCCTGGGCCGCAATCGCGTGCAGCTTGTCAATTTCGGCGCGAGTCAAATTGCGGTATGCCCCGGCAGGCATATCGCCCAACCGTAGCGGACCGATCGCGATTCGTCGCAACGTTTGCACCTTGTGACCGAATTTTGCCAATATTCGGCGAATCTCGCGGTTCTTGCCCTCTCGCAATCGGATCTCCATATCCGTCGCCTTCTTCTTCGCTTTGATAATCTTCGCGCCATCGACGCGAACCAGCCCTTCGGCGATGTAAATCCCCTCACGCATCTTCCGCATCGTTTCAGGACGGACTTCGCCAGCCACGGTCACTCGATATATTTTCTGAACACCGAACTTCGGATGAGCCAACGACTGAGCAAGGTCGCCGTCATTCGTCAGCAGGATCAGCCCGTCGCTAGTGCGGTCGAGCCGACCCACTGGATAAACCCGTTGGGTGGGCGGTACCAGATCAACTACTCGCGGTCGGCCTTGCGGGTCCGAATTGGTGGATACGACTCCGTTGGGCTTGTGCACCGCATAATAAACGAGCTTTTGCGGCTTCAGCGGCACGCCATCGACGCGCACCTTCTGCAATGTTGGGTCTACTGTGACGCCGAGCTGAGTCACGATCTGACCATCGATGTCGACGCGTCCCTCGCGAATCAAATCTTCGCAGTGACGACGACTGCCCAACCCTGCCGAGGCGAGCAGCTGATTCAGTCGCTTGGCCGCATCGGTCGCCTGGGGACGCGGGGACGCCGACTTCGCGCGTCGGGTTGACTGCTTGCGAGGAGCGGGTTGACGAGGCATAGCAGCAAACTTCAGGGGCGAGCGAGTGACGAGCGGTGGAAGGAAGCAGCGGGGAGGACATGGCGTGCGGTTTTCTCCGCTAATCGCCAACGACGAGGTGAATGAACCGTCTACCCAGCTGGTTTTTCACATTAGTTTAGCAGCCCATACCCATTTGTCGCAGTGGGCGCGTCTTACCGATCGCAATGCTCCCGCGCCGGATGCCACCCCCGAGGCGCCCGCAATCAATCTTGCCCAAACACATGTCTTGACGACAGTTGTTGAAACGTGTATCAAGATGGGATGAGCAAGCTATCCCCAGTGGCCAAGCCCAGCCAACCTGTGGCCAAGTCCAGCCGACCAGCGGCCCCGCCTAGCCGACCAACGGCCCCGCCCAGCCGAAGCGGGGTCGCGCCCGGACGACGTGGGGGCACGTCCAGCCAACGCTTTGACTCCCTGGAGCAGGAGACGTACCTGAACCTATGGCAGACCTACGACCGCCTGAAGTTGCTCGAGGACGAGGTGTTCGGGACCGTGGGGCTATCCGCCCAGCAGTACAATACATTGCGACTTCTGCGATCTGTTCATCCCGATGCCATGCCGACGCTGACTTTGGGTGGTCGCCTCATCTCGCGAGCGCCGGACATGACTCGCTTACTTGATCGCCTCGAGAAGCGAGGTTTGCTTAGTCGGGAGCGGCGACCTGAGAATCGCCGCGTGGTTGCAGTACGCATCACATCGGCGGGGACAAATCTTCTCGAAGAGATTCACCGATCCGTACAAGAGTGCCATCAACGGCAGTTGGGGCACATGAGCAAGACACAGTTGCGGGAGTTAACCGAGCTACTCAAGCAGGCCCGTCAGCCGCATGAAAGTGCGTCCAGCCCATCTTTCGTCGATGAGTAACCGCGATCGCGTTTCGCACCATCCCAGTACCCACAGGAAACTGAACATGAACGTTGATGAATCTCCAGATGTGGTCGTCATTGGCGGCGGGCCGTCCGGCGCGACCGTTTCGACGCTGATCGCCCAGCAAGGCTATCGGGTCACGCTATTGGAGCGAGAGCATTTTCCGCGGTACCACATTGGCGAGTCGCTGATCCCAGAGACCTATTGGGTTTTAAAGCGATTGGGCATGCTCGATCGGATGAAGTCGAGTAGCTTTATCAAAAAGTACAGCGTGCAGTTCGTCAGTCCGTCGGGCAAGCATTCGGCGCCCTTTTATTTTCATGACAACAAGCCGCACGAATGTTCCCAGACCTGGCAAATTCAGCGAAGCGAATTTGACGTGATGATGCTCGACAATGCCCGAGAGCAAGGCGTCGTCGTCCACGAGGGCGCGCGTGTTCTCGACGTGATGTTTGAAGGTGATCGTGCAGTTGGCGTGCAGGTGAAAGACGAGTCCGGGAATTCACAAGAACTGCGTGCGAAAGTCGTCGTTGATGCCAGCGGACAAAGCGCTCTGCTCGGTAACAAGTTTAAATTAAAAATCTCTGACCCCGCGTTGAATAAAGGCGCCCTCTGGACCTATTTCAAAGGCGCCTATCGAGATGAAGGCAAGGATGAAGGCGCCACAATTGTCTTGAGCTTGCGAGATAAGAAGGGCTGGTTCTGGTACATACCCATGCAAGATGACATCGTCAGCGTGGGAGTCGTTGCCGATTTTGACTATCTCTTTAAGGGCCGGTCCACTCACGATGCAACTTATGCGGAAGAGATGGATAATTGCCCAGCGGTGAAAGAACGGATTGCCTCTGCCGAACAGATGTCTCCGGTGAAGGCAACGAAGGACTACACCTATCGTGCCAGTCAAGCGGCGGGCGACGGATGGGTGTTGGTGGGCGACGCCTTCGGATTCCTCGACCCGCTCTACTCCTCCGGCGTGCTACTGGCGTTGAAGTCAGGCGAACTCGCCGCCGATGCAATCATCGAAGGCCTGCAATCCGGCGACACGTCACGCGCACAGTTGGGCAAATGGGAGGCGGGTTATGTCGAAGGCATGAATCGCATGCGGAGGCTGGTCTGTGAATACTACGACGGTTTCAATTTCGGCGAGTTCATCCGCCGATTTCCACATCACCGGGGCAGCGTCACGGACCTCCTCATCGGTGATCTTTTCAAAACAGAACTCGATTCGGTCTTCGATGATATCGACACCATGAAGCCCAAATCGTCTGCGGCAAGCTAGTCGCGTCAGCCGCCGAGACGTTTGAGGTTTTTCCGCACGGCACAAACCTCGCCGTGCCCTGCGGATCTAATCGACTTCGGAATATTAACCATTGAGCCGAGTGCCGTCAGGCACCGGGCGACACCGCCAGCCCCGGCCGCTCACGCGTTTCGGCTCCCCAGATACCAGTCCTTATCGAACCCCGCCCCCGCTCGCTTCATCAGCCATCTTCTGCTGTTGCTTGCCGAGACGCCAGGCAATCACTGTCCAAAGTATCGTCACGGGGATCGCGATCAGGTTCAGCGATGTCAGGCTGACACCAAACGCTCGCAGGCCGCCAAATGCTTGCCCGGATACTGCGTCACCGCCGCGCAGGACTACGGTGTCGATAAAGTTTTTCGACTTGTACTTGTCTTCACGGCTGACGACGGTGAACAGCACTTCTCGCGTCGGCACGGTCACCCCATAGCCGATGGCGCGGGTCGCAATCATCACAATAACCAGCACACCAAGTGATTGGCTGATCGCCAGTGACGCGAAGCCACCTAGATAGACAATGGGTAAGATCGCCAAGGCGATACTGACTCCCCACCTGCGCAAAATCGCACTGGCACAAAATACCTGGATCGATAGCGTCAGAATTTGTGTCGACAGATCAATGTAGGCGAATAGCTGAGTTCGCTCCTGTTTGGATTCAAACGCAGCAGAAACAATTTCAGCTTGCTGGAAATACAGCTGAGTACCGCACGTTTGCACCAGCACCAAGAACGCGCAGATAAGTAATAAGTATGGTGACCGGCCAACATGAGTGATGCCGGCCAGTAGACCACCTGCGGTGTCGGGGCGATCGGGCGGCGCGATGCGCGCATCGTCGACGGACCGTTGGTGGTCACGCAGGCGTGTCGACTGTCTTTCTAACCGCCAGGCGCAGTACAAACCGCATTCGATCATGAGGATGGGTAGCAGCAACAACGAGCTCGTCGACAACTGCGTTGCCAATTGACTGGTAATCAACGAACCGGTGATTGCGCCGGCTGTACCACCGGCAGCGATGATCCCAAAAAGCCGCTTGCCCTGGCTGCTGGTAAATAAGTCCGCCAACACGCTCCAGAACACACTGGTAGCAAACAGGGCGAAGACGTTGACCCAGAGGAAAAACGCTCGCGCTGTCCAGACCTGCAGTGCCGCAGAGGGCGATCGCATCAGAATGAAAAAAATAAGCAACGCAGCGGCAAAAACATGATAGACCACGCGGACGAGCCACCGCCTCGGCAACCGGGATACTAAGTAGGAGTAAGCAGGCACCGCCGCCAGCATGATGGCAAATGTCGCCAACATCAGCCACTGCAGAGTCGTCGTTGACCCCACACTGCCCATCGTCTCGCGCACCGGGCGGACGATCAGATATCCGAGTAAAATGAAGAAAAACCAGGCCGTGGCCCACGCCACCGCCCATTGCTCCTCGTCCCTGATTCGCGACCACCAGCGTTCAGATGCATTGCCGTCATGTGGTGGCAATGACTCGGAGCGAACAGCTGGCATGGTTTTATTACTCGTCCCAAAGGTAGCGGATGTCAACAACACCTTCGATCATCCGGTGCCACGATACCGAAAGTCAGCCAGACATTCGACTACCTGCCCACGCTGACGAAGCCCGTGACACGCCGCTGACCGAATCGACCTGGGTGACGCAAGAGTAAGCTGAATACCATGAGGCACCGGTCAACGTCGCGGGCCAGTTCGCTCACGCGTCACGGCGCACTCAACCAACAGCCCCTTGGTCAGTTCCACTACATGCATATCGGTTGCCGCCGCAGACACGAAAGCAACAGGGCTACAAAAGCAATAATTTTGTACAACTTTGATTTTTTCTTGTGGGTGGTAGTGGCGCAGTTCCGATTGGGGGTTGACCGTTGGGAAGTGACAGTAGTCGAACTCAACTCCTGCAGGACAACTAAGTCAGTAAATTGGCGCATAAGCGTACAGTAAAGGGACACTATTTCACGCTGGCTATCGACAACTCAGTTGCTAGCGAGTATTTTGGCTGCGACCGATGTGACGAATACGCCTAACTGGTTCTTATCTTGCCGTTTTCTACGCTCCGTTCGTCTTGGCCGCTTCCCTCTAAGTGAGCGGCATGATGGGTGAGAGTTGGCCGGCGCTGTCCCGCAATACGGTATCTTGTATGTCGCACGACGGTCCACTTTTCATTCACACTCGGGAATTTGGTTATGCAGAACCTGGAAGACAGGACTCTTGTTCGCGGCGTCGCCACTAAACTTAGGGCATTCATCAGGAGTGCGGACGGAAAAAAGGGCAGGACGCCGGCTGATTTAGGCGTCCGGCGTCTTCCCTCAACTGAATCAAATGCGTCGCGACGCATTGACGATCCTGAGATCGAGTATCGCCTCGCATGCTCACGCTCCGACTTTCTCGGCGCGTTCGAGCTTCTCCAAACACGGTATCTGGAAGCGGGTCTCGCTGACTGCACCGCGGGAGCATGTCGCATTCGGATGATGCCCTATCACCGCTGGGAGCAATCCCAGGTCTTTGTCGCCGAGGCTCAAGAACGCATTGTCGGAACTGTTACCCTCGTCCGCGACGGCAGGTATGACCTGCCAATTTGCGATAATTATGAACGAGAAATATTAGCTGCCCGCGAAATTGGACGGGTTGGCGAAATCACTTCGCTGGCGGTTGACCCAGTGCATCCCAAGCCCGCAGAGGTCTTTGGGCAGTTGACCCGGATACTCACCTTCTATGCCCGATATCATGGGATGGATTTTCTTGCGGCCACGGTCCATCCTCGCCATGCAAAATTTTATCAGCATGCCATGGGCTTCCAGGTGATTGGCGACGAAGTGCAATGTCGCCAGGTATGTGGCAATCCCGGGGTGGCAGTCCTTGGCGCCGTGAACGATCGATCCAAGTATCG
Organism: Allorhodopirellula heiligendammensis; assembly: GCF_007860105.1. Taxonomy (NCBI): domain Bacteria; kingdom Pseudomonadati; phylum Planctomycetota; class Planctomycetia; order Pirellulales; family Pirellulaceae; genus Allorhodopirellula; species Allorhodopirellula heiligendammensis. The sequence continues at coordinate 2,656,520 of NZ_SJPU01000001.1, forward strand.
CCGGCGTTGGCAAGACTACTATTTCGACGGAGTATTTCCTCGCAGCGAAATGCACCCCCGCCCGATCACCGCAGACGAGCATAGCTATTGCCATTCGCTCGTCGACCAAGCGAATTTGTATGCGAAATCAACAGCTGGCATGGGTGTATAGCAACCATTGCGACGAAAGGCATTCGCTGACGCCGAGTTGCCATGACAAGCAGAAGATATTTGAATTCTCACACAGCATTTTAAGGTGGCACAATTGGCGACCGCACCAAACCGTCCTGAGGTCCCGAACGCAACGTTTCCGGTGAGGTTCTGGAACGCGTACGCCAAGGTCTATGGATCTGTCGAAAACCTTGTCCCACATCAAAGTATGCTTCGGGACGTTCTTTCGCTTATACCCGACGATGCACGTAGCATTCTTGATGTAGGGTGCGGCAGCGGGGCGCTCCTTCAGTTGATTCACCAACATAATTCGGCGTGTGAATTACACGGCATCGACTTCAGTACAGAGATGCTCTCAAAAGCCCAGCACCGCGTGCCTGGATTGAAAACCCAGGTTGCGGATTTTAATCAGAGGCTGCCATTCGCAGACAGGCAATTCGACTGCATCGTCAGTAGCAACGCCATGTACGCAGTTTCGTCGCCTCGACACTTTGTAGCGGAGTTGCGGAGACTGACGCGTAGCGAAGGTACCATTGTGGTGGCATCTCCCAAACATACAGCTAGGGGCACTCGGATATTAGCCAGCCACCTCAGCCAAGTCTCAATAGGACGTGGAGTTCTCGATATGGTCCGATTCTCTGCCTGCATCGCACCTAACATCCTGATAGAACGGATGGCCAGAAAACAGAGTTATCATTTCTTTAATGCCGACGAAATACGAGAATTCATCGGGACTGGTAAAATATTCCCCGACACCTTTGCTGGCCAAAACTGGCTTTTCACTATTTCGCCGTAGTTGGAATGGATGCAAATGAGCGTCTACTCAAAGAACCAGCCATGTCGGCAAACTACCGACATGGCTGCGATGTGACTCCTGCAGTGGGAATCTCAATGCGAGGTTAAGCGGTTAGCTTAGCTGCGTTTCCGTCGACGGAACCCGATCCCACCAGCCACTACGATACCCGCGAATGCTAGCATTGTTCCCGGTTCTGGGACAGCCGCAACACTGGCCCGTGAAATTTGGCTGATTGTTATTTGATGATTTACATTCGCTTCCAAGAATACTGTGCCCGTGATCAGGTCATCGAGGTCCTGGCTAACACTGTCATTTCCCGAAAGTGCCACGTTCAACAGGTTAGAGTCATTCAAAGAGATGCCACCACTATTAACTTGAATGGTTAAAGAAGTGCCTGCCGTAGCGATGCGGTTCGCCGGGAGCCCTAATGAGCTGACAGTTGCCTCAACGTTCGCATCAAAAATGATTCGGTAGTAACCACTTTGTGCCACAGTGAAATCAAACAGGGCGAAACCCGTAGACGAACCGATTGAGTTGCCAAGGCTAGAGTCAACAGCCTCAACTTCTGAAACAGAAGACAGGTTCAACCCTCCAGGACTAACTAGCGAACCAGTCGCATTGGTGTCGGACCTAGAGAACGCTGTTGCAAGTCCCGCGACGGGAGTCGTTGTAGCGAACGTATTCTCGCCTGGAGGTATTACGCCACCCGTTTGCAGGAATGCTTGTGCTGCATCTGGAGGCGACAATGGATCGTTAGAGGAGTCGGCAAGTTGAAGTTGGGAAAAACCTGTCAGATTGACGGTGTTGCGCAAACCCAGCGTAGTGGTCGTGATATTCACGCCTGGGAGGCCGATATCAGTGAATGTACCGCCAGCGGTATCCGAACGCTGGACCCGCATATTCGACGTGGTAATCAGAGCACTTCCATAGACACCTGCTTGTGCAGGAACCGCAAACATCGCTAGCGCAGCGACAAATAAAAACTTACGTAACATGTGAAATTTCCTAAATTGAAAAACTGTGAGTGAAAAACTTGGTCAATTGATCAAGTCCCTCAGCTACGCAGGTTTCAATTTGGATTCCAGAAAGGGGCACGTCGGTAGCGTCGAACTCCATACTCGTATCACTTCCGATAGTGGAGCCTCGGCAGGCAGCATTGACGTCCAGTCGCTCATCGCAACACTGGATGCGCCGGAGTAGCTCGACGTGAGCGTCATCTCGCAAGCAAGATCGCCCTTCTCCAAAGCGGGTAGGGCAATCGGTGAGTCATCCTCCACCGGCATGCTCATGGAATTCACCGCCTGAGGCGTCTGCTCGGCACTGACCAAAACCCCTGCGGAGGCGCAGTGCGCTCCGAGAGCAGAGAGAATCACAGCGAGGAGGAGGCGAGTGAACATGCTAGTATTTATAGACGACCATGTGAGGGGTGTCAATTGCCCCCCGTCGAAAATTTTCGAGGGAACAGTTAGTTGCGAGTGGATTTGGCGTTCGTGTGAACCTGTCTATCTTGGCGACGGTGAATGGTAGGATCGGTCGCCTAAAGAAGTCAATGGAAGAGGGCGATTTTACAGCAATTTGGCTGTTTCCCAGAGGATGTTATCGGTGCGACTAGGGACTTGGGATAAGCTTTGCCGTTGTAAACGCTGGACTTCGCCCGAAATAGCTAGTTCCGCCAGGGGCCATTGCTTGGATCGATTGTCCCGATCAACTCAGCTAAATATCTGGAAAAGAGATGTTGAGACACAGAGCGGTCGATGTCTTTGAAGGCTTCACTGTGGCGATTGGATCTACGGGATGTGCATACCAGTACTGTCCGCTCGGTGTCCCGGTCACCGCGTCCGACCCACTCCCGTGCTCAGCAGCCAAATAAGGGCTCGACATCACTACCCGTCAAGAGCCCAGAGTTTCTGCCCGCAATGCGAGTTTCTGGTGTCCGCGGTGGACACTTAGGAGCGACTGGGATGGCGGTGCTGCTGGTACCCCGAAAGGCTACCGCCGAAAACCTCACTAGATTATCAGTAATGCTGACCGCGTCGACTTGATCTATACTCCAGCGACAAATTCTCACCTTAGGGGCTACCGAATCTTCACGGTCGATCGATATCCGAATCGCCCTGCGTGATCAGCCATTGATGTGGTTCGAGCAACGTCTGGCGATCGATCGAGTTGTCGGTCGCGATGAGCAAATGCCGCGTCGATGGTCGTTTTAGAAATCCATACGATTCAAGCGCCTGTTCAATTCGATTGTTGATCACGTGCATCGTTACGGCGTCGACACCGACACCCTGACAATGCTCCACCGTTTTGTGGATGGCAGACTGCAGATCTCGAGGGTCCGTCGAAACCACCAGGTCGACAATGAAGGCGCGGCGATAGTGGTAGGGCGGCGCGGACTCAGCGATCGAGATGACTGCACAAGCAATAAGTTCATCGTCGATTAAAATTTCTAGTCGGGTGAACGACTGCCCCGGTTGATCGACATATTTCCAGTTCAAGAACGATGCGTCCCGGACGGTTGCACACCCATAGGATCCGGAAACCTTCTCCCACAACCTGTCATGACGGGCATCATAACGCGTGACTTGGCGAACCGTCGCGTGTACAGATGACGCAGGACTGAGCATTCGACGTGCCTTGCCGCGCAGGCGCATCCAAGCGGAGGCGGCAGGAATCGCGGCCGGGTGTAGTTTCCCTTTTAGAACCCGCCCTGGATTGATCGCCAGCAAATAGGTCTGCAGCGGCGCGACGCGTTTCCAGCCCAGATTTTCGAGGATCGCACGCATGTTTTCGGTTTGCCCCAACGAAAGGTTGAATGGCATATCCTCCAACGACTGAATCACCAGCCGGGTTCCGACCCCGCGGTCGCGGTGTGACTCCAGCACCATCGTTTCAATTAACCAAGCCGTGGTGGACTGTTTACCGCGGATCTCGAATCGAACGAGTTGGGCGCCGTGATGTCCGACGATTTTGTCGCCGTCTTGGAACAACCATACTTGCGGATCCACACCTAATCGTTGGGCGGATTCGAGAAACATCCATTTCCAACGCGGCATGACGAGGTCCCGAGGACGATCGGGGAATGCCTGGGTGAGGAAGTTGGATAACGCCGGTTCGACGGCCTCGCTGTAACCAATAATCTCGGCTACAACCGCTGCGGGAATGCCCTGGACGAGATGCGCGGCTAGGGCACGCAGATGGAGGAAATCGAGCACGCGAGGCGATTGGTTGAGTTGCAGCCGATCTCGAATTCGATTGGCGAACTCTACGGCCCCTAGCGAATCGAGCCCCAGATCAACAAGCGGCTGGGTTGCCGATGGGTCATGAGTCGATTTCCGTCCCAGTGTGCGTGATAGATCTTTCGTAAGAAGCGCGACCAGCCTTTCAGTCCGATCTTCGTCGGTGCCCGCCAGTTGTGAGATCCAAGTGTCGGGGCCCTCTGCGCGGTTCGATGTCCCGGCTTGTACGTTTGAATCGGTATTTGAGGTATCACCAAACCGGATCGCAGCCATCAAGGTCGTGGCAATGGCTCGGATCGTTGGATTTGCCAGTAGATGCGTCGAGCTGCCGACTCCCGTTTGCTTGCGTAGCCCGATTACGAGCTCTGCCGACGTCAACGAATCCATGCCGAGATCGAATAGCTGGCCATCGAGCGCGATCGACTGCGGATCCTTGATACGCAGCAAGCGTGCGACTTCTGTTTTCAGCAGGTCTGCTAGCCGCATGTGCCGCTCGTTTTCCGATAAACCCTGCAGCTGTTCAATCCAGGGATAACCGGAATCGGTCGATTCCTTTTTTATCTCGCCACGGGAGCTCGTTGCCTGGCACGAATCAGCCACTTGCCCTAATTCAGCAAACAACGGTTGGGGACGACGTGACTCTAGAACAGGACGAAAACGAGCCCAGTCAATATCAGCGACGACGGCTTGAGTTTCATGTTGCGCGAGTAGGTCGGCGACTTGCTGCAAGGCCACGTTTGCATCTAAACCATCGTTTCCGATTCGGGATAGTTCAGCAAGCGAGGCTCTGTCGGCCATGCCCGCACCGTGCCATGGTCCGAAGTTAATGGACAGCGCGGGCTTGCCAATGCCGCGACGGTAGTGGGCGAATGCATCGAGAAACGAGTTGGCCGCGGCGTACAAACTACGTTCCGCTGAACCCCAGACCGCAGCGATCGAGGAAATGCAAACAAAGAATTGCAGCGGTTGCTGGTCAAAAGCATTGTGCAATCGCCATGTTCCGTTGACCTTTGCCGCCAGCAGGCTTTCGACATCGGCATAGCTGGTATCCGCGATTGGCTTCCGCAAGTCGACACCAGCGGCATGCACAATTCCAATTAATGGCTGGCCGGAAGTCGCGATCCGGCAAGCATCGATCCCCGTGGATGTTGATATGTCGGCCGCAACAATCGATACCTGCACACCGCTTTGACGAAGTCGCGCGATGGCCGTTTGGGCTGCCGCTGAGGGGGTCTTCGATCGGCTGGACAGCAGTAAATGCCGGGCACCCTGCTCGGCCAGCCAATTGGCAACCTCAAGTCCGATACCGCCCAGGCCTCCCGTGATGAGCACACATCCTTGATCGAGCTGTAAGGCCGACGCGACGTCGCCATTGGGCAAGGTTGGTACGGCGTTGCGGGGACGGAGCCGAGGCACGAACCGGTGCTCGGCGCGCAAAACAATCTGGTCGTCGGCGCACGGGAATCGGATCTCATCGACCAATCGATTGATTTGCTCCTTCCACTCCAACGCATCCAGATCGACACTCCCGCCCCACCACGAGCTGTGCTCGAGGACGGCAACGCGCGCAAATCCCCATAGCGGCGAGGAACTGAGTCGGAGAGCCGATGCATCTGCGGCGTTGACGCAGATCGCATTTCGACTGGCCATCCAAACACAGCGTGGCGGGAGTTGGGTATTGCCGATGGCCGCGACGACTTGCGAGAGTTGGAATACGGAGTTGGTGCTAAGTGAATATGGACTCGGCGTCTCGTCAGAGATGTCGGTCGGTGGCGAATCTGCATAAACGATTCTTTCCAAGGTGCCGCGATGTTCTTGGATCAACGCGGACAACGCTTGCTGCGACAAGCATACGACAAGTTCTGTGCTGGCGTTGACCTCAAGGCTGTCGAGGGGGCCAGCACCGAGGGGGCCAGGAACGGAGGAAACATCTTGGTGCGGGACTGCTACGACTGCCGGTATGCAGCGTAAATCACACGTCGTGAGCGCGGCGGCAACCTCTAGGGCCGCTGCAGCATGATCCGCCAAGACCAACCACGTGCCTGTCTCTTTGTCGCTCGGTGTCAGCTTCCGCGGTAGTGCTTGCCAATCGAGCTGGTAGGTCAGACTCGTCGCATTTCGAGATGTACTCGTTTCACCTTGCGAAATTGGATCAGCGAAACACGCCGTTTGGTCACCATCGTGACGTGGTCCAGCTAGATTCCCGTTTTCGAGCTCTTCGAGCCACATTCGTTGTGGATCAAATTGGTAGCCCGGTGTTGCAACGCGGCGTCGCGAATAGGGCATATCCAAACCCGCCCAATCGACATCCAGGCCGTCGACGTACAATCGACCGAGGCTATCCAGTAAGGTCGACCAGTCGTCGGCGCCGCGCCGTGCACTCGGCATCCATCTCGCTTCAACGTCAGGCAAACACTCACGTCCCATGCCCAACATCACCGGGTGAGGTCCGAGTTCGACGTAATGGGTGACATTCTCGGCGTGGAGAGTATTCATCGCCTCGACAAATCGGACGGGGTTGCGTGCTTGGTGTAACCAATATTCCGGCTTCGACATTTCATCGGTTATGAGCTGGCCTGTCGCCGAGCTGACGATTGGCGTTCGCGGTGTCCCCAACGAGAGTCCACGCAGCACGTCTGCAAATTCATCTAGCATCGGTTCCATCAGGGCGGAATGAAATGCATGTGAAACCGACAAAGGCGTGGTTCTGACTCCGTTTGCGTTGAGTTCCTCGAGGGTTTGGTTGACCGCATCGACCGTGCCCGAGATTACGGTTTGCATAGGCCCATTCATCGCGGCAATCGAGATTCGTTCACCTTTCCCGGTGATCGCTTGCTGCGTGTGTTCGAAATCGAGACCGATCGACGCCATCGTGCCGCCAGCGGGCAAGGCCTGCATGAGCCTGCCCCGAGCGACCACCAAGTGCAACGCGTCCTGCAGCGAGCAGCCACCGGCAACACAGTACGCTGCCACCTCACCGATGCTATGTCCCAGCATGACATCGGCTTCGATGCCCCAGGACTTCCAGAGCCTCCACAGGGAATACTGGATTGCAAACAATGCAGGCTGAGTATTTCCGGTTTGATGAATGCAGTGCTCGCGATCTGCGGCATTACCCGAAAAGATGACCTCATGCAGCGGTTTGTTCAGATGCGAATCAAGACCGTTGGCGCATTCATCAAAGGCGGCACGAAACACAGGACTCTGTTGATAGAGGTTGTGCATCATGGTCGGATATTGAGCGCCTTGCCCCGTAAATAGAAACGCGATTCGAGGATTGACAATCGTATCGGCGTCCGTGAGCTGCATGCCGTCGTGAACTTGCAACCCCTCGGTGATGCGTTGGAGTTGTTCTGCCGCATCATGCTCATTTGAAATAACGATCGCCGCTCGAACGGGATGATGTTTGCGACCGACGTTCGCGCTATAGCAGACGTCAGCAATCCTCTCTCTATCGAGCGTTGTCAGAGAATCAGTCCAGGCAGGTGCTTGCCGGCGCAACGCGGCAGTGGATGTTGCGGAGAGCGTCAGAAGGTGCGCAGACCGGTCGGCGTTAGCGTCCTCGCGTGCCGGTACCGAATCAGGCTCCTCCAAAATCACATGAACGTTAGACCCACCGACGCCGAACGAGTTCACACCCGCCCGCCGCGGCAGGTCAATTTTCACTCCCGCGCGTGATGCTGAGATGGATTCCCACTGGCGAGACTGCCGCTGGATGTCGAAGGGCAGATCACCAAAGGGTATCTGCGGATTAGGGGCATCGGACGTCAAACTCGGCACCAACGTCCGGTGATGCAACTGCAGAGCGGTTTTTATCAATCCCATCAAGCCAGCCCCGGCCTCAAGATGGCCGACGTTGGGCTTGATCGATCCGATCGTACACTGGTGACGGACCTGCAGTTCGGACTGCCAAAGCTGGGGGGCGCAATAGGCCATTTCCAGACCACGGACCTCGATCGGATCGCCCAACTCCGTGCCGGTCCCATGCGTTTCGATGTAACCGATGGTGCGCGGATCGACACCTGCAGCGACAATGGCTCGCCGCGTTGCGATCGCTTGGGCAGTCGGGTTGGGCGCGGTGAATCCGACTGAACCAGCTCCTGAGCTGATGCCGGTGCCCTTGATCACCGCATAAACTCGATCGCCGCGGCGCTGGGCCTCAGCGAGTGGCCGCAACACCACGGAAACGGCACCTTCCCCCATCACGGTTCCATCGGCATCGTCACCGAAGGGCACGCATCGACCCGAAGGCGACAAAATGCCGAGCCGGCCGAGCTGGACCAGCCGGTTCGGGTCGACGATCAAATTCACGCCGCTGACCACGGCGGTCGAGCAATCGCCATCGGCGAGCGACCGGCACGCGTAGTGCAGCGCCGTCGCGGAGGAGGAACACGCCGTATCGATTGATAGACTCGGCCCGTTGCATCCCAGAACCTGCGAAAGGCGGTTGGCCAAACTGAATCCTTCCCAACAGCGATAGAGGCTCCCCGTCTGGGTCGCGACGGCATTGGCAAACCGACCGTAGCTGGAATACATCACGCCGACGAAGACACCCGTTGCCACATCAAATTGATCGCCCAGGCCGCCTGCATCTTCCAACGCATGCCAAGCGTTCTCCAGCACGATTCGCAACTGCGGATCCATATATTCAGCTTCACGTGGCGACACGCCGAAGAATTCCGCGTCAAAATTAGCGGCACCTGCCACCAATCCCGCAAAATGATCTCTTTCATCCTGTAGCATGCCCACGGACGAATCACGCTGGACCGGTACGCGTACGACCGCACTGCGTCCCTCGGTCAGCATCGACCAGAGCTCCGTGGCGGTATCCGCACCAGCACACCGAACTCCGATCCCAACAATGGCGATGTCGCCGATCTCCGCAGCACTTGGGCGAGGTTCATTGATCGCGGGCCTGCCCGCGAGCTGGCGTGTGGCCTGACCGGACGCGACCTCGGTAATCGCGGCGATGATTTCGGAAACGCTGCGGTGCTCAAATAACAGCGTTTTGGGTAGCCAAGGGTACTGTTTACTCAACGCGACCGTGATCTCCACAATCCGCAGCGAATCACAGCCGAGGGCCTCCAGTCGGTCGATGTGAGCGATCTCGCCAGTGGACCGCCGGAGAGCCTTGGCGAACGTGGTGGTGACCTGCTCGACAATCTCGTCGAGATTTGCGGGGGTGGCCTCAGCGGTGGTGAGCTCGCCACCGCAGGCGATCTCCAACTGTGCGTAGGTCGAAAGCGATTGGGCGATGCGTTCAATTTGACGCTCTCGATCCCGGGTCGAAAGTGTCGGCGATTGATTGGCGGTGGGTGACGCGTCCGGTTTGGGATCGGCCGTGGGGGTGTCTGCCTGTGCGGCTTGAAAGTGGAAACTGGAAAGCTCCTCCGCATCCGTGCCGCATTCCCAAACACCCCCGGCGTCCTCGGGCGGTTGCGCGTCGGCGACGAGCCCCAGAAAGGATCGAGCGGGTGTGTTTCGATCGGTTGGAACATGCCGCCAGTTCACCAACGAGAGACCCCGGTCGCAGGCAATTTTGCCGAGGTTGGCTGCCATGTGGTGCTCGACGCCCCGCCCCAGCACACGGCAACTCAACAGGAACGTGTCAACGAGCAGAGCATCATCCTGCGCGGCCCCGATCAAGAACCCGACCAACCCATAGTCGCCAAACCGATCGCGCACCCGCACCGTTTGACAGACAACGTTCGGGTCGGCCATCAACGCCTTCAATTCGGCTTCACTGCGCCGCAGGGTGGTGAAGTTGAATTGATTGGTGCGCAGGGTGAGTTGCGAGGCGCGCGCCAGGTCCGCATCCGATAGCGTTTGAATATCGATGTTCAGATCGAGCGAATCGATGAACTCTTGGAAATTCCCCGCACTCTGCAACGAGTCCTGGCGAGAGAACTCCTCGCGGTATAACTGCGTCCGCCGTTTGTCTTCCGCGGTCGCGTCTCGGGCCTCCAGCTCCCAAAAATGATCCAGTAGCTTGGTGGCCGATGCGGCGTCCGTCGGCCACTGGATCGTCAGCACACTCGGACACCCGCTGCGCACCTCGGCGCACTCCACCGGGTTATCGTCGAGGAAGATAAAACTATCCAAACCGAGATTCAAACGCTCAGCTAAGGCTTGAATGTTCTGACTCTTCGGCAACCAATTCACGGCGGCAGCCACAATTTGATCGCGTGGGATTCCAAAATCGGAACGTTGGTCAAACACCGACCACACATCATGCTCTTCGTTCTTGCTGCATAAACACAACAGCATGCCACTCTCTGCCAATTGCAGGAGTCGCCGATGCAATTGGTGATGCACTTCGTCAAATCGAACTCCCTCCGCGCCGACTTCGCCCACGACGCCGCCCCACAACGTATTATCGCAATCCAGCACGATGACTTTCTTGGTCGGTGCGTTCTGGCGATGGACGAAGCGAGCGATCAGTGCCGAGAGGAAGAAGTAGTAAGCATCCTGATAGGGAATGTGCGCGATCTCGTCGCGCAACTCGTCGAAAATATTTTGCGTGCCATCGATCTCAAAGAGGGCGTGACAATCACGCGTCTCGATCAAGGTCAGCCCCGGTATCTCACTCAGCGAATCTCGCAGCTGATGTTCGATTTCGTGCAGCAGCGACTCGAGCAGGTAGCCGCTAACGGTCCCTGGGCAGATCAGCAGCAACGTTGGACCGGCGGCGAAGGAGCGGTGTGTCTTGATGGCGTCGATGTACTCCTGGGCAGCCGCACGTAACCGGCGTTCCACGTCCCCAGCGTCCGCGTCATCCAAATTCCACTCGCGCAACCAATCGCTGACGCGGATCAGGATCACGGCCCCGTCGGAGCTGCGCGACATGAGACTAGCTGGATCGAGGCACTGTTGGAGCACCTGCGCATAGGGCGCGAACTCGATACCGAGGTGCAGATCCAATTCGGCCGACCAACGCTGCAAGCCATTGCCAATGGGATCGAGCGTGAACGTCGAGCAGAGCACGACGCGTCGGTCCGGTTCCGCTGTGACCTGCCGGATCGCCGGTTCGGTGAAGGGAAACGAATCGAGCACCTCCACAGGCGTGCGATCATCGGGACTCGCCACGGTGTTGATAATGCGGGCCGCGGCGACCGCTGTGGGGATCGCCCCCATCGCACTGGTCGGCGTATCGTTCCAACTGGTGCGCAGTTTCGGGGGCCGAGCGATCAGGAAATGTACCTTCGGATGCTCCCGAGCGGCCGTCTTGACGAGCCCTTCCACGGCCATCTTCACGCCGATGTAGTCAGCGAATCCCGCCGGACACTCATCCACAAACGAGGAAGAAATCGCCACAACCGCTCCTGAGACTTCGGCAATGCAGGACAAGAAACTCGCCAGCGGAATCTTCGACAGGGCGAGATTTTCGGCGATGTAAGAAAACGAGTCTGCTTCGGTACTACCTGCGACACCACCGAAGCGAGGTGCTGCGCAGGCGTTCAAAAACAGCAGATCAAGGCGACCGTCTGCGGCGAGAATCTCAGACTTGGTGCGCTCGCACCACTGGGCGTCGCCGACGTCGCCGGCGACGATCACGGCCGCGCCACCGGCAGCATCGATCTGCTCGACGAGTGCCCTCGTCGATTCATTGGGATGCCTGCAGGCGAGATAGACCTTGCACTTTGCCGCCCCCAGAGCCGCGGCCAATTCGGCCCCTAAACCACGGCTGGCGCCACACACCAACGCCACTTTGCTCGCCAGTTCACGCGCCGGCAGTGTCAACTCACCGACATATCCGGCGGGGTCCGGCTCCGCCTGCGGAAACCGGACGTAACTCTGGACCCGAGCCGTGGCAATCAACTCGCCGCTGGCCGAAGCGATCTCCAACTCCGTTTCGAGCAAACGGAAATGCGGTTCGTAGTCCCGGAACGTCAATCGATACGCCACTTCATCGCCACAATCCGCAGCCGCCGCCGCAAAATCAATGCTCAGACGCGTGAACAGCGAGGACAGCCCAGGGGCTTTCATGCCGACGATGAAACTGCATAGCCCGAGTACTTTTTCCTGGGTTGTTGTCAGCGACGATTCGGCCGCGGCGTGGTGGCCAAATCGATGTCGACCGTAATGACACGCACCCGCCTCGAAATCGTAGGGCTGCCAGGCCACGGGAGCGTCGTCCCCAGAACTTGGATCGCCCGCTTGCATCGCCTCCTCCATCCAGGCAACCACTGCAGCAGTCGACGGTACCGTGAGTCCATTCCTATACGTGGCCGTCACCGTCATTCGCGTCGCTTGCCCGTCGCTGACCGTCACGACCGTCGACGTCTCGTTTTCCGACGAGCTCTCGACCGGGTAGTTCCGATCTGGTCGGACCTCGCCGCGAAACTCGATATCAAGCCCCTCGATTTCGCGACCGCGAGCGAGTTCCGAAGGAAGGGAGCGGAGCGCCTCGATCGTCGTCAGCGCGCCGTGAGCGATCGTGCCCCCGAACGATGACTTCTTGGCCGCATCAGGATTAACGTGTATCGGATTGCGATCGCCTGACCACTGGGCAAATCGGTTGACATCATCTTGGGTGATGTGCATCGTATTCATGGCTTGTCGATATCGGCTCGAAACGAAATGGATTGGTCTGACAGCGTGATAATCATACGCCCCGCAGCAAAAGTAGCTACCGTCGCTAGACGGTGGAATCCATCCGCTCGCAAATCGAGGGACTCAGCCACCTTGTCCGTCTTGAAGGATTAGCTGCGTTTTTCTTCGCGAATTCGGAGAACGGCGAACCCCGAACTCACGGCGTGGGAATTTTTTCTCGGTGCTGCTGAACGTATGCCGCTGCATTGCGGGTATCGATCACGAGCGGTGCGCGCTTAGCAGTCGCGTCATAATCAAAATCAGTGTGGTCGGTGGCGATCAAGACCGCATCCTGCGGCGAGAAAAACATCGCCCTCAGCTCTTGGCAGGCCATCGAAGTGCCGCATCGCCAATTGTTTCTGCATGTGAGGGGCGCTGTCGTTCAGCAGGTTCCCCTATTTAAGCAGTGATTCCATCAGTTCGAACGACAGACTCTCGTGCCGATGATCGACGTCCTTCTTGTACGGCACACCTGGTATGCAGGCTTTCATGTCGCGGATCGGCTCGCTGGCGTCCTCGAGAAATCACTCTCGCCCTCAACCCTGACTTCTTTAGGTTCGGTTTCATCGCATCCCGCGTCGCCGTCGGAAAGGACCTACTCTTGAGCACGATTAACTGTCCGGCGCGCAGGTGCCGCGAAATCTGCCTGCATGCACTGATCACATAGGTAAGTTCGGGATCGCGGGCATCGTCGAGTGGCGTCGACACGTAGATCGACAGCGCATCCGACTTCGCCAAACGAGAAATGTCCGCCCTCGCATCACACCGCCTCTGGTCGATCCAATCCGCCAGTTTACGGTCGCCGATGTGCTAGTCGTAGCTCTACTTAGCCTGCAACGAGTCAACCTAGCTGTGGTCGACGTCAAACCCAATGCAGGAAAACCCTTGGTCACGAAGGCATCTGTCAGCGGCAAGCCCACATTCCCCAAACCAAGCATCCGACCCGCGAAGCTGCTTCGCCGATAGATTGGCAGATCCCTTCGGTGGTGATCATCGACATGCAAATTCCAAGTTTCAGGGTGAAGAGTTTATCGGCGATGAGGTGCGAGGAAGCACTTTAACACGCAACTCCGTGGGACGCCGAATCGCTTTAGGAATCTCAATTACCCAATACAAACGGCGGATCACATCATCCCGCCGAACTAACTTAAAGTTTATGGACGGGAATCGGTGGTATTGCAAGTTCTGGCTGTAAAGGGTAGTATTGCCCCACTATGTGTGCGTCTAGGGGTCCTGAGTGCGTTTTATGGTTGATCAATGAACGGATGGGAGTTTCCATCTTAGATTGGCCTGCCGTGCGCGTGGCCGAATGCCTCTGGCTGCTCGGCGCTTTGCTATGATTTTCGCGAGGCCTAGTCCCGCTCCACATTCAATATTCCGGCCTGCACTACGCCCGCTCATCTCCTCCTGGCATCAATTCTCCTCGCCTTCACAGACCCGACATCGCATGAATTTACGAATACCACGATCCAACCGCCGACTGAGGCTCGAATCTCTTGAGTCCCGTCGTTTGCTCGCCAATGATCTCGCCGTGCCGGATTTTGGCACCCTGGCAATGCCGAGTTTCAGTCCAGCCATCGTCTCGGCGACGTCGACCAGCGAAATGGTGGAGGGCGAAATGACGATGCAGAGCATGGACATGGGACATAGCATGTTCGAGATCACGCCCGATGCGGTGGTCACGATGCATGACAACATTCCTCGCTTTGGTGCCAACCCCACATTCATTTCGATTCGCGACGGAAATTGGTCGGACCCGTCGATATGGCAGGGTGGTCAAGTCCCTGGTGCCAATGCGATCGTCTCGATCCCCGCCGGCCGGTTGGTAACCTATGACATCGATTCAACGATGCGGCTCGACGCCATCGAAGTGAGCGGCGAGCTGAAGTTTGCGACCGACTCCCACACGTCGGTGTGGCTGAACGAACTCATGGTAATGCCTGCTGGCACGCTGACGATCGGTACTGCCGTGGCCCCCGTCAACGCAAGCGTGACAGCCGAGGTCGTATTTACTGATACACCGCAAGCCGATGGACATCACTTCAAGACGGGAACGGTCGAGCATCCCGGGATCGATCCGTCGCAGTGGGGCAATGGCTTGATCGTATTGGGCAAGGCCGAAATGCACGGTCATACTCTGCAGAACACGTTTGTTCGTGCCGCGGGCGACGTGCTGGCCGGCTCTACCACCATCGAAGCGCAAGGCTATGTGGGAGATTGGCAGGTGGGCGACAGGATTGTCATCCCTGATACGCGTCAAACTAATCCGGTTGACACACCCAACTACTACACATACGAGTCCCAGGAAGAGACCGCGACCATCGTGGCCGTAACGGCCAACTCCATTGTCGTGGATCACCCGCTCCAGTTTGATCATGTTGGGCCCCGCGATGCCGACGGCACGCCGACGCAAACAACCGCTGGCGTCACGCTTGCCCCGCATATCGCGAATTTCGGCCGTAATGTTGTCCTGCGAAGCGAGAATCCCGATGGCGTTCGCGGGCACGTTGCCTTCGTGGGTGACGCCAGCAAAGACATTCGTTATGTGGCCTATCAGGATCTCGGCCGTACCGATGTCGGCCCAATCGACAACACGACGTACGATGTCAATGGCCAGGTCACGCACATCGGGACCAACCAGATCGCTCGGTACAGTGACCATAACCATCATCTCAGCGGACCGATGGGAGGTATTCCCCTCGACGCTGCCCACGCGGATACGAGTATTCGCTACCAATCCATCGGCATCGGCAACTCAATCGACGGAGCCCTGAAGTGGGGCACCACGATCCACGCCTCCCACTTTGGACTCACGGCTGACTCCGTGTATCACGACGTTAAAGGCGCAGCGGTCGCGACCGAAGACGGCAGCGAGTACGGCAACACCATCAGTGGCAATTTTGTCGTCGGCGTCCACGATGGCGAAACCGGTTTCAACGGCTTGGGTGAAAACCTCAGTGATCGCGGTGACCAAGGCGATGGCTTCTGGTTTGCCGGGCCGATGAATTCGGTCACCGACAACGTTGTCGCCAACGCAGTGCGAAACGGATTCGTTGTGTTCCCGGATAACATCCCGAACACACGTAACAGCAGCAAGTACCGTGAGGTCCGCGTACCACTATTTGCCGGTGCAAACATGCACGATGAGTCGCAAACCCGCCTCATCAACGTGCTGGCCGAACCGTTCGACGATTTCAGCGGCAATGAAATCTACGGAGCGACGACCGCAGCCGTCCAGCTCTGGTCAGTGGGTAACCGCAGTCTCTACCCTGACGCGGCCGGACGAAACACTCTCATCGACACGACCGTCTGGCACGTCACGGGTGTCGGTATCCGATTCTATTACGCCGATGATTACGTTGTCGATGGCTGGCTGCAACGGGGCGACCCCGCGATGATCAGCGCTCGTGCCAGCCTCGGTGGTCCATCCAACCCTGCTGTCGGCGCAGCAATTATTCATGCGGGTAGTCGCGCGGCGACATCAATCGTTCGTCATGCCGAAGTCCAGAACATGACGATTGGGTATTTCAATCGCGGACGCGGCTCGGCAGATGACATTCTCCTGGAAGACAGCCATTTTGACAATGATCAAAATATTCTTGTCATCCCCTGGGGCCAGAACCCTGCCGATGGAGTGCGTGATTTCTTAATGAGCAATGTGACGTTTGGCAATAGCCTACGTCCGGGCTCCCAAAACGATATTACGCTGCGCTGGACTCCCGCGTACCTTGACAACGCTGTCCTACCCGAGTCAACGGTCTTCCGCGACTTCGACGGCGTCGACGGGCTTGACCTCTCAATCTACTACCCCGAGCAGGCACCCGATACGATTCCGGAGTTTCAAGGCGAGCCGATTAGCCCTGGCGGCAATCTGACGAATGCAGAGAGTTTTGCGCAGTACGGTGTGGCGGCGAACGGTTTTGTCGCACCCAGTCGTGAGATTGATGGTGACAACGGGGAAACGGCTCTCACTCGCGGTCGAGCGATGGGAATCGATGGCTTGGTGTTTGAGCAAAACCCGCTGGAGCAGCCACTGCTCTTCATGAATGTCCGCGTGGAGTTTTCCAAGCCGGTACTCTACTACACCGTCGTCGGTAACCCTGCTGGCGTTACGGGAGTTGAAGTCAACGTGGACGGGCAAACCCTGAACCTGAACAAGCTAACTGGCAAAGCCGAACTCAGCTTTCTACCGAATCTGGGCGACTTCGAAATCCAAGGACAAATTATCACTACGACCGGATCAGGTGCCTCCAGTGAACTGCAACTCCAACTCCCGTTCCCGATCTTTGGCGTTGTGCCACCGAACAATCGCCCCGTGCTCCAACCCGTTGCCGCACAAGCTCTCGTGGCGAACTCGGTTTTCCGACTCGACCTCGCAGCGACTGACGCGGACGGCGACATCGTTGAATATTCGTCTGACAATCTACCCACCGGTGCGACGCTCAATAAAGACACCGGCGAGTTTGTCTGGCAACCGTCGAACGATCAATCTGGCTCGCGGACGATTAACTTCTTTGCCACCGACAGCCGCAACGGCCAAGCGTCGATGCGTGTTCGCTTCGACGTCGTCTTTGACGCGAGTCCGTCGCCACTGGTGGGCAACTGGGAATTCAACACTGGCTCGACAAACGTTTCGGATGGATCAACCTACGCGTTCGAAGCCACGATGATTGGCACCCCGAAGGCATCGCCGAATTATCTAGAGTTTCAAGGACGTTGGAGTGGCCAACGCTTGGAAATCGAGCCCACTGCAGCCCACCGACCGACCACCGCGATCACACTGCGAGCGGTTGTCCAGCCAACCACCAGAAATAACAGCTTTGAACCGCTCATTCGATACGAATCGGGGAGTGTCGAAGCCTATTCATTGACCGTTAAGGACGGTGGGTCGATGAGTGACGAACGAGGGTCGCTGCAGGGCTACTGGTTTACAGTTCGCACTGAGGCGGGAACGCAGCGGGTGTCGGCCAGAATTACCGATTGGGACATCCGGGGATTCGACGAAGTCGTCGGCGTGTTCGATGGCTCTCGTGACGGCGGCCGGCTCGACCTCTACGTCAACGGCGCTCTTGCTGATTCAAAGACCAACGTGGGCGTGACCATCGTCTATCCAACATTCGGTGGGCAACGTGTCACCCTCGGTGGCAGCGGCGATATTGGACGGACGTTTGGAGGACGCATGGCGGAGGTTCAAATATCGACGGTTCCACAATCTCCGTCCGACCTCGCTTTGACTCCGTGGAAACGAAAAGACGATGCGTTGTTGGCATACCTGGCCACACAGGATTTGGCTGGGTTGGACACCTCGCTCAACTGAGTGTCCCTAGAGCCTGCGTTCGTGAGAATAGGCGGTCAGATAACGTTTTCCAGCATGCAATGGAAGCGTCAGCCGCCGCATCGCGATATTGAGGATGGATCGGCGGAGCGATCCACGACTAAGTGTTCGCATGCCCGCATGTGCCGCGAACCGTGCGACCGCCAAACCGACGAAATTCTAACATGCTAGATCACTTCAAGCACGCAGTGACATTTCGCGTCAGTCCTTCGTTATGGCCTGGATCGTCACCCGCACTTTGAACTCGTCGCGATGCTCGGTTGGTGTGTACCCGATGTTTTCCGTAACCCGTTTGTGACCACCGACCATGTTGTGCCAATCCAGCGGTAGCGTGTATCCGTCCTGCTGCCATTCTTGGCGAACGGTTGGCTCTAGCTTCGTGCCATCCAAGCCTTCGATACGGACTTGGATTTGGTCGGACTCATCCCCGAAGTCAAAGCCATTCTCGACAAGTTGTAGTTCGTGCGTCGTTGAGAAATGCCATCCGACGTAGACTTCAGGACCCGCTTGAATCGTATCGATGATCTGCATTTTCTTCTCACCCGGCGTGATCCGGTACTCGGCTACCGCGCGACCGACATCCCCTACAATTTCAGATTTGTTCTCACGGGTCATTAGATCGGTGTAGTCCCGCGACCAATTCCAAGTCCCATCGTGCTCAACAGGTCCATCGGCACCGACCAAGAAAAAGGGATCTTTTAAAACCTGCTCAGCCGTTTTCGCTTGTGACGCAGACCAATAGGGATGATGGCTCGACAGAATCGGCCAGAAACTGGGGTCGCCAACATGCGGATCCCCACTGGCCTCTCGTTTTGAGAGCTGTACACCGTTGGAGAGTGCATCGATCGAATACGTGCGATTGGCGTGTCCGTTGACCAAGCCGACCTGTCCACTGGCAAAAAACAAGCAGCGTTCGTCGGGAGAAATCCGGAAATTTTCGATGTCGCGATTCGTGATCCACATCCGGAACGTGGACTCCGGATCCGCGGGATTCTCAAGATAGTGCCAGCGCGAACCGACACGCTCGGCCCGCGACTCGGAGGTCGGAGCAACCGACTGAGGCGCCGGGCCGGCCAAGGCCTGGAATTCGAGGAAGTTAGCTCGCTCCGCCTGATCTTCGACAAAATATTGATACGCTCCACCAATCTCCGGCTCGTCCCGATACCACTTGGCGAAGATGCGCAGTGCTGCATTGGGGTTGGGATCCATTTCGGGGTCATGGACAAGCCCGTCTTGCTCAAAGAGCAAGCCGATGTGGCGGGTTCTCGTATACAAGTTTCTCTTGATGAGATTGAACTTGTAATCGGTAGCACTATCGACCGCTCCGAGCTGAAACACGGCACCCGATAGAAAGCTATCTTCATACCCTCCCAAACCCGTATGCCGTTCGCTCTGTCCATACTCTCGCCCACCACCACGGCGTGAAAGTAGTGAAAGCACGTTGGCAAATTCGAACGTCGAGTAAGCGGTCGGATTGACAGTATTTTCGGGACGACACATCTCCGCAATGAATTGCTCTGCCCATTGATGACTTGCGCCTTCTGGGTGAATCCCATATGCGGCCAAGGCGAGTAGCTGTTGTAAAAAATAGGCGGAATAGATGGGGTGCGTTGCATTCCAGTACCCGTCATCAGAAAACTTGCGGCCGCCTTGCTCAGTGAGCTCGAGTTCTTTCCCTAGCATCTGCGTGACTCGTAGAAATGCTCTCTCAAATTCCTCTGCATTTTGCCATTCAATCCAGTCCAATGCGAGGACCGCGGCCATCGATTTGGCGACTCGCGAATAACAGTAGATAGACGCCTGCCACGGATCGATCCAAAACTCAGCTCTCGCCTCCGCCATTAACTCTTCCGCCTGGGTCTCCTCTCCCAGCGCGGCCAAATAATGCGATGCCAGTGCGAGCTGCTGGGGCCCCTTTGGATTTTTAACGATTCGCTGCATGAGCGCGTCGTCGACGTTCTCGCCCGGTAGGATCTGAACGGGGAACCACAACCGTCGCACACAGATGCGCTCGTCCTGACGGTAGGGAGCACGCAAGGATTGAGTGAGTGTTTCGGCGTCGGGATGCTCAATCCACCATTGATCCACCGGTGGAACGGGATGCCCAGCGGCACGCAACGCCGCCACATTGTTTTCAGCATCGCCCCGGTTTTTCTTGCCGTACTCTGCCGCTGTTGCCCGAGAAGAATCCTGACAGCCGACGTGCGCACTGACCGCGAACATGACAACGAGTACCGCAAAGAGACGATTTTTCATAATGGCACGCGGTGGGGAGAGTGGGAGAAGCGGAGCAAAAGGGAAGTGGGGGGCGACGAGATCACGCTGGCTCCCCTCGCCCCGCTGCGGGGAGAGGGGTCGGGGGGTGAGGGGCTTTTCACTCGCAATCTCTGCACCAGGGCTTCAATCTCTTCACGCACCCCATGCAAATCCTGCGTCACTCGAAATCCATGAATCCGCAATACCTCAAACCCGAGCGCTCCTAAATACGCATCGCGCTGTGCATCGCGAGCTCGCCCCCTCTGGCGTGAAATGATCTTTCCCATCAATTTCTAAATCGATTTTCAAATCAACACATACAAAGTCGAGCGTGTACGGTCCAACGGGATACTCGCGGCGGAATTTTTCACCGAGTAATCGCCAGAGCGCGAACGAGTTCCCACACGTCGCGTGAGAACTCGGTGGCGCTCTGACGCTGCTCGCGAGCGAACTGAATTCGTTCGGATTCGCGTACTCGGCTGCGTGGGATGGTCATGGATGAAATTGCGATTTGATGTTCAGTGTGTAGGCCCCTTACCGCCGCCCCCTCTCCCCCACGAAGCGCGGGGGAGAGGGGAGACTGAATGTGGTTCGTGGAGATCTCAGTCTAGCATCTGATCGATCTCGACCGCGGCTTGGGTAAGCGTCACGCCCTCGGCCTGAAATTCGGTTCGTGCGAATCCGAGGCAGCTGTCCAATCGGCTGAGGAACCGCTCAAAATCCGCCTCGCTGGCACAGTACGGTGAACAGCCCGCGACCAACGAACTGCTGTGCAACATCAACACCAACGTTTGCAAACCGTCACGAACTCCCGCCGAGATCAACTGCTTCAAATCATCCGTCTGCGTCCCCTCCGGACTCAGTTTGACGCGTCTGGCGATCCCTAACCTGTCGGCGATCCCGGCCAATCGCAACTTGCGCGGGATCGGTTGCCTTGTCTGTTGATAAATCCTGCGCCTTAACTCATAGCCAGGCCGTGTGAATCCCGTTGTCACGGGGATTTCAATCAGCGATCCGGGCTTCGACGAATCGACCAAGCGATGCGGAAGACGTGCATGCATACGGAAATCAGGACCACCATCCTCTGGGTACGCGAACAACGGCAGGTGACTCGAATCGACTGTGTAGCCGAGCTGAATGAGGCACCGCGCCGTCACAAAACTGAAACCGTAGCGGCCGGCGCGAAACGAGGTGGGCCGGACCCCCATTCGATCCGCGATCGCATCGGTCAACCATGCCAGTTTCTCGTACTGCAGCTCACGCGGCAAATTGCTTAGATACGACTCCCTCGAAGAAACCTGCTCGGCGACAATCGGCGGGTTGCACCACGGGTGACAGTGGGCACCGACCTCGCACCGCGACTCCTGTTGCCACTTCGACATTTCGGCCACGGCCTGTTCGTCATCCAACACCGGCGCAGTGACGAGATAGGTCGGCGGCATCCCGTGCCGCTCGCACAATGCTTGAAATCGAGCGAGGCCGCGTAGGTTGGTTGTCGTGTTGTTGCGAACCGGAAATCCCACGTTCCACAACCCCTCCTCTTCGGTATCGACACTCACGACCAAGCGGATGGTTGATCGCGCGTTCATTGGCTGCGCTCCATCACTCGATCGGCCTTTTCCCATTGCGGCGGCTGCATGTGAAATATTCCTTTGATGAGTCCCACGCCGATCGCAACCTGGCTGAGGACGAGGTAGTGGACCACGCTGCCCAAGGCGCTGCGTTGGAGAACAGGTAGGAGTGAAACGGCGAGGGCCAGAACGGAAACCGCCGCGCCGAACACGGCTGCCCAGCGATACCCGGAGTGCTCCGTCGAACCTGAAAACACACCAAGACCGAACAACGCCAGCGCCGCGGAAATCAATAACACCGGCGACATCCACCGAATCAGCTTATGGGAAACAAACTCGAACCATAGCCAAGGTTGACTGACCTTCGGTAGCCACCCACGACCGACGAGCTGTACGGCCCCCGCCGCAATCCGAACGCGCCGCCGAAACTCCTGTCTCGCCGAAACGGTGCCGCATTCGGTAGCGTATGCTTGCTTACAGTAAACGATCCGCTGGCCCTGCCGCATCACCGCCATCGAAACGGTAAAATCGTCTAAAATCGTGTCGTGCGGGAGTGGTGGCACCGATTCACGACGAACGAGATACATGCCCCCGTCAACCCCCATGACGGACCCCATCAACGACTCCGCAACCTGGATGGATCGTTCGATTTGGTAGTATAGAATCTCGCCCTGTTGGAACGATTCGCCGCTATCGACCAGCACCACCGGCCCCGTTACCGCACCAACCTTCGGATCCTCTAACTGCCCGGCGAGATGTTTCAGCGCCTGGCGATCCATGATTACATTCGCGTCCGTCAGCAGCCATAGATCATACCGCGCCTCACCGGCGAGTGAATTGACCGCACTCGCCTTACCTCGACGCTGCATCCCGCGAATCAATCGTATCGCGGGCTCGACTGTGACGCCGTCGTGAACTCCCGAGATCGCTTGCTCCGCGACCGCGACGGTGCGATCAGAACTACCATCATCGAAGATCAAAATCTCGATTCGATCGGCGGGATAGTCCAACCCCATCAAATTCTCAATTTTGCCCGCGATCACATCCGCTTCATTGAATGCGGGAACCAAGACACTGATCGCCGGCCAGACACGGCCGTCTCCCGCATCCAGGGACGCCCCCGGCTGAGCAGTTATTCGCCGCCGCTGCCCGCGGCAAATCAAACGAGCCAGCATGGGATAGACCACATAGGAATGCAGCAAGACCAACATGCACGCCCAGAATCCAATGGCAAGAATTGTGACGACGATGGGCGGAACTGCGAACACGCTAACGCTCCGGTTTCCATTTGCCGATCACCTGCCCCCGCGCCAGCATCCAAATTCCTTGGGCAGAGGCTACATTAATCATCAAAAAATAATAGCAAACGTAGACGAGCCGTATCGCTTGGAAATACTTTACGCGGTGGAGTCCCGCCAGAGCGTAGGCCAGCAGTTGGCAGAGCAGTGCCGAACTGTAAATCCCCAGTGTTCCTTGCTGCCACTCCCACACTGATAAGACCGCCGATGTGGCCAGCAGAATGACCATGAACAGAGGGCAGAGCCACCGCAGCAGCTTGTGGCAAACAACTTGCCAGGCGAACCATCCCACGCGAAACGGGTTGAGCACCGCCGGCACCTTCAACAGCGCGTATAAGCTGCGATTGACGATCCGTTTCTTGCGTCGAAACTCGCCCGCGAAATCTGGAGCGGCCTTTTCGAAGCAAACCGCGCGGTAATCGAACACACCGCGAAACCCCTTGGCAATGACCTGCAATGGCAATAGGAAATCGTTGATATCCTCTGCCGCGAGCGGAGCAAAGTGCTCCTTTCGCAAGGCATAGATCGCTCCGTCAGCGCCGACCACGCTACTGAGTCGACTCTCCCATTGCTTCATCAGCAACTCAAACGACCAATAGATGTTCTCCGAATCACAGGAAGCCGCATGCTCTGTATCAATGTACAGTTGGCGACCGACCGAGTAACCTACCTCGGGGGCATCAAAGTGACAGAGCAGGTGCGATAGCGCATCGGAATGGAACATCGAATTAGCATCCGTAAATACCAAGATGTCACCGGCTGCACTGGGACAAAACCGACTCAGACCTGCTGACTTGCCCGCCCTCTGCTCCATCCGACACCCCTGAACACGGTCAGAGTCAAACTCACGAATGATGTCGTCGGTGCCATCATCCGAGGCGTCTGAAATCACCATGATATCGAACCGATCGGCGGGATAATCCAACAGCAACGCATTGCGGATTTTCTCGCCAATGACCTCGCGTTCATTGTACGCGCTGATCACCAACGTCGCCGTCGGCAACGCCTTCCCAGGCCTACGCACCGGCTTCAACTGCGACAACAACCACAGTGAGAGTGGGTACAATGCCAGCGGAGTTAAAAACGCGATCGCAGCAATCCAAAACGCGAACTGGATCACAACCAGCACGTGCACAACCAACATCGGATTTCCCACGCGAATCTAGCTGCCACCTTAACATCGTCGATCACGCCTGCGCTCTTTTCCAAAGAAGTTTGTTGACGCACAAATTGCTGTCTAGCACTCTGGAGTGTGTTCGAGCATCTGAAACGCTTACTTGAGTATGCCCTATGCACGAGACACGCTGACTCGCTGGTTATGAGCCATTTCCCACAGCGTGTAGAGAAACACGCAGGAAAGTCGCGGGCTAGTAGGTCTTAATCCCTTGAGAAATGTTTTCAAACTGCCTCCAATCGTACGAGAGCTATCGATCGATCGTTCGACTAAAAGTCTATTGCAAGTCAAAATCTCCGCCAGCGGAGCCTTGAAACCCACTTTTGGCTGTTGGTAGTCAATCCGCTTTGCTATCGCATTGCGCAACATCAACTTGTTGACAGTAGGCCATTGAAACCGGTCTTGATCGTTGGTCGAAAGGAAGCGTTTTGCAATTCCAGGATCAGCCCACGGAAAGTAGACTCGCCCATCCGCCATTTCAGCAAGGGCGATCGACTTCCCCGAATAGGAGTAGTTGTCCAAAAAACGCCCGCGACTGAGTGCGCGGGATCGCTCAAAGCCATGTGATTTCCATCCGCGGTCCAAATCAGTAAGTTTTTGAACCTTTCCATGAGTGCTCGCTGATATTAAGGATTCACTCAATCCGTTGTACAGTCCTTGGCACTCTGTAAAGCTGCGAAATGGGACACCACTGGACGGGTGATCTGAACTTCGCATGTCCCGCAATCGATTTCTCACACCCTCAGGAAAAATCTTTTCTACGCGGCTACACAGACGCATTGCGTGGTACTGGTTTGCCGAAGGCAGGTGCCCCATGTAGAGATCATTGCCCATTCCATCGAGTAGCGTTTGTCCTTGAAATCGCTCCATCGGCAGTAGCAAAAAGGAGAGAAATGCTTGATCCGTCGTCGGCTCGAATACTGAGCCAAGTCGGTCGAGAGCATCCTCGGTAATCGCCATTTGTTGATACCTAAATACCGTCAATGGAAATCCAAGTTTCCTGGCAAGGAACTCAACATACTCTACATTGCTGTCGGCGTTAGCGAATGTGAAGCAGGGTACACGTCGACCTAACTGCGCAAGGGCGAGAGCGATTCCGGTGGAGTCCTTGCCTTCGCTCAACAGTAGCGTCGCATTGTCGACGTCTAGGTCACTCCGCTCAATCGATTCCGCGAGCAAATCAATGCAGTCAAAGACATCGTCTGATGCTCCCCCACCGTCAGCAAAAAGATTGGCGTCACTCTCATAATGGATTGAGTCTTGATCAATACGTAGGCGACCGCCCATGCCTATTGCAGTGTGATCCTGAAAGATTGTTTGCGGCGGGTAGATGGTGCCCGAATACAATAGGGTGGCCAACGCGTCTCGGTTGACGCAAACATCTGAGAGCATATTTGGCTTGGATAACAAACGCCCGTCGCGCACCTGAGGTTTGCCGGTTGCGATCTCGGCCACATATCGTTGCTGATCAAACGGTTCTAACTCCATTTCAATCATCTCATTCACCTTGGCTGGGCGACATTACTGTCGCTTGGTAAGTCCTCAACAGACAGTTCGAAAGTGCTGGAACAGGTCCAGCACATCGCTGGCATTTCGATTCCAAGTGCGTTCGTTCAGTACATCGCGTCTGGCGTTCTCGCCAATTTGCTTTCGCCTCTTTACATTGTCACAAAGGTTGATCAAAACCGAGACAAAGTCCGCTTGATCACGACGCTTGAAAATGCAGCCGGTTTCACCATCGCGAATAATTTCATGAATTGGGCCAAGATCAGGTCCGACGGCAACACATTCCATCGCCATGTACTCGAGAATCTTCATCGGCGAGCCAAACTCATTGGAATCGGGCATCACTCCAACATCCATGGCGGCAATATAGGAATAGACTTGATCGTGTGCCACGGGGCCCACCAGATTGACATGCTCTTCGAGTTTGGCGTCCTTGATCTTCGCCTTCAATGTGTCTTCATACTCTCCGGAACCCACGATGAGGAAGTACACATTCTTTGTTTGCGAGACAATTGCTGTCATGGCGTCGGCAAAGAAGTCGATGCCGTGCCATTTCCGCAATGATCCGACGAAACCAATCACGATTTTGTCTTCAACGTCAAGTTCAGCACGCATCGTGGTGCGAAGTCCATGGTGATCGAGTTTTTTGATCTGCGTTAAGTTGATAGCATTGGGTGTGACGATGGTCGTCGCGTCATCTTTGCGAACATCCAGCACACACTCCTTGAGCGCCTCGGAAACCACCACGATGCCATCGGCATGCTGTAACACATAGGACTCAGCACGTTTGAGGAGCCCGCGATAGATAACGGGAAACCGTGCTCCAAAACGTCCAGCGTAGGTGACATTCACTTCCACGATGATCGGGATCTTCAAATGCTTCGCCGCCATCACGCCAGCGAAATCATAGGACGAATATCGTTCGTAGATGAAGTCCGGCTGGGCTTTCTTCACGGCCGCACGCACGCGGAAGTAATCGACGACGTTGTAGAAAATTTCCGCAGTCTGTTTCAGAAATACCTTGAACCCGCTGGGCGGCCGACTGGGTTGCGACGCCGCCAGTCCCGACGCCTTCGTGGCACCGCGGGGTGCGGCAATCGACACCTCGTGGCGCAGTTCTCGAAACGCGCCGATCATTTCATTGATATGCACTCCCTCGGCACCGTCTCCGCGGGTTCGATGGTGATAAAGAATTTTCATACGAACAGGGGCTCAAGAGGTGGAATACGAAGAGAATTTGGATCCCGGGGTCAATGAGCTCGACCGCAGGGAACTCGACCGCAGGGAACTCGACCGCAGGCGATGTCGAGATCGTGCAGCTAGCGAATTCGCGAATCCATGAATTGCAGAACACGATCAGCTACGCCGGCCCAGGTGCGTCCGGTGAGACGACTGGAGATCTGCTCTGAATTCCAATCTCTCTCCAATGCGGTTTGGAGAGCTTCACCAAAGGCATCGGAATCTCCAACTGGAACTACGAACCCATCAATAGCATGGCGAATTTCCTGTGGATTGCTGCCCACCGCCGTCGCAACGACGGGCGTGCCCGTCGCCAGAGCTTCGAGGACTGCATTGCAACAACCTTCCCGATGGCTTGCCAATGCAAAGACGTCTGCCGCTTGCAACCACTTGGCCACTTCATCAGGTGATCTGGAACCAATCTTATTGACATAACCGCTTATTCCCAACGATTCTACAAGATGATCAATGTGTTGCACAACATTCGCATCGCTCGGAGCACCAATCAGAACGAGCCGGGACTCGAGTTTCCTCGGCAACTTGGCAAATGCTCTCATCAGAATCTCATGACCTTTCACGGCCTTGAAATTTGCCACGCAGACGACGAGAGGTCGATCCGTGGACTGCTGCAACTCCATTCTCGCAGTGTTGCGGTCGCCGACGCAGAATAAATCGCCATCAATTCCATTCGGGATCACGGTAATGTTCTCGTCAGGTACCCCGGCATCGATGGCCGCATCGCGCAACGAGTCACTTACCGCAATGGTGCCAGTGCAGTGCGTAAGGGACTCCACCAACTGGGACTTGATATTTGGCACCTGAAAACGATCTACCTCGAGTCCACGAATGGTGATAAAGCATGGCATCCCAAGTCGTTTGGCGAGCCGCGCACAGCCCACGCCCTCTGGGTACCCAAAATGCGCATCCAGTATCGCGCCGCGCGTTGCCTCCTCGCCGATTTCGCGAAACCAACGCAACACGCACCGATCCATCCAGAAACTATCAAGCCCCTTAGCATACTTGGGGAAATAGAACATTTTGCGGACGTCAACCGGGAGTGGATTGTCCGGTTTGGCATGCGCCGACTCCCACGGACGCACAACTGGAAACCATGGTTCAGGATTTAACGCACGCAGATCCACTCGCTTAGCCATCTCGCTTAGGCGACGGGCGACGAACAAGCCTCGATGCGGGGCTTCGGCTGTTGGGAAATTCGTACAGACGCTGAGGATTTTCATGGATTCTACAATAGCGCAGGGCGTTCAGCTATTGAGCACTCGTCGAACGCACTCCAGCTTTCCGACAACTGTGGCTGGTAGGCTTTGAACATAATCGAATTTCGTCAGGCAATCGTGAGCCGAACGTCGACGCGCATCGGGGGAACGTCCCGGACGCTTAAGCGTCCCACGAATCGGATGTCGGCGAATCGGTATCGAGTTGATAGCATGCGGCATACAGTAGTAGTAGCGTGGTGCACCAATAGAACCACTCGTTGTCGAGCGAACTGATGAACATCGCCACAATTAGTTGGCTGATCAAAATACCCAGCACGGTGGCTCCGACCAGGGTGCTGTCTAAGGCCTCTGGGCTGCCGTTAGGGTCGCGTCGGCTCTCGGCCAAGACCTTGTAGGCGTTCCATGCCGCACTGCCAATCGCCATCGCAAAAAGTAAAAAACCCTGCGCACCCCAACCGGTGGCGATGTCGAGATAGCCGTTGTGGACGGCGCGGTATTCATTACGAATGTCCGCGATGTATTTCACGCCAAGATCGGAAGCGAAGGCTGCTTCACCACCCGAGCCCAGTGGATGGTCAGCCAACATTCTCAACGCTGCCTTCCAAAACTGCAGGCGCTCGTCCGCCGAGGCATCGCGTTCCTCCTCACCCGCAAAAGTAGTCGAAAAGCGTTCGAAAATTTTGGAATCCTGCGCCATCATAAGAATTCCGAATACCCCTAGCGCGCACACCGTCAGAATCCGCTTCCTGGCTGCACCACGTGTCCCCCAAATGAGCCAACCTGTCGATGCAATCGCGGCCAAAAATGCGCCGCGTGAGTTGCAACGTAGCAGGACTTCGACGATCCACACGCTGCCGAGTACGGTGATCGTTTTTATAGGCCAAGTCGATTTACCGGATACAAACAAATACGCACCAATCATCAACCCCATCGTCAGCAACCCGCTGACGCCGTTGGAATCACTGGCTCCCGGCAGATGGATGCCTTCCAACCGGCCTCGCTCAATCGACCCCGCGTCGCGGACAACGACTTCAAATCCCACATAAACGCAACCGCAGAACAACGCAATCAAAAAGATCCGCAGGTCTTCTTTGCTTTGGACCGCGAAATAGGTCAACACGGCCAGCAGGGATTGCTTCCACGCTAAATCAAACTGCGTGTAGCTGAGCAACGGATTGCTGGCAAACAAAAAGTGCACGAGCCCGGCATTGATGGAGAACAAGACGAGCAGGAAATAGGTTCGTCGCGCTGTGGAAGTTAACTTTTGACGCGTCGGCCAATGCATGGCCACGGTCAAGGCTAACGCACACGCGGCGTACAGGTTCCAGCTCGTCGTCATACTGAGCATTCCCGATCGCCCCCACCACCAGAATTGCGGCGCGGCAAAATAGGTCATCAAATATGCGCACACTGACCAAATGGGGCGTGAAAACCCCTTCGCTGTCAGCGTCAGAAACAAGCCCAGCCAAATGATCGCGGTTAAGCTCACGCGGAGTGACCCCCAGGTGCAATCTGACGTTCCGGTACGGACAGCAATCGCATGTACAACTTGCGGTAGCCTTGGATCATGTGATCGAGCGTGTAGTGGTTTTCATAAACGCACTCGGACGATGCACCATGACGGTTTCGCAAGGGCGGGTCGCCTGCATACTGCGCCAGCGAACGAGCGAGGCACACCGGGTCCCCTGCAGGAACGACCATGCCACACTTAGCACGGGACTGGACCAGGATGCTGCTGTCGCCTACGTCGCTGGCGACGATTGGCAATCGGCAGCTCATCGCCTCGAGAATGGACATGCTCATCGCTTCGGTATGACTGCAATTGACATACACGTCCATCGCCGACATCCAGTCGCCCACATTGGCATGATAGCCAACCAAGTGAACCCGCTCGCCGAGCTCGCACTGCACGATCAATTGCTGCAGCGATTGCTGCTGGGGTCCGTCGCCCACGATCACGGTGTGAACATCAATGCCACTGTCCACTAATTCCTTCGTGGCTCGAATCAGAGTATCAAACCCCTTGAGTGCTTCCAGTCGCCCCACACTGCCGACCAAGATTGCTGAGTCCGCAATGCCGAGCGATTGACGAACCTGAGAATCAACTCCAGACGCAGGCCGTTGAACGCCGTTGGGAATCGTGACGACGGAGGCTGCAGGGAACGCCCATTGTTCCTCAATCCCCTGGCGCACCGTTTCCGCACAGGCCACCACAGCACCGCATTTCCGAAAGGCAAATCGCCGCAGCTTTGCTTGAGCTTCGCGACGAAGGCCTGCCGTTGCCGTGCCGAGCCGGTCCTGCTGACTGTGCTCAGCGTGCACATGCACCACACCGGCGAGTCGACACGCCAAGCTGGTTTCAACCAGTGTTCCCCAGTTGTGCGAATGCGCGATCTGAATCTGATTGGCTTTCAACCACCTCGCCAAGCGGAAGACGAGACGCAGGTCGTTACCCGCTCGCTTGTTCATGGAAACAGGCATGATCTGCTCTCGCGTTACCCAATCGGGAGCACTGCCGAGATCACCAAACGAGACGATCTCCGGTGCAAACTGATCGGCCGGGAGGCGATTAACAAGATGCGCGACACAGCGTTCTAAACCTCCAGCGGCATAACGCGTCACCACAAACGCGATACGGATCGGCCGATGACGGACTGCTGCAGAAGACGCATCGTCGCTGGAAGGCCTAGCCACCGGGCGCGTCCTGGGCAGCTGAATCGCCGATGTTGAAACCACGTCCCCTACTCATGTTTCGATCCCCAGTTACGAGAGCACCCTCCGGTCTCCCCTCACGTACGCGTCGGGGGAGAGTGAGCGGCGACACGGGGACGCAGTTTTGTCTGGATATAATGGAATTTACCAATGGAAACGGATTGCAAAGACCGGTTTCGGCAACGGGGTCTCTACAACATGGACGGCCGCGAACGCATAAACCGTGTTGTTACGTGGGCCAAAACGTGGACCCTACTGCTTGGCGGCGGTGGCTACGTGGTCTCCACCGCCTGGCGACGGAGCGCGGGTTTGGGTTGTCTATTCCGCAAAACCCTACTAGCCGTTTCGGCGTTAGCCTGGGGCTACCGGGAAATCAGACTGGGCCTGCCGGGAAAAACGGGGCGAAACTCTGCAGGGGTGCGGGATTGGCAAGGCATGTCCCGTTCGATGATATCCTAATGCTATTTCCAGGCCCTGCGGAACATTCGTTTGGCGGAGAGGACTCGTGCGAAAACATTTTGGATACTCGATGGGGCTGAAGCATTATTGGCGTTGGAAAGATGGTGCACAACGAGCGTCCTCTTGAATGCTGGACAGCCTGCGTCTACCCACCTGCCTTAATTGATTCGTCGAGGACGGACGCCAGTAACTTTGTCAGTTCACGACCATTGTAACGCAACCGCGCTGCCTGCCGCTGCGTCGTCAGCTCTGCGGAGCCACGCATCGCGACCGCCGACTGGAGTGCTTGAGCAATGCCGTCGATATCATTGCTCGCGGCGGTTGTCCCACCTGCCTGCCGTATAACTTCCTCAGTTGGCGCACTATCGCAGACGGCCACGATGGGCTGATCGAAGAGCAACATTTCGAACACCTTTCCAGGGATCTGGAAGGGGGCGTTGGGCTGGATCACAACCAGCAGATCAGCACGGGACAAACGACTCAGCGTCTCACCGTGCGAAAGTTCACCGAGCCACCGGACCGACGCCTCACAACCCACCTCGCCCGCGATCTTGACCGGATCGAATGCCGCGTCGTAGGAGCCGATATGGTGGAACTCGATATTCGTACCCGACTTCGCTAATTGAGCGATGGCTTCGATCAGCGGTCGGGGATCACGCTGAACATAGAGCGAGCCGGCGTGAACCGCGGTGATCGGAGTAGCATCGCGACGGGCAACAACGTGACCGGCGACCTCGATCTCTGGGTCAAACCCGTTCGTGATCGTCACAAACCTGCCAGACTTCGCCAAAGCCGGGTACGCCGCCACAAAACTAGCGAGCGATCCGGCGTTATTGGCGATCACCTTCGTAGCCGAACGGACCACCATCCGCTCCAGCCACGGCGTCAGCCGGCGGCCGATGGGATTGCGTTTACGAATCCAGCTATTCCTGGCCCACGGGTCGCGAAAATCAGCGACAAATGGGAGCCCCATTTTCTGGGCGACGTGCCGCACGGCCAAGTGGACTGAATGCGGGGGGCCCGTGGAGTAAACCACGTCCACGCCACCTTGGCGACAACGCTCAATCGCTGCACCGGCAGCCTTTCGACTCCATCCCCGCTCCAAATCAGGGGTCTGCTCGATAAACTGCCAGATCGGCCGAAGCAGCGATTTCCCCATAGCGACAACTTTGCTTTCACGGGGTACCGATCGCGGTTGCGAATCGCTTGGGAGCTGCGACTCGGCTGCCAAACGGGGCGCTGCGCCTGGCGTATGGCCCTGCCTATCATCGTCAATCCGGATAATTTCGAGGTGCTCAAGCCCCGGAATCCGCATCTCGCCTGGTACGGAGAACTGCGTCTCGGCAGCGAGAGGCACCGTTTTGGTGATCACAATCACTTCCCAGCCAAAGTCACGCAGGTACCGAACAAACCGATCAGTGCGATGAGCTCCCGCCGCAGCGTTCGGTGGGAACAGTGGAGCGATCATTAAGACGGTTTTTTTCGACATAGTCTCTTTAGTTTCGCTGATCTCGAAACAATGCTAATGAATCTGTGCACCGGTCTCAATGTGTTCAATACGGACAAACCGCGTTAACACCTGATACCTCGAAAGGTGCTCCTAGCACTGTGTCAAAGACCTAATACTAAGCATCAAAGTTCCCCCGAGGTTTCAACAAAAAATGGGGGTTTGCAAGCAACTTGGGCAAAAGCCAATCATGAAATGCTTTCGCATCAATCATCGTCGACCTCGACTTTCCAATCGGCCGCGAGCGGACGCAGGCTACGGCTTCTAAATCCTGCTCCAACTCGGAAAAACGACTTGGAATCGCAGTGGCGTGACAGCGTATATCCACAAATCGACTCTCGCCACTACTATCTATAATTTCAAACCGATCAGACTCTGCTTTTGAAAGATATGAACAGTTTGCCAACGATTCAACGCAGTGAAAGCAGGTATTTCGCTCTAGCCCTACACCGAACAGTAGGATCTTTCCGCTTCCCATAATGAGTTTATGGTAAGGTGATTTGGCACCGCATGGGGAATCGCATGCCAAGTGATTCGCAGTAAAACGAGCGGCATCCTTCCCCCAAGCGGCGACAGAATGACTCGGATGCTCGCTACGAATGACATCGTCACGAAGCCGAAAGCACTCAGATATCGCACCAACAAGGGAAGGCGAATTCCGCACATCAAACTTCCGAAGTCCACGATTAACCTCTCGCCAATTATGAGTTGGAAAGAGCAGCGTTCCTGTCGGCCCGACCACTTTCATCAAGGACTCAATCACTCCTTCTGCACCGTGCTCAATGCGCCCCGCAGACGACAAAGATGAATGAACGAGAACGGAATCACCCGAAGCCAAGCCGAGCTCAAGAAAATGTTCGACAAGCTGTCCCTCGGTTATCTTCGGCTGTGCAATGAAACGCAGTGCCGTTTTCGCTATCTTTTTAATCCTTCGCTTCATTTGTCGCGTACTCATGATGTATTCCGCTGCAACATGTGCATGAACAATTCTATCGCCCCGTGTATCAAACACCAACTTATCATTTCGTCAGAGCGGTATACTCAGGACTGAAACAATGAGCCGGCTAGTCGATTGAACGACAGCGAGGGCGGGGAACACGGTCGAACATGCGACGGGGAATTGATTTGAGGATTTCACGTTGGGCAGGCTCCAACAGCACCCACGCGAGCAACGCAAGTGCCATGCTGCCCTGCAGCAGGAATGCGAGTATCAATCCCGTCCAGCCCACGGGAGTGAACAAGCGATAGCACGCGTAAGACACCCCCGCTAAGACGCAGGCGAAGACTGCCGGACGAGCCAGCACTCGCCATAGCACAGCGGGTACCGATAACTGCAGCACATGTGCGTGACGAGGCAGGTGTCCCAGGACGGCGAACAATGCTGCCGGCACCAGCGTTCCGATCGCAACTCCCACTACCCCATACAGTTTTCCGAGCGCGAGACTGAGGCCAAGGTTGCAGACGGCTTCGCCTGCGTACAGGATCGCGACGCTACGAACGGCCCCCTCGGCTAACAACAATTGTGTGCCACAACGTTGCACACTGACGAATACACTCGCACCGCCCAGCAACAGAAACAACAGCGGGGCCTGGCTCTGGATCTCCGCTAAGACATCAGTGTCGCGCAACCATAGCCCGATAAATGGCGCCAGCAATGCTGATCCGCAAATCGTGGCTGCGACCGACACCCCGATTACCAACCGAGACATGGTGAAGTAGAGCTGCCGTCGCTTTCCCATATCCTTACTCGACCTCAAGTGCGCCATCGCGGGAAATAGCACGCGAACGGAAATCGTCACCAGTCGATTGCATTGATCGATAATCGACCCGGCAATCCCAAACGGGACCACCGCAGCGGCTCCGATCAAATACGTGATCACAATCGCATCGGTAAAGAAGATCAGTTGGCGACTGACATACGTGGCCGCATTCCAGATCCCAAATTTCCACAACTCTTTTAACTCCGCCACGCTCCAGCACCATCGCAGGCCGCGCAGGGCTGGATACATATGCCTCGCTCGCCACCAGCGCAGCGTCCCATCAATCAACGCCATACACGCGGTCACCATCGCCAGTCCAACCAGCCCGCCACCGAGCGACAGTACGAGCACGATGACGAGCGCCGATACGATGCGTGAGACGACGACAAATAGGTTTTCGATGTCAAATCGCTGCAGCCCCGTCAGCACCGATTGGTAGGGGGCGAAAAGCATTTGCGTACAAAATGCCACTGCGTTGAGCAAGACAACGGGAACGATTTGACGACGCAGTTCTGGCGAAACGTCAATCGAACTGGCGACCACGATCGCGAGCACCGTTGCAACGACCAGAAGAATGCCACCGAGCGCCGTGAGCACTGGCATCGCTGCAGCGATGTGCCGCCGCACCGCCTCGGAATCATCATCGGCGATGCGACGGGTGATCGTCTGGACAATTCCGGCACGCAGCCCCAGATCCACGAGACCGTAGTATCCGACAAGACTTTGCAGAAGCAGCCACAATCCGTACGCTTCGCCACCGAGATTCTCGATGATGATGGGCGTGAGGAAAAAAATCACCGCGAGGTTGACGGCGAACCCTACCCAGTTCGCCGCAATGTTCCGGGTGACGATACGGGTGACGCTATTGCTACGCAACGATCTTCATTTTTAGAAAGTGGGAAGGGCCAAGTGAATGGACTGCAGCGAACTGTCTTGCCATCCGAGTGGACTTCGTCCGCTTGGGTGACAGCGTGATGCTGAAACCCATGGCGAGATCGCGAGGGAAACCCACGCAGTTAACTTTAGGAATTGGTCTTGATCGTAGGACGGGACCATTGTCCCGTGCTTGAAGTGATTTCGGTGACACATCGCCCAGCTGCACACTCGGGACAATGGTCCCAAGCTACGAAGTGGCGCCCCCGAAGGGCGGCGATGATTTTTTGAACAGGTGGGAGGCTAGCTTAACGGTGCCGAGGGAGGGTGGAAGGCATGGAGGAAGTAAATGCGTGATAGGATTACGCTTGAACGACTGGGGCGATCGGACAATTTTCCAAAGACTGTTGCATCGTGCCGAAAGGGTGGCTTTGGATGAGGCGGCGAAGCTTCGGTTCGGTACGGGCGAGGTTGACGTAATGCCGAAAGCGACTCTTCGCTCCGGCACCGCGAATTCGTGGTTGACCGGGGTCAATTTCCCAGGGGTGGATGTAGAACATCGCAGGGCGGCCGATGCGCTCGAGTTGAGTGATGGCCGCGGAAGTGACCCGGCGCGGGAGCAGGCGGAAGTAGCCGCCACCGACGGGGACGGTGACGCCGCTGATCTTCGATGCGGTGGGTGGGAACTCTAGTAGGTCGCCGCGCTTGGTGCTGATTGTGTGAATCTCGGGCGTGGCGCTGGGCATGCCATACCGGTCGTGGCCGGAAATGGGGAAGATGCTGCTGTCGTGCGTGAAACCGTGCTCGGCCAGAATGTCTAACGCCCACAACGAGCGCTCGACAATCGAGAAACTTGGAGCACGGTACGCGGTCGCTCGAACGCCGCAGGCGTTGTGGATCGCATCGACCGACGCGGTGATGTCCTCAGCGAATTGCTCGGGGGTGAGATCGTATACGAGCCGGTGCCAATACCCGTGTGAGGCGATCTGGTGACCTGATGCGGTGATCCGGCGGACGAGCGCGGGGTACCGTTCGGCGACCCAGCCCAGGACAAAAAAAGTCGCTCGAACTTCACAGTCGTCAAACAGAGCGAGCAGACGATCCGTGTTGGCTTCCACCCGGCTCTCGTGCTGGTCCCAGTCGCTTCTCGAAACTCGATGTTCAAATGCGGATACTTGATAGTAGTCTTCCACATCGACGGTTAAGGCGTGACAAATCCGATGTTCCGATGCCAGCTTCTGGGGTGGCAGTTCGTGGGCGTTCGGACTCGACAAAATCTTACTGAGGAGTTGTGAGGGTGTGGTAAGTATTGGGAGCGTTGTCGGGCGGTTGGATTGGTGAGCCGAGGCGCGTTAGCGGCCGGGGTCGCGATAACGCCCGGTGCTAGTCGGTACTCGGCTCAGCCTAATGCCCGGTGAATTACGGCACTCGGTTCAGGGAATGCGTGGGGCTTCGATGAAAGCTGACAGGTCGTTAGCGCGTCCCAGCAGAGGGAGCGTGGCGAGCGTTAGCGGGGGCGATTTGGAAACGATGTGTAAGATGAATCGTCGCTGCCCGCAGCGAGCGAGAACGCAACGGCAGGGCTTACGGAACTCCGTGAGTCCACCATCGCCTCGGCACGTACCGCAGGGCGAACTTGGCGGATCGATGACGCGTGTTGCGAATCCTGCGTAGAACAAACGTCTTTGACGAGGTGGGTTCGATCCAATCGCATCAGCTTCGTGACGATATGCCCTTTCACGCCGACCATTCGCAACGCAGTCGCCGCGATCATGCGAACATCGAGCCACAGATTGGCGTTATCAATATAGTTCAAGTCAAGGATTTGCTTGCGTCGGACGTCCTCAATGCTCTCATCTGGCGGCAGATTGATCTGAGCCAGCCCCGTCACACCTGGCTTGACCGCGGTTCGCAGGTAGTAGCCACTGATCTGCTGGGCGAGGTCCTCGCAAATCTGCGGCCGCTCGGGACGCGGACCCACCAAAGACATTTCGCCTCGGCAGACATTGTACAACTGCGGAAGTTCGTCGAGATGCAACTTCCGTAACACCCGGCCAACGAAATTGACGCGTGAATCACCCTTGACCGCCCACTGCGGCTGACCAGGCTTCTCAGCGTTTTGGACCATGGAGCGAAGCTTAAAAATTTCGAATGGCTTGCCATTCAAGCCCACTCTTTCTTGCTTGTAGAACCCGGGGCCACGAGAGGTCGCTCGCACGACCAGATACAAGGCAAGTATGACTGGTGAAAAGAGCACGAGCAGCACAAAGCCAATGCATCGATCCAGCAAATACTTTCTCTCAAAAAATGCGCCGCTTTCCGCTGCACTGAAGCGCTGGGCATGCGGCGAATCCACTCGCGTCGGGAATACCCTGGCGGCGGGACCGTCGTCCGCGCAACCCGTGCACTGGGGGGCGATGGCACGTTGCAGGCTGTGGTTTCTGTGAGTTGCAGGTTGCTCGCCATGAGCTGCCTGCTGCTCTGAATCCGTCGCTGCGTCTGATGAATTACCGTACATATTGAATATCCTATGATCTCCTACCGGGGGGACGCCAGCATCCTAGCAAGGGTGGTGTCAGTGACAAGGGGATGTCCCTGCCGAATAATAAAAAAATCGTCGAGGTCTGAACGTGACAGAGACTATGTTGAACCCATCAGCGGGTGGGTCACAGGCAGAAAGGCGTCAATGAAGTCTTCGACAGGCCGATTGCCTTCCTCGCCAGCTGGGCCGGCAACTTGGATCTTGTAGAGGTTTTCAGTCAACCAAAACCGGGGTTGCTCTCGTGCTTCCCACGGTCCACCGTCGCTCCAGCCGTACCAAACGTTCAAGCTCGGGTCCGATGAAGGGGCTGTGGCGAACTGAACCGACCAGAGTGCGTCTTCTTTGCCGGCCAATCCCATCCGCTCGACTTTACGACCACCGACCTGCTTCGTCCCGACGGAGCTGTAGCAGATTTCAGGGGTATGTACGGCGATGGGACCACGGGGGCCAAACAAGACCGCCACATTTACCATCGCGCCAGTTTTCATGTTTTCATAGATGCGAACTGATGAACCGTAGCAACGCAACAGATCGGCTGCCCCGGGGTCCAGTTCGGTCGTCTCTGTCAATCGCCAGTCACCGACCTGCTCAGGCAGATCGGCAAGTTTGCTGCCAACGACGTGCAAGTCTGCGTTTGCGGTCCAACGACCATCGAGGTATCCGTGGACAACGCCCGCGAACAAAGTAAGCACTACCAGGATTGCTGTCGCGGCGATTCGCAATGAACCACGGGGTGCAGTCGGGGGCTGGCGGTCATCCGGTGACTCGGGCAAGGAACTCATCTCAGCGGTGGGGAGTGGGAGGTAGGGCCGACGGTTAACGTGGGGGGGGGAACCGTGGTCTGTGTAGTTGAACGATGATGGTATGCAGTTGTCACTATATTAATTCGACACATTTCGCTTACGCGAAACAAACACCCCTTACTAGCCATGCGGGGGGGCGATGGGCGGTCATTGCACGTGAAATAAGTTGTCGAACAGGACAGTTTGGGAGGGGGGCGGGAGGCGTGTTGATGCACCGGGTAGTGGAACATTCTTGGACGGCAATCTGGGCCTGCGAGTTCCCACGCGACTGAGCGATCAGTGACAAAGGGATGTCATCGCTCAGGATTGAAACATTTGTTTTAAACAGGTGTTTAACTTTTCAGATAATTTAGTCATGATAGGCGTGCTGCGACCTCTGAGCCGAGATCGCGAGCCGCCGGCTGCGACCGATTTCACTGTGCTGACCCGACCTGTGAAATCGCCTATGGGTAACCTGCGGCCACGTTCTGGTTACGGCGGCTACCTCACTCTTTGTTTGAAATAAAATGTCTAGTTCCTCTGATCCCGAGCTACCACTTCGCGTGACGCGATCGCCCGCGTGCGCGGAACAGGCTCGAGAACCCTGGCCGTCGGATGACGGGGATGATGAGGCTAGCGAGCCGGCTGGTCGGCTGATCGCCGCAGCGGTACCGGTATTCGCTCAGCGGGGGTACGACCGGGCGACCGTGCGGGAGATCGCTCGAGAAGCGGGCGTCAACGTGGCTGCCGTCAGCTATTACTTTGGCGACAAAATGGGGCTCTACCGAGCGGTCATTGAAGACATTCGCGATCAACGGCAGCGTGAATTTCCAGCGCCTGCCGTGGGCGATGCCCCGCCTCATGAGATGCTTCGCAGAATCGTGCGTACGCTGCTGGCGCGGATGCTCGCGGGCGATCAACGAGGTTTCGAAGCGATGTTGATGATGCGAGAAATGATGTCACCCACGGCGGTGCTCGGCGTGTTGGTGCGTGAGTATTTCAAGCCGACGTTCGATGTGCTCCGCGCGACGATCGAGCAATTGATCGAACCGTTGTTGGCGGGTGAATTGAATACGCAAGCTGCCCACGAGGGAAGTACCAAGTGCGCTGAATCGCTCGTCACACAGGTCGCGCTGGGCGTCGTTGGACAGTGCTTGTATTATCGCATCGGGCGGCCCGTCCTCGAACAAATGATTGCCACCGAGACCCTCGCGAAGCACTATGACCTGGAGTCATTGTGCCAGCACATCACTGCCTCCACGCTCGCCGCGTGTGGGCGCTTCGACATCATCCAGGAACGTGATCGCCTGGAACATCCATCTTCCTTCACAAATGATCGACGAATCCACCTCGAAAGCAACGGTCGTCATGAGCATTGAATCGACGCAGGTCAAACCGAGTGTCAAGCCGGTTGAGAATCCGTATAGCGAGAACACGCAAACGCGGTCCCCGGCGGCCGATCGATCGGGTCACGCGCCCGGATCGGAAGACGCGACGCAGGTCGGCAACGGCAGCCTGTCGGGAACATCTGCCGGCGACGCCCACGCGGATGCAGCGAATGAGCTGCCGGTTCATCCGACGCGCGATCTGCCGAATTGGTTGCTTCTGAACATTGTCGTGCCCTTGCTGCTGTTGGCGGCCGCCGGTGGTCTGGTGTGGTTTCTCGGCAGCGTGGAGTCGGCGGCGCGCCCACCGATCGATGACACGCCCATGGGGCGTCTATTTGCCTTGCCGGCCGTCGATGTTGTTCCTGTCCGGTCGCTCGCCAGCACAGGTGAGAAACTACACTTGAGTGCGGACGGGACGGTCGTTCCCTATCGCGAAGCGAGTCTGGCGACGGAGGTCGCTGGCCGTATCGTCGAAAAATCGCCGCTGTGCGAGGCGGGGAAATACGTGACCAAAGGACACGTCCTGATGAAAATCGATCCCACCGACTACGAGCTCGAGGTCAAACGGTTGCAGCGGCAGCAGCAGCAAGCGTACGAGTCGCTCGGCGAAGTTGATCAGGAGATCATCAACACCAATCGATCGATCGAATTGGCGAGGGCGGAAATCGCCTTGCAACAGCGTGAGGTCAAACGACGTGAGGCGCTGCCCAAACAGTATGCCAGTCAAGGTGAACTTGATGAGGCGCGGCGGGCGGTACTCACCGCCGAGCAACAGCTGGTGCTCTATCAAAACCAAATTGACTTAGCCAAAAAGAAGCGCACCCGCCTGGAATCATCCGAACGGCTGGCCGCCCTGCAGCTCGATGCGGCCACGATCAACTTGCAGCGAACCGAGATTATCGCGCCCATGGACGGCGTCATCGTCAGTGAGCAGGCGGAGATCAATACGTTTGTGTCACGAGGCAGCCCCGTGGTCACCATGGAGGACACTTCCAAAGTCGAGGTCGCATCGAAGTTGCGGGTCGATCAATTGTACTGGGTGCTCAATCAAAAAAGCGCCCGGCGCGGCTCGCAAAGCAATGCGGGCGAGCCTGCTGAGCAAGATCGCGGCTACCAATTGCCGCCCACATCGGTGATCGTCCGCTACATCGTCTCGGGGCGTGAGGGCCTTGTCTACCAATGGAAAGGCAAGCTGAGCGGTTACGACGGAATTGGCCTCGACGAGCAGACCCGCACGGTTCCGGTGCGAATTGTGGTCGATCACCCGCAAGCTTTCCAAGTCATCCGGGACGGCAAGGTGCTCGAATCGAGCGATGGGCTCGGCGATGTGGCGGGACCGACAACGCTCGTCCGCGGCATGTTCGTGTCACTCCGGCTGGAGCTGGATCCAGCGGTGGAATTGGTCGTCTTGCCAAGCGAGGCGCTCAAGCCGGGCAATCGTGTGTGGCAATTCGTGGCCGACCCGCGCGTGCTGGAGACCTCGCTTCTGCCAGCAAATGAACCGACGGATGAGGCGGCTGCCGAATCGCCCTCCCCAGCCGACGTTGCCGCCGACGTGACTTCTGAAACCGACGGCGAGACTGGCGTGGTTGCTGAAAAGACGCCAGCTCTCCCCGATGCGATGAACCCGATGGCCGGATTCAAACCGGACCTCTGGGTGGCGGGCGAATTGAGGGTGTTGCATGGGATTCGGCCGGTCGATCAATTCATTCCCACGGCCAAATTCACCACCGGAGAGGATATCGCCCCCACCGATGAGATTGACCCAGATGCGGGGAAGGCGTGGATTTGTGAGATCGCGGGCACAGCACTCAAAGATGGGGCCTTTGTCGTCGTCTCGCCGATGGGCAGTATCCGTACGGATGCCTTCCCCGTGCGTGCTCCGCGTGCTGAAGTCGGCGGGGGGCAGGTTGATCTAGCGATCGCGTCGAAGCGGGGAGTGCCTGAGCACGATCCTTCGGCGAGTTTCTCGGCGCGGGAGGCGAACGACCGATGAGGCGAGTACTCAGCTGGGCGATTCACAACGCGCCCGGAATGAACGTTGTGATGTTGGCGTTGGTGGCGATCGGTGCCGCTTCGTTCTGGTCGATGCGACGGGAGGTGTTTCCGGAATTCGAACTCGAAGTGGTGATGATCAAAGTCCCTTACCCGGGGGCGACGCCGCAGGATACCGAGGAAGCGATCTGCCAAAAGATCGAAGAGTCCATTCGGTCGATCAATGGCATCAAGAAGGTGACGTCGATCGCGATGGAGGGCAGCGGCTATGTGCTCGCGGAACTCCGCAGCGATGTCGGTGACGTCCAGAAAGTGATGGCGGAAATCGATCGCGAAGTCGATCGGATCCCCAGTTTTCCGGATCTGGCTGAGGACGCGAGCGTGGAGCAGATCACGTTTCGTGAGACGGCGATTCGCGTCGGTATCATCGGACCGGAGGACCGCACCCATCACGGGGAACTCGCCCTGCGTGATGTTGCCGAACGCATTCGGGCAGAAATGCTGCTGTTGCCGAGCGTGACGGTGGCGGAACTGATGGGAACCCGCCCATATCAAATCGACGTGGAGATTCCCGAGGAGACGCTGCGTTCGTACGGGCTGACCCTGGATCAGGTCGCCGCCATCATTCGTTCCCGCAACATCGAGTTGCCTGGGGGCCAGCTGAAGTCGAGCGGTCAGGAGATCCTGTTGCGAGCCAAAAATAAAGGCCGAATCGGATCGGAGATCGAAAAACTACCGTTGGTCACTCAACCCGGTGGTGTGGTATTGACGGTCGCCGACCTCGGTGTCGTTCGCGACGAGTTTGAAGACGTCACCGCCACGGG
The DNA here is from genome assembly GCF_007860105.1 of Allorhodopirellula heiligendammensis. Classification (NCBI taxonomy): domain Bacteria; kingdom Pseudomonadati; phylum Planctomycetota; class Planctomycetia; order Pirellulales; family Pirellulaceae; genus Allorhodopirellula; species Allorhodopirellula heiligendammensis. The sequence continues at coordinate 2,699,750 of NZ_SJPU01000001.1, forward strand.
CGAAATCAATGGTGAACCGGCGATGGTCATCAATGTACAGCGTACCAAGAGTGAAGACTTGTTGGCGTTGGTTGACGACGTCCGCGGCTATGCTGCGACGGCGGAATTGCCACCGGGTTATCGGATGGTGTTATGGGGCGACACGAGCGTGGATGTGCGTGACCGGATTTCCTTGCTGATGCGAAACGGTGCCCAAGGGTTGACGCTCGTCTTCCTCGTGTTGGCATTTTTCCTCGAAGTCCGGTTAGCATTTTGGGTAGCGCTCGGAATTCCGATTTCGATCATGGGTGCTGGCGCCGCACTCGTCTACGGCGGCCAGACCCTCAACATGCTATCGCTGTTTTCGTTTTTGATCGCCCTGGGGATCGTGGTCGACGATGCCATCGTGATCGGCGAGAATATCTATGCCCACCGGCAGATGGGCAAAACGCTCATGGATGCCTCCGTCGATGGCGCGACGGAGGTATTGCCGAGTGTGGCGGCATCGATCGCGACCACCGTGCTCGCTTTCGCACCGATGTTCTTTGTGTCGGGGGTGATGGGCAAGTTCATGGCAGTGATCCCGTTCGCGGTGATTGCGATGTTGGTGATCTCGTTGTGGGAGAGCACCTTCGTGCTGCCCTGTCACTTGGCCCATTCCCATAACGGGTTCTTTCGGGCGATGGGCATCCTCGCCTATCCCTTGCGTCCATTCACGCTGCTGTTGTTTTGGTGCAATCGGCACGCGAGCGACGCGATGGAATGGTTTGCGAGAAACATTTACGTGCCCATCCTGCACTTCTGTTTGCGTAACCCTGTGTTGCCGATTGCCGTGGCCATCGGCATGCTAGTCGGGACGATGGGAATGGTTCGCGGTGGGATCGTGAAGAGTGTGTTGTTCCCGAAAACCGACAACAATTATCTGCAGGCGACGGTCGTCTTCCCCAATGGAACCCCGGCGTCTGCCACCGACCGGGCAACGCGGCGGATGGAGGAGGCGTTGGCGCGGGTGAACAATCAGATTGCCGCCGAGCGGGCAGCGACGGAGAAACGCCCACTTGAGGAGATCTATCCTGTCGACGAAGGCACTTATCTTGGTCCGGTGCGGCTGGCCTACCGCGAGGTGGGGACGATTACGAATACGCAAGGTCCGATGGGCGGCCAGGGTGGCACGGGCAGTAACTCAGGGCAAATTTTTGCAGAACTGCACGGTCCTGAAATTCGCAATATTCGTAGCGAAGACCTGATCAATCGATGGCGACATGAAGTCGGCGAGATTCCCGGCATTGAGAAGATTACGTTCGGCAGTGTGGGTACCGGTCCGGGTGGAAAGCCGATCGAGTTTAAGTTGCTCGCGTCGAGTGATCATGTCGACGAACTGCTCGCCGCTACCGAAACGATGAAGGAACGCGTTGCCAAATTCGCAGGCGTGTATGACATCTCTGACGACAATACACCAGGCAAGTGGGAGTTTCAATTCCGCGTCAAAGACAGTGCCTTGTCGACCGGAGTGACACCTACTGATCTGGGACAAACCGTTCGCAATACCTACTACGGCGCCGAAGTCATGCGGCTGCAGCGGGGGCGGCATGAAGTCAAGTTGATGGTGCGTTATCCCCAGGAACAGCGTGCGTCGCTGGTGAACTTTCGCGAGATCCAAGTCAGCGACAAAATGGGGACGCTGCGGCCGATCGGCGAGCTCGCTGAAATCGATTTGCAGCGTGGATTCTCTGAGATCAATCGTGTCGATCAACAACGCAGTATCATGATTTCCGCGGACCTGGACGAGATCACGGCCAATGCCGATCTGATCATCCGCGAGTTGAAGGAAGACTACCTGCCCGAGTTCGCGCGGATGTATCCCAACGTATCGATCCGCTGGGAGGGGCAACAGGAACAAAGCCGGGAGTCCGTGGGTAGTTTGATCGTCGGGTTCTCCGTAGCCATCCTGTGCATGTTCGTGCTGTTGGTGCTGCAGTTCCGCAGCTACGCCCAACCGTTGCTGATCCTCGCAATTGTGCCGTTTGGCATGATTGGCGCCGTGTGGGGGCATGGACTGTTGGGCTTGCCCTTAACCCTCTTCAGTATGTTCGGATTGGTGGCCCTGGCGGGTGTGGTCGTCAATGACTCAATCGTTCTGATTGACTTCATCAATACCCGCGTGCGGGCTGGCGAGTCTCCGCTGGAATCGTTGCTACAAGCAGGCGAGCGGCGTTTCCGCCCGATCATGTTAACGAGCATGACGACAATCGCCGGTTTGTTGCCACTGCTGTTTGAAAAATCGTTCCAGGCTCAGCTACTCATTCCCATGGCAGCAAGTTTGGCGTTTGGACTGATGCTCTCAACGGTACTCGTGCTATTGCTGATCCCGGTCCTTTACCTGCTGTACCTATTGATGCTGCAATCGTTCGGGATCTCATTTGTGGAGGTGGAGGAGTGAGACACTATCAAGCAATCGTCGCATCTCAGCCACAGCTTCTTTCATCCCGACCATCACGGCACGACTGATGATACTGTGCCCGATATTGAGTTCGCGGACGCCCTCGATGGCGGCGACGGCGCGAACGTTGGCATAGGTTAAGCCATGGCCAGCGTGCAGTCGCATGCCGTGGCCGGTGATTTGACGACCCACTGAACGCAGTCGCTCAAGCTCGAGCTCGGTTTGATCGCGGGACGAGGCGTCATGCTTATCGGCGGCAACGGCATAGGGCCCGGTGTGCAGTTCAACGGCATCGACACCGAGGGCCGCGGCGGCGTCGATCTGAGCTGGATCGGGATCAAGAAACAAACTCGTTTGAATCCCGTGGTCTGCGATCCGCTTGACCGCATCGCGAATCCGCCCTTGATCACCGGCGACGTCCAATCCGCCTTCGGTGGTGACCTCCTCGCGGCTCTCAGGTACGAGCAGTGCCCAATCAGGCCGCAACCGGCAACAGATCCCGAGCACTTCGTCGGCGCAAGCCAACTCAAAGTTCGTGCGGACGCGAACGGTCTGCATGAATAACTCAACGTCACGATCCTGGATGTGCCGGCGATCCTCACGCAAGTGAAACGTGATGCCGTCGGCGCCGCCCTGCTCCGCGAGCGCCGCTGCCACGATCGGATCCGGTTCGGTCGTGCGGCGTGCCTGGCGAACGGTCGCGACATGGTCGACATTGACGCCGAGGTCGATGAAGTGGGACATAGCGTGGAAGTGGTGGCGAGGGGCAAGGGTGGGTTTTCGGGGGATTGCAAATTTAACATTGCCATTTAGAAAATGGCAGTGTGACGACCGCAGTTCGTCTCTCAATTTGCAATGTTCAATCTGCGACTTGCAATTTCGATAGCAATGGTGCGTTTACCCCCTGCCGCGAATCACCTCGCTTCTCACCACGAGAGGGCTATCTTCCCCAGCCGGCGACATCGATCAGCCAATCGGTCAGTGAACTGACGGGAGCAGCGGGCTCGGAATAGCTCCACATATTGCGGATGAGGTCCGTCATCAGCATTCCGCCGAGACTCATCACCAGCAAAATCAGCAACAGGCCGACCGTTTGGAGGAGCGTGAAGGGGATCTCGAAGCCAGTGGGAGCACCGACTGGAGCCCCTGCTGATTGCGCGACTTCGTCCTCTTCCATCACGTCGGCGCCATGATCGTCAAATCCACCGACTTCATCGACTGCTGCGGCACCCGCGTCGTCGAATGCATCGACTTCCTCAAATGCACCCGCTTCCTCGAAGGCTGGATCGTCAAAGTCACCGGCAAAAGAATCCGAGTTCTCGACATCGATTTCTTGCGATTCGCTCTCGTCCGATTTATCGAGCTGGATTCCTGAAGGTGAGAGCTGAAACTCCTCGTCGGCGGGGAAGTCGATATCGGATCCGCTATCGTCGGCGGGGATCAGACCAGAGCCATAACCGCTGCTACCGACCCCCGAACCACTACCGTCGTTCAGCTCCGCACCCAGATCGAGTGAGGACACGCTGCTACTGGCCAGGTCCAAGGGCTCGCTCTCTAGCGACAAACCGCTGTCGGACGGGCTCATCAGATCGATTCCGCTATCGCCTGCCATGGAAATGTCATTTCCCTCACCGCTGATGATCAAATCATCGTCATCGTCGGAAATCATCAAATCGTCATCGGCCAGTGCATCGTCAACTCCCGAGCCGGTGTCCGATAGGCCGCTCAGGGGGCCTACCACGAGGGCATCACTATCACTGCCGAGGACGCCACTGCCAACGGAATCGCCGCCGAGAAGGTCAAGTTCGCTGAGCACATCACCGCTGGCACGCGGCTGTGGCTGTTCGCTCTTGCCGCTATCGAGGCCGCTGAGCATCTCCAGATCGCTGGCGCGTTCGTCTTGGTCGTCCAACCGCAAATCAAGATCTTGATCGCTACCGGGAACGATGTCCTCCTCCAGGTCGAGAACGCTGCCGAGATTAAATTCGTCGCTGTCTTCGGAGGCAGCTGCGGGTTGCTGCGGCTTGCCGGCTGGTGTGGCCCCAGCTGCCTCCGCCCCCAAGTCCCCTGTTTTTGAGCCGCCCTCATCCGGACCGAGGTTCAGTTCTCCGCTATTGTGGGAAATCGCTGAGCCGGCGATGTCGAGGTCATCGAGATCCAGAATGCCCGAACCACCCGCGCTGGGGATGACGAGTACATCGCTGCCGTCGGAGCCGTCGCCCGGTACCAAGTTCACATCACTATCGCCACCGCGTCCGGAGGGTTCGCTGCCGAGCTCGAGACTGCTACCAGCATCGTCATCGCCAATGACACCCCCTAGCGATAACGCACTGTCGTCCGCCATCACGCCGCCGCCCTGGGTGCCCGAACCCGTGCCACTGCCGATCCCCGACCCGATACCGGATAGGTTCGGCAGATCGTCCTTCAAACGATCGATTTCATTTTCCGGGAACTTCCAGCTCGTTCCATCGCGAAATCCTCGGACCTGGCCCTGTGACCGTAGGTCAATCAACTTTTGAGTGGGAATACCGAGTTTTGTCGCAGCTTCTTCGAGCGAGAGATAGTTGGCCATGGCAGCGCGTGAGATTCGGAAGTGAGCGTTAGGAAACGTGAGGTTGCTTCACACCACTCCGTCCTACGTGCATTCCGCCCGAATCGATCGCCCGCGCCGGCAGGCGATCACCGCGATCAGTTCGATCGCGGCGGGATTCCTTGCAGGCGGCGGATTTGGTCCGGCAGCGGAGCCGTGGCATTGAGTTGGAGTGTGAAGTCAGCGGCAATTTCACGACTGCTGGCCAGTCGGATCGTACCCTCTGAATTTACATGATACACCGCCATCCACCGTTTTTCCGCATCTACGATCGTAATTACTTGAGTTCCCTCACCGTCAACGTGGGAAAATCCGATCAATCCTCCCGAACCGGCAACGTCGCGTCCCCCGCGAGCCTCAACGACGGTGACCCGCTCGCCGACTTGGTCACGGAACTGGCGAGCGGAAAACTCGCTAGATTTCTGCGTTAAGTTGCTAGCGGATGCTTCCGGATCGGAAAACGGGGCATCTGCAGCCGGGAACATTTCGGGAAGAGATGAGGGGACGGGGGGGGGTGATTGAGCCGTGACAATTGCCGGCGGATCGGAAGTCCACGCCACCCCGATCAGGATCCCCACGACCAACGACATCAGCCCAGGGGCGATTCGCGTCAGTTTTCCGCGAAGTTGGAAGAAATTCATGGGAGAACCCGGTATTGGCTTAAAGGAAAGGGCGATTTCAAGGATCGAAGATGTGCGTCGGAGAGAAAATCCCCAGCGGCCCGGCCGCCAGCACGCTCGGCTCACCAAACCGGACGACAATTATCAACAAATCGCGTGAAACGTTGGCATTCGGTTTCCATTGATACCGACCAAGCCGGTTGTGCCGCAAACCCGAAATTTCCCGTTTCGGTAAAGTTGAGGGGTTGTAGCGGTCGATCTGGTGATTCGTACGTCCGGCATGATATGGTCGCACATCGCTCGCCCGTGAACTCTGGGTTGGCCTTCCAAACATGTCGCTGATTGGCGGCTCAACACTCCAAGCGGAAACGCAGTCCCATGACTCAGCCTCCCAAAAAACAAGCCTCATTGACGCCGGCCTCCACTCCAGGCAAGAAACTGATCCGCAAATTAACCCCGATGGCCTTCGGGTTAGGGGGTTGCGCGGCGTTCTACGCGGCCTTGTACGTGATCAATTGGGAACCGTTGAACCGGTATTTTCTCGGGCACCCCGTCTCGGTCGCAGCGACCACGCTGTTCGCGGTGGCCATCGCAATCTTAGCGCTGATGTCGCTGGACACCGCGTCCCAGCAACGCTCACTGCAACTCCTTCGCGATGACGATTTGTTGCCCCAGACGGTCGACGATGATGCCACGCAGACACCATCGCAGCGATGGCGAAGCGAGAACGATGCCGGACACGCCGCTCGTTTGTGGCGGATGGGTTTGTGCCGACTGCCGGCCAGCACCCGCTCGAGCGCGGTCGTGCGGCGACTCGACGAAGTATTGACACGCCAGAGTCATCGGTCGACGACGGGAGAGTTGCCTGAGGACTTGCGTGAGCTGTCCGTTCGCGATGCAGACGCGGCCCACGACTCATTGGGTCTGATTCGGATCATCGTGTGGGCGATCCCGATGCTGGGATTTCTCGGTACGGTCATCGGGATCACACAGACTCTCGGCGGTCTGGATTTCTCCGATGGTACCGCCGCGGTCGATCGCCTCAAGAGCGGGCTCTACGTCGCCTTCGATACCACCGCCCTAGGCCTCGTCTTGTCAGTCGTAGCGATCTTCCTGCAATTCCCCGTCGAGCGGGGGATGCAGAGTCTGCTCGTTGACATTGACGAGCGGGTACGAAACCTGGTTTCGATTGGCTTGCCCAATGACGACCCTGCCGACGACCAAACCGCAATGATCACCCGGCTGTGCAGCGGGATCGAGACTGCAGTGGCGGAGTCATTGTCCACGCAAGCGAAACTTTGGGCGGATACGATCCAAGAGGCTCAGCAAGCGTGGCGGAGCCAGCAATCCGAGGGCACCGAACAGTTTCGGCAACTACTGCAATCGGCCATGAAGCCGGCCCTCACCCACCACGCGGATCGCATTGACGCATCGATTGGTCGCCTCGACACCGCCGCGAACTCGGTTGGTAATGCGTTGCGCGAACAGACCACCGCGTGGCGAGCGGCGATGCAAGAAACCACATCCGAAGTTCACACGCACCGCCGCACGCTGTTGACGCATACCGAGGCCATGACCACGCTCGCCTCCCGCCAAAGCGAGCAGGATTCGTCACTTCGCGATGCCTTGAAAATGGTCGTCTCCGATCGCCACACGTCCCAGGGGAAAGCTATTGAGACGGTCGATCCGGCGGTAACCCAAGCCATGACGACGCTCGCCCGCGCCGTCGACGTGCTGTCCGCACGGCTAGCACCGTCAGATGACCAGACCGCGCCACAATCGCCCTCAGCACCGCTGAAAGAACGCGTCCGCGCCGTTGCCGACGTTGACTCCTCCATGGGACGGGCCGCATGAGTCGTCGCCGCGCCGGACTCTCGCCGTCGCTCTTCCCGTTCCTGGCGGTGCTCATTTGCACGCTTGGCACGCTCATCCTCTTGCTTGCGCTGGTCGCTCAGGACGCGAAGGAAGCCGTGGTCGCCGAAGCAGAGCAGGAGCGAATCGCTGCCGCAGCATCGCCTCAAGCTGTAGTGAAAGAGGCTGCGCTGAAGGGCGACGATGCTCCCGCACAGATGACCGCAGTGGCTGCGGCGCGGCTGATCGAACAAGAACAGTTCCGCGTCAAGGAACTCATATCTTACCGTGACCAACAAACTGCCGACCTGGAGAAGAAACGCGATGAGATTACGCAGGTGGAGTCTCACATGCGTAAGATCAAAGAAAAGCTCTCAGCCCTGAACACGGAAGTCGAGATGGCGACAGCATCGACCGACAAACCGGATCGGGATCATAAGACCGATGAGCAAACACTGTTGTTGATGCGTGAGGAAGCTGAAAAACTTCGTGCCGATATTAAAGAGCTCGAATCGAGTGAGCGTGGCAGCAAGCCGCGCGTGGTGATCGTTCCCCATCGCGGCCCCAACGGTACACAACGCCGCCCGGTGTATGTGATTTGTGAAGCCGATGGTCTGCGGGTGATGCCCGAAGGTGTTCAAATCACCAAAGCGCAGGCGCTTTCCGCCACCGAATCGGACAATCCGCTGAGCAATCCTCTTGGCTCCGCGTTGCGGGTCGCCCGTCGATTCGCCGTTGAAAAGTACGGCGACCGAGAACCTCCCTACCCGCTGTTGATCGTGCGTCCCAACGGAATCTATATGTATCGTGTAGCGAGTGCATTGATGAAGGATTGGGATGATCAATATGGATATGAACTCGTACCAGGCGAGGTCGAACTCGCCTTCCCCGGGGGCGACCAAGTGCTCCGCAAGGACATGGAAGTGGCTGTCAAAGAAGCTGCCGCAAGGAACTACAGTTTTGTTGGCGGTGGCTCGGGAGGTGGCGGTCGCGGACGTGGACATGGTGACGGCAGCGGAGACGGCTTCGGAGCGGGAATGGACGACAATGCGTTCGCCGCCGGTGCGCCCGGACCAGGCGGTGCCCACCACTCCGGATCCAGTGAAATGGCAGGTGGAGACACCACAGGGAATACGAGCGATGCGCGGCCGCCGCGGTCCCTGCCTACCCTTTCTGCACGCGAGCTCGATCGTCAAGCGCAATCGAAAGGTTACTCCCCCGCACGCGACCAACGCTTTGCGGCTGGCATCTATTCTGAACCACCCGGTTCACGCAACACCGGGTACGGTGCCGCCCCGATGGTCCAGTCTCAATCGGATGCGTTGAACGATTTCTTGGAAGGCAAATCATCGATGGATGCCGAAGGCTCCCAAGGCCAGAGTGGCGGCGCGGGCTCGGGAGAGATGGAAAACGCACAGGCTCACGCGTCACTCGCTGATGATGGAAACAGTGCAGCGATGAACGGCGGACAGAACGGCGGACAGCATGGAGGACCAGGCGGAGAGGGGCCTAATGGGCAAGCGAACATCGACGGCGGAGATTCACCAACAGGCAAATCGGCGACAGCCGCGATGTCTTTGACGCAACCGCAGTCCAATGGCCAACCCGGACTGCCGGAGCAATCGGCGTCTGCGAACAGCGCCGGTAGCGCGAATCCGGTGGCGATGGCGCTGACCGACGCGCAGCAATCTGGGTCGCCACAGAGTGGCTCGACATCCGGATCCAATGAGCCATCCAGTGCGTCCACCTCCGCACCAGCGACGCCCCAAGTCGCCCAGAACATGGTCCGGCCCGAGGGCCAGGACTGGGCGCTACCCGACGCGTTCCGAGGGATGGGAGGAACCGAATTCATTCGCCCCATTTCGATGCGTTGTCACCATGACAGGTTTGAACTCATTGAACAGGGACGCGTGGTGCAAACATTCCCATTTGGTGAGGAGGGTACCTACCGACCGACCATCCAGCTCGCCACGGCGATTCGCGACCGCGTCGCGAACTGGGGAGCGACGATGCAAGGCGGCTATTGGAAGCCACGTCTGGAAGTCAGTGTGGGGCCGCACGCGGAATCGCGGTATCTCGAACTCGAGAAACTGATGCAAAACAGCGGTGTCGAGGTCATAAGGAGATTGCCATGAGTGGACGTCGCCGCAGCACTGTGGAACTCGGTCACGATGCCTTCTTAGACATCGTAGCTAACCTCGTCGGAATTCTGATCATCCTCGTTGTGATCTTGGGTACGCAAACCCACCACATCACCGAGATGATGCGCTCCGAGACCAAACCCGACGAGAGTATCCAGATCGATGAATCCACAACCGAGTTCGCCTCACGCGGGCAACTCGATCAGCTCGGCGAAATGGCGATGCGTGCAGCGTCGGCGCAGCGTGAATCTCTCGAGTTGGAAGAGAAGCTGCGGCGATATGATGCTCAAATTGCCCAGCTCAACGCGGCGCGAGGTCAAATGCTCGATCTGCAGGGCATCGCCGAAGCGGCGTGGGAGGAGGCGCAGTCCGAACTGGATCAAACCAAAGTGCGCAGTGCCAAGTTGCAACGCGAGATCCGCGAAGCGGAATCAGAGGTGGCTGCTCTCGCTGGCACAAAGGATCGCTTGGCAAACGAAGAGGCACCTGTCGTCGCGGTAGAACATCTCCCCACACCGATGGCCAAAACGGTGTTTGGCGATGAGATCGATTTGCGGCTCAAATCAGGCCGACTGTCCGTTGTGCCCGTCGAAATTCTCATGAAGGAAATCAAACAAGACGTGCAGCGGATGACGAGAAAGCCAGGCAACACGGCCGCTACGGTGGGACCCGTGCGAGATTACGTCGCCAACTACGTGATCGAGAGAACCGTCGGCCGGGTCACGCAAGACGGCAGGACCGGGATCGCCATGACAGCACGACTAGGGGCCGTTGCCTTTGAACCACTCACCGAATCGAGTGGCCAGCCAATCGGCGAAGTTCTGCGAAACCGCAGTTTCCTCGATGTCGAGTTGGCCGGACGCGATCCGAACGCGACCACAATTACGGTCTGGGTCTACCCAGATAGCTTCGGAGAACTTCGCCAACTTAAAGAGCACTTGTATCAGCGAGGATTCGCTACCGCCGCGCGACCACTGATGGATGGCCAAGCCATTATTTTCAGTAGCACCGGGACGCGTTCAAAAGCCCAGTGAGACGCATCGGTCACACGCCCATCGCTTCAGAGAACCTTCCACGGTACTACGGAGCATGCGTCGGTCGGATGAGCCGATTATGAAGGCCGTGCGGAAGTGAAGACAGCCAATTGAGGCTGCTGCAATGCGATGGGTATTATCAAAGGTCGACATCAATTGAACCGGAAGTGCTTCGATGTTGTTGGTAGGCGCGTCGACTCCGGTCCGATCGGCCTCGGCAGCGTGGCATCGCGTGCACGAAACCGGGTCAGTTAGACGCGCCGCCATCGACGCGTAGATGCTGGCCGGTCATCCATCTCGCTTCATCGCTAAGGAGAAACTCAACGACACCGGCGATGTCGTCCGGACGGCCAAGTCTGTGGAAAGGCGACAGCTGTCGGAAAAACTCTTTGCGCTCCTCATTGCTATTGGCAAACATGCCCGGTTCAGTCGCTCCAGGGCGAACACTGTTGATGGTAATCTGCCGGTTTCCCAGTTCTCGGGACATCGAGACGATCATGGCGTCAATGGCGGCCTTCGATGCCGAGTACAAGCCGGTACCTTCCCGTGGTCGTTCGGCGAGTTGCGATGAAATGAAGACGATCCGGCCGCCGCGTTCGATCCGGCGAGCTGCTTCACGAATCGTCAAGTACGCTCCTACCGTGTTGACGCGGAGCAGTTTCTGGAACTCGTCCAGGGTCGTTTCTGCAATCGGTCCGCCACCACCGATCCCCGCGCAGGCGACGACGCCCTGAATCTCGCCGAATTCTGAGATGGCAGAGTCAAATAGGCCGGTAACTTCCTGCTCATCACTGAGATTGCATTTCACGGCTACCGCTTTGCCGCCGGTGCCCGTCAGCCTAGCAACGATTTCGTCTGCCGAATCTTTGTCGCTGTGATAGTGCACCACAATGTTCCAGCTAACTTTGGCGAGATGTCGGCAAATTTCGCTACCGATGCCTCCTGATCCGCCGGTCACAATCACGGTCTTGTTGTTTGACACTGTCGTCACATCACCTGAGGAAGAGTAAAGCCATCATTGGCCAAAAGGGCAACTTTGTTACCAATGAACGATCAGGGGGCTGATCCGCCAAGTGGGAGGGGGCTACTTAATGGCACCGAAGGCTGCAAAACATGAGTTCTTGTGAAGCAGTTCGACCTGCGAGAATCCGACCTCCTTCAATAAGGCAAGCTGGTAGGTGACCGGACGAGGCGAGTCTTCCTTGTCGATATATGCGAACACTTGCTCGCGGTAGTCTTCGCCACCGAGTTCGCTGAGATACTCGCCGTATCGATGCCACATCATCGCCTGCACCGCTGGCATCTCGTGGGAAACCAAGTCCGTGATCCATACCGACCCACCGGGTTTGAGCAGTCGGTAGATTCGCGTGAATGCGCTTTGCCAGTCCGCATCATCGCGCAGATGATGTAATACTGCCGCTGCCAAAATCACGTCGAAAGAGGCTGTGGGTAAATCCGCCTCGCGAAGGTCATTCTGCCAAAGCTGCACCTTGTTTGCGCCCGCTCGAATCACTCGCTCTTCCGCTTTGATCATCATCGGGTGGCTCAGGTCGAGGAGGTCGACATCGAAGTTTCGTCCATAGACCTGTCTGAGTTTGACCGTATTATTTCCAGCCCCACAGCCGATATCTAACACGCGGCCAATATCGACGGTCGCTGAAACCGCCGCTCGCGTAATGAGTTCCATCGCCAACGGCGCATCGATCGTTGCTGATTGTCCTGTTTCAAGGTGAGTGAATCGTTCGACGTCATTGTCAAATCGTGCCCGTATTTCAGCGTTGGTTGACTTGCGTGCCAGCGGCGTCGTTGACATGGGGTCCATTGAATCATCTCGGTTACTGAAACGGTGGCGAATGCCCGACCAGAGCGTCTCTTGCGGATCGTTCTTCCATTCAAATTCGGCGCCGGTGGTCGAGCGGTCAACGACCCAACATATCCGCGATCAGGTTTGTAAGCAGCAACGCATCAATCGGCTTGGGAAAGTACTCGTTGCAGCCCATCGCGATACATGATTCTCGTTCACCATCCATCGCGTCTGCGGTTAAAGCGATGATCGGCGTCCTGTATCCAAGCGTGCGAAGTCGAGCGACTGCTTGCCGACCGTCCAGCACAGGCATCTGCATATCCATCAAGATCAGTGCGAAGGGTTCACCTTCACCAGCCGCCTGTTCGACGTGCTTGATGGCTTGGAGACCATTCTCTGCAATCGTTACTTGGGCACCGCATTTCTCCAGGAAATGCTTGCCAACTTGCCAAACGTCACGACGATCATCGGCGAGCAAAATCTTCGCACTGATAGTTGGGAAATCCGCCGGTCGCTCGGTCTTCTTGGCGTCGACGAGTGTGGCTTCGCCCGTACGTGTCTGGGCTTGTTCCGCCGTGATGGGCAAACGCAGCGTAAAACAACTGCCTGTTCCTAGCTCACTCTCCACCTCGATCGTTCCATCCATTCCCTCCGCTAAGCGTTTGCTGATACTCAGTCCGAGTCCGGTACCGCCCGCGTGCCGGGGGGTCTGTTCCTGAGCTTGATTGAAAGGTGTAAAAAGCTTGGTGAGTTGCTCATCCGATATTCCAATCCCAGTATCGGTGACCGAAATTTCCAGACAGTACGCCATTGGTTGGTCGTCGTGATCACAATTCTCCTTCACCACCGCAGCGACGAGCACCTCGCCGTCTTGAGTGAACTTAATCGCATTGCTAATCAGGTTTACCAAAATTTGTCGGACGCGAACTTCGTCTGCGGTGACATCGGTGGGTAAGGGCTGGCGGAGGTCGAACCTCAACGGAACGCCCGCTTCCTTCGCACGTACCTGCATGAGGATTTCGACTTCTTTCAACACTGCTCGAACGTCGATGCTCTGTTTGCCGAAGGTCAGCTTACCGGCTTCAATTTTGGATAGATCGAGGATGTCATTGAGCAATGCCAGCAGATAAGCGCCGTTGCGACGAATGGTGTCGATTTTGTCGAGATAATCGGGATCGTCGGACTCACTGCGGAGGATGTCTGCGAATCCAAGCACTGACGTCAGGGGTGTGCGTAGCTCATGCGACATCATCGCCAAAAATGAGCTTTTGGCATCACTGGCCTGCTGAGCGGCTCGATTGGCTTCTTCGAGTCTTTGCTGGGCCTCGACCTGAGCGGTCACGTCGTGCTGCACGCCCACAAAGTTGACAATCTCACCATCCTGGTCACGGACCGGCGTGATGCTGAGGTCGTTCCAGAACGCGGTGCCATCCTTGCGATGATTCAAGATCGCCATCCGAACCGGATCACCGGCTGCCAACGAGCCACGAATCTGCGAGATCGCTTCCTGATCGGTGTCCCGACTCTGCAGGAAGCGACAATTTCGATTGAGCACCTCGTCACGTTCGTAGCCGGTTAGATCAAGAAAACCTTGATTGGCGTAGATAATCGGGTCGTCATCCTGCCGAGGATCAGTGATGACGATGCCATTGATCGCCGACTCAATCGCCAGCTTCTGAAGGCGAATCTCAGCTGCCGCCTCTTCGAGCGAGTTGATATCGATCAGCGTTAATACCAGGCCCTCCGTCGTGTCGTCGCTGCGATAGGGAAGAACGCGTAATAGGAAAAAGGTACCTGCACGATCAGCTACCTTGACCTCCAATTCTCGCTGCGTATCGAGGACCTCATGGAGTTTTTCCGTAAGGTTCGAATAGTTCAGCGCATGCGCAAACTGCTCCATCGACCGCCCGGTGTCTCCACCAGTTAAATGAAACACACGAGCAATTTCAGGAGTGAAGCGGCGAATATACAGATCTCGATCGAGAAAGATCACACCGACGCGTGTGGTCGCCAGTAGGTTGTCCATGTCGTCATTGGCGATCGCCAACTCTTCGACACGGCGTTGATGCTCCGCGTTAACGGTGTACAGTTCTTCATTGACGCTATGCAGCTCTTCGTTCGTACTCTGCAGTTCCTCATTCGATGCGATAAGCTCTTGATTGCTAGCCTGCAGTTCCTCGTTGGAGGTCTCCATCTCCTCCAACGCTGCCTGCAGATTCTCTTGCGAGACCTTTAGATCGCTCTCCAGACTATCGACACGGGTGCGATGCATTTCGGCGGCGGTCGCATCAATGGGACGTTGTGGTTGTGTAGCCGAGCCAGTCGCTTCGATTGCGACAAGAAAGTTGCTCGGCCCGGAGGTACCCTCTGACAACGGTGTGATCGTAATGACGACCTCTTCCTGCCCATCGGCGCCGTCAAAGGTCGTCGGTCCATTACGCACGGACTCAGCTTTTTTGATGGCATGATGCCAAGCTGCCGCGACGGGGTTTCGCAAGGAATCGTCGAGCACTTCCAGCAGATGATTCGACGGTCGACCGCTGCGGTTTCTCAGGAACCGTTCCGCTCCTCCAAACACATGATGGATCTCGCCCGCTTCGCTAACCAGAATACTGCATGGCATTACCTTCGCGAGGACCTGGTCGTATACCTCGATCAGATCCTGATCGACCCGATTGCTGCGAGGCGGCATGGCGGGCAAGGTAACGTGCGGAAGTCTCTCAGCTCGCCTGCCACTCGGAGCCCGCATTCCCATCGACAGGCGTACGTCCCTGCGTTTGCTGTACAGACGCCACTTCGTGTCAATGGTTTTGAACTCGGCGGAAAGTTCGCCCGTGGATTCGCTAGGTCCGAGAAACAAAGTGCCGTTGAGTTTGAGTGCAAAATGGAACATCAATAGCGATTGCCGCTGGGCCGCCGGCTGCAGATAGATCAGCATATTGCGGCACGTCACCAGGTCCATCTGCGTGAAGGGTGCGTCGTTGATCAAGTTATGAGACGCGAAGACGACATAGTTCCGTAGGGTTCGATTGACGTGGTAACCATCACTGGCACGCGTGAAATAACGGGCGAGTCGCTCTTCATTTAACTCACTAAGTGCTTCTCCGGAGTATATCCCCTTGGCTGCAATTTCGAGGGATCCTTGATGTGCGTCGGTGGCGAATATCTTCACCTCAATCGCTCGGTTTTCTTTGCGTAATTCTTCGTCTACCAGAATTGCGATCGAATAAGCTTCCTCACCAGATGCGCACGCGGCCACCCAAATTCGAATCGGCTCGCCGGTACTTTCACGAACGAGCCGCGAGATGCATTCACGCCGTAATCTTTCAAACGCTTCCGGGTCACGAAAGAACTTCGTCACGCCAATCAACAAGTCCTCATACATCTCGCTGAGCTCCGTCGCATCGGTAGCTAGGCGAGTGACGTAGTCGTCAATGGAATCGAGCCCTAATAGAGAAATGCGGCGACGGATCCGGCGTCCCACCGTGCTCGACTTGTATTGAGAAAAATCGATGCCGTAGCGACGGTTCAGTAGCAATGCGATCTGATCAACGCCCTCCATGTTGTTCATCTCCAGCGCCTCGTGCACAAGTGTCTCCTTGGACACAGCACGCTGGGAGTAAGACACGAGTGTTTCGGCAATTGCCGCAGGAGGCAGCACTAAATCGACGCGACCGGTCGCGTTGGCACTCGTCGGCATCCCGCTGAATTTCGCCGATGTTTCATCCTGAACCAGCACGAAACCACCGACGGTACTGACGTCGACAATCCCGCGTGAACCATCGCTACCGGTGCCTGAGAGGATCACCGCCAGGCCGCGATCACCGACATCAGCGGCCAGCGACGTTAAAAACTGATCGATGGGATGGATCAGGGATCGATCATTGCTGCGTTCGGTCAACAGCAGCTTTCCATCGCTGATCACCATCTCTTTCCTTGGTGGGATCAGGTAGATCGAGTTTGGCTGGACCTCAACACAGTTCTCGACGCGGTGGATGGGTATACTGGTGTGGCGAGCCAGTAACTCCTCCATGTGACTTTTAAAGTCGGGTGACAGATGTTGAATGACGACGAACGCCATTCCAGAGTCCGCGGGCATGGCATGAAAAAACGCTTCGAGAGCCTCCAGACCACCCGCGGAGGCTCCGACCCCAACAATGTGAAAGTCTTCGCACTTTTCGCGATCGGGTTCTGCTGCCAGTGCGTCATGGCTCATCTTCAGTCGGTCTCCGTTGTAGGGGCTGCACATGACGTCTGAAATGAGCCATGGATCGTCAAATTCTGTCAGTTAGAGCCTTAATGTGCAAGTTGCGTGCCTATCCTGACTCGTCCGCTGGCAATCTTCCGCTAGAATGGAAGCGCCACCGATTCGCCAATCCGCTTACTACCGCCCAGCCAGGATGTTTTTCAGTTGCCCCGATCCACGATTCGTAAGCTGAACCGACTCTTCGAGCCGATCTGTGCTGCAGGCGTTATCACGCTACTGGTCATCAGCGGCTTTGTCACGCTGCACAGCCTCACAAGGATGTGGCAGGACGTGGACAAAGTGGGTGGCTCGTATGCTGTTCTGGAGACGCTCGATTCGCTGTCGATTGCCCTTCGTGAAGCAGAAGGTTATCAGCGTGGGTTCCTCGTCACTGGGGATGACAGTTATCTCGATCGGTACATGGCGGCCGAGGCAAGTTTGGATGACTTGCTCTCTGAACTCACCCAGCGAACGGCGAACAATCCGTCCCAGGATGAAGTTCTGGATTCTCTCAAACAGTCCATTCGCATCAAACGTGAAGAGCTCAGCTTCACGATCAAGCTGCGACAAGAGGGCAGTCAAGCAGACGCGGACGTGGTTGCCCGAACGAATTTCGGCAAAGACCTGATGGCACAGATTCGTGATGAGGCGGAGTTGATGCGGGGCAACGCGCGAGTGCGATATGCCATGCAATTGGCCGAAACGAAACACACCTACCAAACCGCGTGGCTGACTGGTCTCCTACTCACCCTGTCTGCGCTAGCACTGGTGGGTGGCGTTTTATGGGCGGTTTACCGACAGCGAAGGCTGAAGGAAAAGAACCGTAAACTCGATGAACAGATCCGCTTGTTCCTCGAACAAATCTCCGACTACGCCATCTTCATGATGGACACCGAGTGCCGCGCTACGACCTGGAACGATGGCGTCAAGCAAGTTCTCGGCTTCGATGAGCTTGAGTTCTTAGACCGCGACGTCCGCCCACTCATATTCACGCCGGAGGCCCACGCTTCTGGCGTTGTCGACGCCGAATTTGAAAGGGCTACTAAGAATGGTGCCGCGAGTGACGATCGCTGGATGAAACGCAAGGATGATACTCAGTTTTGGGCATCCGGAATTACCAGCTCCATTCGCAACGCCTCCGGTAAAGTTGTCGGATTTAGCAAGGTCATGCGAGACATGACCGAACAGAAACAGAACAGCGATGAGCTGAGTCGTTTGGCCGCAGAACTCTCCGAAGAATCGCGTCGCAAGAATG
This sequence comes from Allorhodopirellula heiligendammensis, assembly GCF_007860105.1. NCBI lineage: Bacteria > Pseudomonadati > Planctomycetota > Planctomycetia > Pirellulales > Pirellulaceae > Allorhodopirellula > Allorhodopirellula heiligendammensis. The sequence goes on from NZ_SJPU01000001.1 coordinate 2,717,710, forward strand.
AATTCCTCGCCACGCTAGCGCACGAACTCCGTAATCCGCTTTCGCCGATCAAGAGTGCCGTCCAGTTGATGTCGCTAATGGACGTCAGCCCTGAAATTCACGATTTACGCGCGACCATGGAGGTTCAGGTCGAGCAAATCGTTCGTTTGCTCGACGATTTGATGGACGTGTCACGCATTGGACGCGGAAAGATCGATCTTAAGAAACAAGTTGTCGAGATCAGTACGGTCATTGACGCCGCGGTCGACAACGCCCAGTCGCATGTTGAAGCGAATAGCCAGCAGCTCTCCGTGCGAGTTGCTCCAAGTGGATTGTGCGTTGATGTCGATCCCGCCCGCATCACACAGGTGATCTGTAATCTCATCAATAACGCATCGAAGTATAGTGATGTCGACTGTAAGATTGACGTTTCCGCTGAGCGTGTCGACGAGTTTGTCGTCATCACCGTCACTGACAATGGCAGCGGGATTTCACCTGAACGGATTGACGATATCTTCGAGATGTTCGCGCAGATCGAAGATTCTGTTGAACGTGGCGTTGCCGGATTGGGGATCGGGTTGACCCTTGTTCGCACGCTCGTCGAGTTGCATGGAGGAACCGTCGCAGCCGCCAGTGACGGAATCGGCAAAGGTAGCGAATTCACGATTCGCCTACCCGCAGCGATCGCTCCCGAAGTGCAGGAAGCTGTGCCTGCGAAGGCGCCTCATAACGTCCGCCCCATGAAGGTTCTCGTTGTAGACGACATGCGAGCTCTGTCGGTCATTCTCTCGCGACTGCTCACCAAATTGGGGCACGACGTCCGCATTGTTGACAGCGGAACTGCCGCTCTCGAAGTGCTCCAAACCTTTCCAGCGGACGTGGTTTTCTCAGATATATCGATGCCAGGCATGACTGGATATGAACTCGCCAAGCAGCTGCGCAAAGACCATCGCCATCGCGATATGAAATTGGTTGCGATGACTGGCTACGGCCAAGCCAGTGATCGGCAGAAGGCACTCTCAGCAGGATTTGATGAGCACATGGTCAAACCCGTCGACTTCAAAGTCCTGCAAGCCTTCTTTCAGGGCGACGATTGATTCCACGCCTTGGCGACACTGACAACGTCCGCACAACACCCTCGGTCGGCCGTGTGTCCCCCAACGCCGTGGCACCACAGAGGACGCAAGCAATGTCCAAGATAAAATAGAAAGTAGGGCTGGCAGGACTTGAACCCGCGACCTAGGAATTATGAGTTCCCAGCTCTAACCAACTGAGCTACAGCCCCTGGCAAAATGCTGCTCGATTAAAGCTGCATTTCGAGAATAGTTTAGCAGGCCTGTCGACTTTGTTGCAGTGGGGACCAGGCCTGCCAACGGACAGGTTGATGGTGCGGATCGTATTGACCCATGGAGTTTCCGGATCATCGACCCTCGCGAGAATCGAAATCGCTGGAATCGGTGTGTTGGGGTAGTCGCAGGCTGAAACGGCTTCCCTGCCCCGGCGTGCTCTCACACGATAGTTCGCCACCGAGTGTTCGTGCGATCCGATGGGCGATCGCCAGCCCGAGCCCGTTGCCCGCAATCCCCAGGTTCCTCGCCTCACGCGATCGAAAAAATGGGTTGAATATGTGCGGACGATCGTCTGCTTCGATGCCGCAACCACGATCAATGACATGAATGAACACGCCGCCACCGTGAGTTTCCGACGAGATGGTGACGGGGGTGCCCGGCTCACTGTACTTCAGCGCATTGGCAACGAGATTGCTGATAATCTGGGTGAGTAATGACGGTGTGGCTAACGCCTCCGTTCCCGCTGCGACATGGTTTTCAAGGTTGAGATCGTTTACTCGGGGGAAATGTTTCCACGAGTGCTGCTGCTCGTCCAACCACGTGTGAATGTCGATTGGTTGCAATTGGGGAAGAGTCGCGTCTGCTTCATTGCGGGCAAGGAACAACAGCGACTCGACGATTTCCTGGAGGCTCCGGCAGTGCGTGCGAAGCACGCTCAACGTCTGTTGGTACTCAGCCTGAGTACGCGGTTTTCTCAGCGTCACGTCGATTTCACCCATCAGTACCGTCAGCGGCGAGCGTAGTTCATGGGCGGCATCACCTGCGAAACGACGTTGTTGATCGAACGCAGCCTGCTGCCGATCGAGTAACCGATTGAATGTCGAGCTGAGTTCGGCGAGCTCATCCCCTGAGTCATCTATTTTGAGTCTAGCCTGAAAGTCCGATCCGGCGATCGATCGAGCCTGATGTGACATGGCAGACACTGGCCGCAGAGCTTGGCGTACAAGCCATCGGCCCAGCAGTGCTGCGATCAACCACGCCGCCAGCGGCAATAGAATCACGAGCAACGTTAACCGTCCCAGCATCGCATCTCGCTTCACGGTCGCACGACCAACGACGACCAAGACTTCGTCAAACTCATCGAGTTCTCTGTTAAGGGAAGCGGGTCGCGGGGCACGCAGTCGTTGGTACATCAGCATGGTGGGCTCCGACGCCAGGACGCTATTGCGAATCGTTCCACTGGAAACCGTCAGTGCAGCAAGTTCCATAGCACGGGATCGAAATGTGGGAGTGGCGGTCGGCGATGCCTCGACGACCAGCTGTTGGTCGCCAACGACAATCCACTGCGCCTCCCCAAACTCGTCCAAAGAGCCGAACGCAATCGAGTGCTCCAGCGGTTGCCACTTGACCTCCGTTTCTTCGACCTCCGCCGCCGCGACGAGAGAGTGGAGTGCCCCACTCAGCTCGCGGTCAAACTGAAAATGGATCTGCCGACTGGTGACCGAATAGAACACCAGTGAATAAATGATCAAAGCTCCGGCGAGGGCGGCGAGAAAGAATGCGGAAACGCGCGTCGTAAGCGTCATGAGTCGGTCACGTGGGCAGCGTCCAAAATGTAGCCCTGGCCTCGCCGGGTCAGGATCACTCGCGGACCAAACTGTTCGAGCTTGCGCCGCAGGTCTTTGATATGCACTTCGAGTGTGTTCGAGAGGCCGTCAAAGTTTTCGTCCCACACGGTCTCATAAATTCGTGTGCGCGACAGCACTCGCTGTGGATTGCGCATGAACATGGCCAACAGTGAGAACTCCTTGGCGGTTAGATCTAACATTTCACCTCCGCGAGTCGCACGCTGTTGAGCCAAGTCGATGCGAATGTCGCGGTAGTCGAGATAGATCGAGTCCGTTTGGCTCGGCCGCCGGAGCAATACCCGGATACGAGCCAATAGTTCCTCAAATGCGAAGGGCTTGGTCAGATAGTCGTCAGCGCCCGCATCCAACCCTTGAACGCGTTCGGTGACGCCGTCACGAGCAGTCAAGAAAAGCACCGGCGTGCTGCGATTCTTCTGTCGAAACCGCTGTAACAATTGAATGCCGTCTTCTCCCGGAAGCCACCAGTCCAAGATCACAAGGTCCCAGACTTCAGACTGCAACCGCAACCAGGCTTGGCGTCCATCAGCGGCGTGCTCAACGACATACCCCTCCTCCGTCAATCCGCGCACGAGAAAATTGGCGATGCCAGGATCATCTTCCACCGCGAGGATGCGCACGCTCATTCACCGATACCTCGGAACATAAAGTAAACTTTAAACTGCTTTCACGGTGGGTTTCGGGTGGATGGCAAGAATGGAGGCATGGTCGAAACAAGCTCCTCTTGTCGGCAACCTGCTCCATTTCCACCAGTCGGAAGAACCATACCATGTCCATGCAAACCATCGCTGCGATTCATTCAACTTTTCCACGCGAACTCGCACCAACGTTAGCGAATAGCTTTTCCATGATGGGAGCACCGCGGCAGGATGAGGTCAAGTCACCCACGATTTCAGTGACGACCTTCCATTCGATGGAGAACCTGTGTGACATTGTCAAAACCCTCGACGGGCGATTCGGTCGACGCCTGGGGGTCGCGATTGAACTGCCTGATCACGGTGCACCGGAGTGGCATCGTCTTGCTCGGACCGTTGGCGACGGAGGACGACTGGCGATCGTCGTCCCTCCCCAATCCAGAACCACGCTGCCCTTACTCAGTGCGAGCAGCGAGGGGCCGAGCCGCAAGGGGACGAGCAGCAAGGGGGCATCCATTGCGGGGTGGGATCAGACGCAGCACTATGTCTCGGTGGATCAAGCTGTTGAAAGTCTGTTGTCGGATCGCATGAAGTTCGATCGGTGCTTCATCCTACGCCCGGAATGGCATGACGCGGGTAGCGTCTTCGCTGCGATCGGTCGCAGCATCGTCGCCTGCGGATAGTTCCGCGGGGTGCACAGCAGGGGGCCTAGTTGCACAGGCCCCCATGCAACCCTAGTCTATAGACATGTTGCCCGAGCTGCTCGCTCATTTCTACGGGCGAGTGAGTGCGTGATTGCGGGACGTCGCCCGCCCTTGAATACGGTTACTGCTAACAATTGATTACTGCCAACAGTTATTCGTCAGGATACACAGTCCATTGAGAAAGCAAGACAAGCGAGTTCCCTTCCTAGCCGCCTGCGCATTTTTGGTCGCGCTCGTTTCGCGGTCGCCAGTCGCCGATGCACAAACGCAGCCCTGGGCGGCGGGCGAAAAATTGCGTCTGGCCGTCGACGTGGGGCCGCTGGGCGTGACACGTCACTCCCAGGTTCCGTTGCTCGGCACCGCCGACATCCTCGGCAATGGCCCGTATGATCTCCTGGTTAGCAATCGCACGTTCTTGCCTTTCGAGCACTTTACCGCCGGCGGTGTGCCGGTCTACGGCCAACCTCGCGAGTTTCAAGCTCCCCCAGGATCGCTGGCTCTCATTACTGGGGATGAAAAACTCTCAGCAGTGGTGTACCGCGATAACAAAGTTCGGATGGCTCAGTTCGATCGGTCCAACCTCCGGTTCGAATTCTCCGACCCACGTTCGGTCGAGGTACCCGGCGGGCTAAAGACTCTCACTGCGACGTCACTCACGAATAATCGCATCGCGGTGCTGTTTACGAAAGGGGATGGTAAAGCCCATGGAGTGCCTGGTGCCCATTCTCATTCGGCAGAATATCGGCCATTTAACGGATCGGGAATTTGGCGTGGCAAGCTATCGTACGCGGTGCTAGGAGCATTGAAACTGGGGATGGACACGCCCGCTGCGGAGGTAAGTTTCCCGATCTTCCCTTCTCAGCGAGACTTTCTGATTCGCTGCACGGGTCTATCTCAGGTGGAGTTTCCTGCGCATGAACAGCGGGGCGTGATGGGAGCGGCTTCGCAAGGAATGTTCTACTACTTTCGTAACTCAACTCAGAACGGATTGGAGTTGGAACCAGCGGTGTTGATGTGTGGTGCTGATAGCAACGGCATGCGGCATCCCGGCATCTACCCGAGTCCGGCAGCGATTCCCGATCCGACCACCGGGGACTCGGATCTCCTGGTGGCGGACACCAGCGCGGTTTGGTTCTATAACTTTTCAGGTCGGTTTAGCTCGCGCGGCGGACCGATTTATGATCCACCGGTGCCGGTGCTGATCAAGGACCCAGCCCTGATGATCGGAGCGCTGCCCGTCCTGACCTCGGGCGACTTGGACGGTGACAGGCTGACGGATCTGCTGAGTGGAAACGACGCCGGACACTTCTTTTTCATTCGCAACATTGGAACGGCAGAGCAAGCTGAGTTTGCTGCACCGCAGCGAATCAATGCAGGCGGGAAAGTGGTTAAAGTCGATGCTGGTTACACCGGAATCCAAGGCCCTTCGGAGTCACGCTGGGGGTACACCTGCCCGACACTGGTCGATTGGAATCACGACGGATTACTGGATATTGTCTACAACAGTATCCAAGCGGATATTTCTGTAATGCTTCATGAGCCGGGTTCCAATCCTCCCGCATTTGCGCCGCCGGTGGTTTTAAAGAGTGATACGATGGAACTGCATTTGGTTTGGCGTACTCAACCTGCCATCACCAATTGGGGTGTTGCTGACGGTCCTCAATGCATCATCGTCAATGACGAACAGAATCAGTTGCGTCGGTACTGGCAGGTAGATGATTACAACGTCACTCCGGGCGAGGTCCTTCGGTTGACGACGGGCGAACCTATTCAAGCACATGGAAAACGATTCGCTGGGCAGTTTGGTCGAACCAAGTTGCAAGCAGTCGACTGGGACGGTGATAGCGTTATCGACCTGCTCGCTGGCACGGGCCGGGCAGCTTCACTGCCTGGCCCCGGCGGAATCCCCGACGACACCTTTGAGGGAGAGCGGCGACAGGCAAGCGTCTTGTTTCTTCGCAATGCAGGCACCAATAGTGAACCGGTTTTCGAATACCCGCGCGTCATGACCTTCAACGGCGACAAGCTCGAGATGGGGACGCACAGCTGCTCGCCTTTAGCGGTGGATCTGGGACGTGGTCAACTGGATTTGTTGGTGGGTGAGGAACACGGCAGCGTGATCTACTATCCACGAGAGAAGCTGGCGACAGTTTCCGTAGGTTCGGCTGACGCATCGCCCGCTGTGGAATCCATTCCAAACGATTAGCGGTTTCACCACTAATGCACGAAAATGCAAGCCGGTCGATCGCCCCGGTGGATTTCCATGCAGTTTTCCCGCGTCGTGGTCACACAATTGCTGCCGTGGCAGCCTTGCAGACCAGCTGCGATGGGCTTGGCACACCAGTTGCTCTACCTCTTGTAGACAAGTTCAGTGGCGGTCCCAGCACGATTACCTGCCAGAGCCGATTTCCGCCACGCTCTGGCCCATTGGAGAAGATACCATGAGAAAGTCGTTTCTTTTTAGCTCGCTCGCCGCCATGTTGACCTTCGCCTTGGTCGGCTGTGATGTCGAGCAGACGCGCGAAGGTGAACTGCCAACCGTTGATGTCGACCCTGGGCAAGTCCCGGCCTATGACGTCGATGCACCCGATGTCGATGTGTCGATGGAGGAATCGACGGTCGAGGTTCCCGATGTCGACGTGGAGATGAAGGAAAAAGAAGTCGAGATGCCCAGTATCGACATCGACTTGCCAAAAGACGAGTAGTCAAGCTGGGCACTCGGAACTGACCGGGTTCCCGCTATGGTAAACATAGGGCGAGCAAGACCTGCTCGCTGCCACGTTGAGTGGGCATCTTTCACCCCAATCGATTAAGCGTTTCTCAGCAATATGAACACCAGCGGAGACGACAAGACTGCGGCCTCCAACTGGCTGGTTCACCAATGGATCGTCGCTGGCATTGTTTCCGCGTCGGCGCGATTCATTCCGATACCGTTTGTTGATGACGCTGTCCGCAGCCAGTGTCGCCGTTTTGTGGTGTCACGAACGCTTTCGTCCCATCAGCCAGCAATTCCGATTGATCGACTCAAGCCGTACTATTCCGACGGCGAAGGGTGTCTCCAAGGTTGCCTCGGTATGGCCCTGAAAGCTCCTATCAAGCTGCTGTTGTTTCCCATTCGGAAAATTGCCAGCGTGTTGACGTCCATCCACAGCGTGCCAATTGAAGTGCTACGGCTTGTGTTGCTGGGGCGGACGCTCGATCGCTACCTCAGCGCGGGAAGACTCAGTGGCGACCCGCTTCAATCCGCTCAGATGCGGCGCGCCTTCGAGGGTGCATTCGCGCGAATGGATTTCCGCGTTGTCCGCGCTGGCATGGCTGACGCACTCTCAAGTGTTCGAGGCTGGAAGACGGCAGCAACCGGGCTCGCGAAGAAGCTCGCCGGACGTCGAAGTGTCGAAAGCGAGGAGCTCGAATCGCCACCGGAAGTGGAGCAGGGGGCTCAGGAGATTCAGGTGTTTCTCGATCGGCCTGACACCTTGGCACTCTTTGCGGAGTTTGACCGTCGTTTCGACGAACTCATGTCCGCTGAGTCTCGCTAACTTCACACGTCGTGGTTCCGCCCCAGGCGAAGGTCACTTTGCCAATAGGTGAAAATAGGCGCGGGCTGCGCGGTGAAAGGCGAGTCCCTGCCATTCAGCGGCGTGATCTGCGGGGATGAGGCCAACGAGGGTGGGTGAACGGTAGAGCGCCTCGAGAGCAGCCTGCACGAGCGCGTCAGAGGCGTCTTGGCGACACACAAGAAAGGCGGTGGTACCTAGCGTTTCGATGGTCGCGTCTTCATCTCCTGTCGTTGGACTGTCGATGTCGGCCTCGCGCAGTGATGCCTTGGCGGTGTAGGTGTTGCGATACGTCGAACGCTGCAGGATCATTGGCAGGAGCGTGGGATGTTGTAGCGAAATCGCCACACTACCGGTCAGTGATATCAGCTCCCAACTCCCGTCTGCCAAAATCCCACGGACCAGTTCACTGCCGGGACCAATGCAGATGATCGCGACGGACACCCGGTCTTCACCGGGCGAAGTCGGGACCAGCATGCTTTTCAGTTGAGGCCACTCCACGTCAATCCGCGGGCAGGTATCCGCATCTAGATCCAGTGAGTCCAGCACCAGATCGGCAGCGCGTCGCGATCCGCTGCCGGCAGGACCGACGGCAATTGCGTGTCCCGGCAGGTCGGCAATGGAGCGAACCGGACCATCGCGGCGGACCAGAACATGGACGGCCTCATAAAACAGCGGTGCCACCACCGCGAGTTCGTCTCCACCGACCGCCGAAGCCTGCATCGGTGCAAGATGCACCTGCCCGGTCACGAGTTGCTCACGATTGTCCCAGGTGCCGTTCGTCGGAACGACCCGGCATGGAATGCCGGTCTCCTGTTGCATCATCTCGGCAAGGTGGGCGGCGGTGTCGGTGTACAACCCACCGACCAACCCACCAGCCAATTTGACTTCGCTCGGCATCGCCGCGATGCGGTGATGATGCCACCAGGACCATGACAGGATCACCAGTGGTATCAGGGCGGCGAGGATGACCATCATGGTCTGAAACCGCCGCTGGCCGATGGGGGCATCCGTCGAGGGCTGGCCCATCAAGGCTGCGACGACGGGGACCTGCCGAGTCCACTCGATGGTCTTGCCTAACCTGCCTTTGGAGCGGGCTGAAATGGATCTGCCCGCGAGGTAGCAATCAAGATCATCGGCGAGCTGACCGGCGGTCGCGTAGCGAAGGTGGGGTTGCTTTTCTAAACATTTGCCCACGATCGCTTCAATCTCGAGATCGGCATGGGCGCACACACTGCGCAGGGCAGGGGCCGGGTGATGGGCCACTCGCATCAACGTTTGCATTACGGTATCGCCGACGAGCGGCGGATGTCCCGCGATAGCTGCGAACAGGATGCCGCCGAGTGAATAGATGTCACTCTGCGAGGTCGCTTCGTCACTGTTTCCGACCGCCTGCTCAGGAGCCATGTAGTGGGGAGTGCCGATGGCGGTGCCCTGGCCAGTCAAACTGCTGTCGGCGTCAATATGTTTTGCCAAACCAAAATCGGTCACATGAATCTGATCGTGCTCGTCGATCATCACGTTGCCAGGCTTGAGATCGCGATGCAAGACGCCGCGACTGTGGGCATGCTGGATAGCTCTAGCAACATCGCGAACGATCGCGGCCGCCCGACGTGGCGGCAGGGGGCCGTTGGACAGCACGCGTTGCAAATCCGTGCCGGGGATGTACTGCATTGAAAAGAAGTGGTGCCCCGCCAGTCGACCGAATTGATGGACGGCGACGATATTTGGGTGCCGCAATCGCGCGGCGGCTTTCGCCTCTGTATAAAAACGCTTGACCTCGTCCGAACCCGCCAGAATCCCGCTGCGAATCATTTTCACAGCAACGAGGCGATCAAGATCACGCTGTTTGGCCAGATAGACGACACCCATTCCTCCCATCCCCAGGACTTTGAGGAGCGTGTAGTCTTCCATCTCAAATGGCAACGAAGGTCCGGAGTCACCTCGTGGACGATTGGCCACGGGCAGCGTCGCGTGGGGATCGAGCCCCGAGAGATCGCCGTCGGTTTCATGAGGTCCGAGCGCAGCGATACCGATGGTCTCAGCGTCATCGTTGCCGGGAAACGAATCGCCATGCAAAAATTGATCGGCGACGGACTCCGTCGGCAATTTCTGTGGTGGACCGCTGGTGTGGGTGAAGCTGCCGATCAGATCGGCGGCATCCATCAGTTCCCGCAGCTGTCCCGATAGGCTGGGGAACTGTTTCAGGAAATCTTCGCGGGATTCCACTTCGCCCCGGTCACAGGCTTGCAGGTATGCCGCAAAGGCTTGATCGATCTGCGTCTCGATATCGGTTGTGAAACGAGGTTCCTCGTTGGGATCCAACTCGCTCATGCTGACCACCAGGGGCTGCTATCGGTATTGAGCAGGGTCCGCAGCTTTTGCAGTCCACGTTTGAGTAGTCCTGCCACCGCGGTATCGCTTTTGCCCATCCGCTCGACAATTTCCTTCAGCGGCAGGCCTTCCATGTATCGCAACCGAATTGCTTCGGCCTGGGTCTCTGGGAGTTGATGAAGAGCCTCCATCATCGCGAGCACTGCTTCCTCGCGGACGGCGACCCCGCTGGGGCTCGTCTTGCCGCCGGGCAACTGGGCAATCCAGTTTTCCCGCGACCCGGTGCCGGCGTTGTCGGCCTGCGCGTGGACCTCCTTTTTCGTGCTCCGCTTCTGAGTCATCACATGATGCGACAGTGCCGAAGCGACATTGTTCTTGAGCATGCCACGCAACCAGCCGGCGAATTCTGCCGGCGACTCGCCTCGAAACGAACTGAGATCACGCTTGGCTTCCAGAAACGTCACCTGAACAACATCGGCAGGATCGATCCGGCGGCGCAGCTGGTCGGACAGATAGCGATGCGCCAACATCAGCAAAAAACCACGATAACGCAGCAGGAGGGAGCCCAGGGCTTCATTGCTGCCTTGCTTCGATGCGATCACCAGTGCTGTGGTCGACGACAGATCGCCCCGAACAGCTGGATTGTCGGAGTCGCGTGTATCAGAATTCACGGAATAAGCGGGCCTTCTCAGAGTCAACAGAAACAGCGTCCATGTTACCATACCGCATGGATAGGCGTTTTGCTGGAAATGAAATTCGAGAACGCCTGCGTCGACCTCGATTGTAAGAGAGAGTGAAGGTGATGGTGCGACTAATCGCTACTGCGGGGCCCGCTTGGGCTAGCAAATCGGCTGCTCGTCTCGCTCGGATTGGTACGGGGTGCGTGCTTGTGGCGGTTCTGTTTGCCGCCCCGCGAGGACATGCTGCAAGTCCTGGTCAGCCCGTTGTTGCGAAAGTGGAAATGAAGCTTCAGGGAGAAGCGAAAGCCGTCGAGTTGATCGCCAGAGGAGACCTGCTTACGGTGATCGAAGATCGGGGTGATGATTACGTGATCGTTACGCAACACGGCATCCGTGGCGCAGTCGGCAAAGCGAACGTCGCCGAGCTGGCAGACTCCACCGACATCTACACCGAGCTGATCGAGAAATTTCCGCAGCAGGGACGCTACGATACGCTTCGCGCTTCGGCCTGGTGGGCGAGGGGGGAACATGACCGGGCGCTCGCGGATTTCAACAGCGCCATCGACAAGGGATTCCAGGCTGCACAAGCCTACAGCAGTCGCGGGCTTTTTCTCGCCGCCCAAGGCGACCACCAGGGTGCACTCGCTGACTACGACCGCGCCTTGGCTATCGACCCGGCCGACGTGACACCGTTAGTCAACCGCGCCGAAATCAACATGCAGCAGGGTGAGTTTGACAAAGCCATCGCAGACTACACCGCAGCTCTGAAGACCCGTCCAGACAACGCAGCGCTGCTGCGACAACGGGCGATTGCCTCCAAAGCCGCTGGGAAACTCGAGCAAGCTATCTCAGACCTGGATGCCATCATTGCTGCAAACGCGGAGGACGCCCAAGCGGTGATGGACCGTGGATACATTCGTTTTCAACAAGGCCAATACGCCGCTGCGGCCGCCGACTTCTCAATCGCCATCAAACTGAACGATCAAGACTCTGTCGCGTGGAACAACCGCGGCTACAACCTTTATCAACTGGGCAAGGGTGCGGAGGCACTGCACGATTTTGATCGCGCCATCGAATTGGCCCCCAACTACGCGCTAGCCCACCAGAACCGCGCGTGGCTGCTCTCAACGTCCGACGATCCGTCGCTGCGAGATCCCGAAGCAGCGGTCACGGCGGCCAAGCGGGCGTGTGACATCAATGCCTATAAAAATATCAGTGACCTGTCGGCACTCGCGGCGGCCTACGCCGCAGCAGGGCGATTTCAAGAGGCTATTCAATGGCAAGAGAAAGTGGTCGAGCTCGCTCCCGAGGACGTCAAGGCAGTGGCAAAGTCTCTATTGAGCCGATACCGCGATCAACAGCCGTTTATCAAACAGAATCCTGCGGATAAAAATGGCTCCGGCCAGCGCGAGGGAGGAGAGATTCAGCCTCGCTGATTTTGACGACTCGGCGTCAGATGAACGGCCACTTGGAAGCCTAGACGTCAGAATTCACGTGTCTGCGGTGAAGTGCCACATTGCTGTGAAAGGCCCCGACGTGGGACTAGGCCGGCTGGAAGTGCTCGAAGACCTCCACCATGCCCGCTTCGTAGCCGCTCGCATCGCCTTCGACCTGGCGCCAGACATCAACCTTCGCGGCTTCAAATTCAATTGCCATGGCGGGATTGCCACGAAGATGGTCGCGAAACTGGATGGCCCGCTGCAATAGCGGCGAACCTTGCGTGACAAAGTATACCCGATGAGTGGTTTCGCTGTAGCGAGGTTTGTTGAGCACGAGTTGTTGGCGACGGCCGTCCTCCGCCCACTCCGGGGGTGCCGCCGTGCGGTAATTGAGTCCTTCGGTGAGCAGCACGGCATCACGAAAATCGACCGGATCGGCGATCACCGCCACAGCATCAATGATCGGCTGGGCGATGACCCCACCAATAGCGGTCGAGCCAATGTGTTCGACCGCGACGACTCGGCCTTGGCAGCCCTGCAACAGGCCACTGCGAGTTTGTTCAAACTCTTGCCGCCACCGCGCGTCGTGGTGCATCAGCCGAACGCGGCCGGCATCGCTGTAGCTATTGTGCGAGAATGCATCACGATCGCTCAATCTCTCACCTTCGATAGTCGAGTAGGGTCCCCGAGTTGAATCAAGCCTGGAAATGCCAAGGGGGCGCGAGCGCTCCATCGAAGGCTTTCCGGCTCAATGCGGGGCGTGTTGAAGGTTTCCACCACGATGCCTGGGGGATGAGATGACGTTCGGACTGATTTCGAGAGTCGGCGATCTCGGCTATAACGGGCGCCGCTTCGTGTTTGCTCGCCAAGCTTACAATTTCCCCGCTCCTGGAGGCACCCCCACGTGAATTCGAAAGCTGATGATTCGCCCTCGAAGGAAAGTTCGGTTGACCCGTTGGTCGGCGTGATCATGGGCAGCCGCAACGACTGGGATACGATGTCGGCTGCTTGCGAGATGCTTTCGCAGTTCGGGATTCCATTTGAGAAGTCGGTCGTTTCGGCACATCGAACACCCAGTCGGATGTTCGAGTACGCGAAGACCGCTCGGCAGCGCGGGCTCCGGATCATCATTGCCGGCGCGGGAGGCGCTGCCCATTTACCGGGGATGGTCGCATCCGAAACGATCTTGCCCGTGATTGGGGTCCCGATCCAAAGTCGCGCCTTACAGGGACTTGATTCCTTGTTGTCAATTGTTCAAATGCCCGGTGGGATCCCAGTGGCGACCATGGCCATCGGAATCGCGGGTGCCAAGAATGCAGGGATTCTCGCCGCCCGAATGCTGGCGATGTCCGACTCCGCCCTGGCCGACCGCATTGCGGCGTTCGTGCAGCAACAACACGATGATGTGATCGCTGCTGCCGATCTCGATGACGTCTGAAGCGACTCTCCACGAGACTTGCTCCGGCCCCGCTGCGTCCGTCCACCTTTTGGACGAGAGTGGAGCGTTGACTAGCACGGAGCGATGACTAGCGTGGAGCAATGACTAGCGTGGAGCGATGCCCTCGCCTCATGCAGAACACATGTTGAGCACCCCCGCTCAATGCTTTTCGATGAACCCCAAAACACCTCCATTTCTGAACCGTTCCCATGAACTCTACCTCTGGTCCGATCTTACCCGGCGCAACAATTGGGATGGTTGGCGGCGGCCAGCTTGGACGCATGTTTGCCATCGCCGCCGCCAAACTTGGTTACCGCGTCGGTGTATTTTGTGGCAGTAGTGACGAACCCGCGGCGGATGTGGCGTCATTTACGGTGTGTGGGCCACTGGAAGATCATTCGGCAATCGAAAATTTTGCCCGTCGTTGCGACGTGATCACACTCGAATTCGAAAACATTCCCGCCGAGACGATCGCGGTTTGCGGGCAACACGCGCCGACCTATCCGGACGCCTCGGTACTCGCCACTGCCCAGGACAGGCTGCTAGAAAAGACGACGCTTCGCGACGCCGGTCTCCCAGTGACGCCGTTTGCGCCGGTGCGTGATGCGCAGCAGACCTGCGCTGCCGCGGATTCATTGGGCTGGCCGTTAATCGTCAAAACACAGCGAAGTGGCTATGACGGCAAGGGGCAACATCGCTTAGCAGACGCCGCCGAAGCTGAACGGGTTGATTGGCAGGGCGGTGGCGACTGGGTTGCCGAAGCGATGATCGATTTGCAACGCGAGGTGTCCGTGATTGTCGCCCGTCGCGCCGACGGTGTGATGGATACCTTTCCCGTGTTCGAAAATACGCACCGCAACCATGTTCTGGACGTGACCACATTGCCGGCTGCAATCTCACCGGATATGCAACAGCAGGCCTGTGATCTGGCCATTGCCGCTGCAGAGTGTTTGGATGTCGTCGGCCTGCTATGCGTGGAGATGTTCATCGAAAATGCGGGGAACGGTGAGCCGCGAATACTCATTAACGAAGTCGCGCCACGACCTCACAACTCCGGACACGTCAGTATGGAGGCCTGTCGAACGAGTCAATTCGAACAACATGTGCGAGCCATTTGTGGTCTCCCGCTGGGCGATACAGCGCAGATCACACCGGCCGCCGCCATGGTGAACCTGCTCGGTGACTGGTGGGGGAGCCAAGGTGAACAGCCGAATTGGCCCGCCGCCTTGGACGTTCACGGCGTTTCGTTGCATCTCTACGGCAAACATGCTGCCCGGCCGGGACGTAAGATGGGACATCTCACTGCCGTCGGTGAGACACTCGACGAGGTGACCGCACGATTGGAACGCGCCCGCGATTCGCTGCGCAATCATCAGTCATAGGCGGCAAAGAGCGAGCCCTGCATCACACGGAGTTCCAGAGGTGATCACCGTGAGGGACCGTCGGACGCGCCAAGTCGGCGGATGACCGGATCACTCGTGGATAAGGGGTGTCCGCCACGCATCCTGGGAAGTCAATGCTGCCGCAGGCCGCCTTTGGGCCGGACTTTGACATATCTTCCGAGTTTGCTCCTATTGCGATTGCCGCATTCACGTTAGACTCTGCTGCACGTAAGAGCCGTCGAAGGTTCACAGAACTTCGACCGGGTCGGCCAATGTCCCAGAATTCACGAGTTGATTGCTTGTTGCGATCGGTTCCAGGTCGGGGAGCATGTCGAGCCAATTCACGGGCTCCTTTACGCGACAAGTCTTTTTTCGATTCAGCCATGGTGGTGTTTCATCACAGCGTTTGGGTCGTCCAACGGGTAGGAATGTTCAGCGAATCAAGCTGGTTCATCTTCCGGGAAGTGAAAGCAGCGTCGCGATCTGTGTTTCGTCACTTCGGTACGTACCGAAGTGTCCGTTCGCCACGCCATCCTTCCAACCCATCCTCGCTCCTGACCGACCGGTTTCGTGACTCGGTTGTGGGAGTCCCATTGCGCAAGCGGCACCTCTATGTCGAGCCCAACCCCCAACTCTGAGAATCTATTGTTGTCTGAAAACGAACAAGCCGGTGGCCCCACCCTCCTCAATCGTCCCGAGCTGGCCGATGAAATTTCAATTGATCCCACACCGGCTACCCATGACGCACTCCTCGCCTGCTACGCCCAAGATGTTAGCGTCGAATGCTTGGCAACTGCGCCTACGACCGAAGTCGAAATGATCTGCCCCACTCCCTCCGCAGACGTGGAAGAATTGTATCAAGAGGAGGCCGTCAGCTCGAATCAGCCCGAGTGCGAACAGGAATCGATCCCACCTCAGCCAATGCAAGTCTCCGCCGCAGCGGAGCAAACTGAGGTTGCTAAGCAGGTTGCAACGGCCGCACAAGAACCAGCTCCTGAACAAGAACCAGTGACCTTACGGCGGCGGGTTCCTCAGCGGCCGCCAGCCGCCGAGCAGGCACCAGCCGCCGAGCAAGCACCAGCCGCCGAGAAACCAGCCGCCGGGAAGAAACCCGTCGCCGAGAGCGAATCGGTTGCTGAGCAGCAGCCAGCAGCGGACGATGCTGTCGAGGCTGAGGCCGATCTCGGCTTCGCCGCCTTCCCACTACGTCGGGAAGTGTTGCAGGCGATTGAAAAGTCCGGATATGACACGCCCACGGCCATCCAAGCGGAAATCATTCCGTACATGCTCGACGGCCGCGACGTGCTGGCTCAGTCGCAGACAGGTACGGGCAAAACCGCTGCCTTTGCATTGCCAATTCTCACGACCATCGATGTCAAGAAGGCTCATCCTCAAGTACTAGTATTGGCACCCACGCGTGAACTGGCGATCCAGGTTGCGAAGTCGTTCTCGACCTACGGCGCCAGTGTGCCTGGTTTTGCGGTTGCGGCGATCTACGGGGGACAAGACTACGAGCCGCAGCTCAAACAACTTCGCCGTGGTGTGCAGGTGGTGGTTGGGACTCCAGGCCGCGTGATCGACCATGTCAATCGCGGCACGCTGAATTTGGGCAAGCTCGATTGTTTGGTACTCGACGAAGCTGACGAGATGCTCAACATGGGCTTCCTCGAAGACGTACAGTTCGTCCTCGAAAAGACGCCGGCGACGCGCCAAGTCGCATTGTTTTCCGCCACGTTGCCAGGACCAATTCGTGAAATCGCGGATGAATACCTGCGAGATCCCGCCAGAATCACGATTAAGAAGAAAACAGCGACAGCGGAATCCATCCGCCAACGAGCGTTGTTTGTTTCGCCTCGAGACAAGGTCGACGCCTTGGTCCGCTTGCTCGAAGTGGAAGAGACCGATGGTGTGATCGTCTTTACCAAAACAAAAGACGCTACGATCAGCGTTGCCGAGGGCCTGTGCCGGGAAGGCTTGTCCGCCGTCGCCCTCAACGGTGACATGCCGCAAAAGGTTCGCGAGCGGACGATCAGTCAGTTGAAGAACGGCAAGCTCGATATTCTCGTCGCAACGGACGTGGCGGCTCGCGGACTCGATGTTCCACGCATCAGTCACGTGTTCAACTTCGATCTCCCCCACGACAGCGAATCGTACATTCACCGCGTTGGCCGTACCGGACGAGCAGGCCGCGACGGAGAAGCAATCATCTTTCTCACCAATGCCCAGCGGAGCAAGCTGCGGCAAATCGAGCGGGCCACCAAACAGCCGATTGAGATCATCGGCATCCCGACGGCTAAAGATATCAATGCGATGCGGGTCAAGCGATTTGGCCAGCAGATCACCGACATCTCTGCAGAGAAGGATTTGACGCATTTCAAAGAATTGATCTCCAGTTATGCCGAAGAAACCGGTAAGCCGCTCGATATGATCGCTGCCGCCTTGGCAGAACTCTGCCAGCAAGGGCGTCCGTTTTTGATGAAGGACCGGCCAGCGACGGCGCGATCGTCCCATCGCGAGGAGAACTTCGACCGGGGTGATCACTTCGGCCGAGGCGACCGGCAAGGCGGCTCGCACGATAGAGGCGGCAAAGCGCCCCGCCAACTCGGTCCACCCCGCGAAGGCATGGTCCGATACCGCATTGATGTCGGGTGGCAAGATGGCGTGAAACCAGGCAACATTGTTGGGGCGGTTGCTAACGAGGCTGGTATCGAGGGCCAATACATCGGTCCGATTAATATCCGCGACGAGTTTTCGACGATTGACCTTCCTGAAGGCATGCCCTCGGACATCTATCAGAAGCTTCGCAAGACCTGGGTCTCCGGCAAGCGTTTGAATCTGGAAGTCTCCCGTGACACGGGTGGTGACGGTGGTTCACGAGGTGGATATTCCCAGGGTGGTGCACGAGGACGGTTCCAACCCAAGCACGCCAAGAGTGGCGGTGCACCTCATAACGCCAAGCGTTCGTTCGCCGGTAAAAGCAAGAAGGCCAAGCGAAAAGCCAAGCCATAATGGCCTTGGCCGCATGGGTCGGCTAACAAGTCTACAGTGAACCATTCACTGTGCCCGCGATCGGGTCGCGACGAGGCTCCGGGCCGAGGACGCAAGTCCCCGGCTCGGCGAATCCCGATACTCGCTAGAGCGTCAGCAGGCCAGCAAGGTCTGAAAAATCTCGGCGACGCTCGCTTCCGTCGGATGAAACAATCTCCGTCGTAGTGGACGTCTGTCGATGGGACAAGGCTTCAGTAGGTTTATCAGGTGTCATCAGCGGACGGGCACCGGCAATTGCCTCTATCGCGGCTTCAAGTGCAGTGCTCATTTAGCGTCCAGTAACTCACTTCGGGTAATGGTGGCGATGTGCAGGTCGGCACCTTTAATTTGCCATTTCGAAACGCCTCTCTACCGCGACTCGCTTGCATCGGAGGGGACGCCGCTTTTTCTCGTCGTCGCGCGATAGTGGATGCGGTGGAGTACAGGTCCCTCGGGTGTCTTGCCGTGAGTTTCAACAGTGACCAACCCGATTTCTGTTGTGCGATGCATCGGCTTTGGAGTGAATCGGTGAAGACGCAATCTTCAGACCTCGAGAGAGTGCGATCAGTTCAGTGACGTGACGCTACCGATCACCCGGCGGGCGCTGTTGATCCTCCGCTTTCAAATCGCCCCGACTCTCTGACTCGGGTGTAGCGGTTTGCTTTCGCTCTTGGTTCGCTGCTTCGTCGTCAACCGCCGTGAAACGCACTTTACTGATTGATGCCGACTCCAGTCGTTGGAGAAAACAGATCACAACCTTGCTTGGCACCGGCCGCAACGAGCGAAATGTGACGGTGTCGGTCTCGATGTTGACAATAAACGACACGCCCGTCGGCGACAAAGCCTGTTTGGCAGCCACGACCTGCGAAACCGTAATGCCGTCGTAACCCAGGTCAGTCGCTGCGTCCATCGCCGCCGTCATGCAGCTCAGCGGTAGTTCTCCATCGACTAGAATTGTCGCTTTCGCGTCATCTAGCGTAAGAGTCATTCGCTGCCTAGTTTCGGCAGCATCAAGCCCGCTGCCCGCGGCTAGCGTTAACACCATGAGGATCACGTGAATGCATGTCAACGTTGGGCTCCGAAATTTTTGATTGCATTGACGAAAGGTAGCGGTGTGCCGGAGGCGGGATTTCGCTGGCAAGCACACAGAAACGGCGACCACCGCCGCTTCGTCACCGGTCGCATGGTAATCTCGCATTTGTTCGAACCAAGCGAAACGTCAGTCTATGAGAACAACATGGTATCCGACGGCAACAAGTGAGACCACGATCGAAGTAATCGCAAACACACGATGCATGGTGGTACGAGTGAAGATCGCGCAGATCAGCCCGAGAACTACGGACAATGTACCAGCCAGACAAATGTAATTTACGAAGGTCGCCATGACGGAGTTGTGGTTCCATGGTCCGCCGGTGGACAGCGTCGCGCCCGGGAGGGGTATTTGAGCGGTAGACCAAGCGTAGCACCATGTGCACGCAACGAGCGTCAGCAGTCCAACAAGCGAACCAAACGCACACACGAACGGCAGACGCGACGCTTTGCAACCATGCCATTCGGAGTTTGCTTCCGTATGGATTTCATCAGTCATCAGCATGCAGTGTCTTGTCGGGATTACGTTGGCGATCACGGCGCGGCGACGAATAATTTGCAATCGTTAAAAGACGCGACGTCGCCGGTTCCGTCACCATTGCATGATCATCCGGAATACGGTTTGTCATCGCTAGGAATACACGCAGGGGAGGATTGAATTGATGATTGCAATACAGCGAATTCCGATCCATCCGTCTGCGAGAGCTGAAGACCCGACAATCAAGCAAGTGCGATCCGTAATCTCGAGCAATGATATGCGGTGCATACGCTTCACGTCGCTCGTCCTCGTCCACTCAGTTTCACCGTGAAGCAGGTGCCAATAGCGCGGTTTCCAATAGGACATATGAATCTCCGAGGGGCCCAGCTTTGCACCTGCAATCATTACGTTAGCGACGCGAATGAAGCCAGTTCCGCCTTCCCAGAACCAGCTGAGCACTTCCATGTTATGGATGCGGGCCTCTGAAATACGAATGGTTACAACCTTTCAAAATGGCTCAAGTTGAATGTTCCGTAACTCGCTCCGACCACGGCAGACGCCAGCGACTCAGGAACTCTTGCAACAGTCGGTGAACGTTGGCGATGTGCGGGCGGCGGCGAATCACTCACCACTGCGAAAACGGTACTCAACGCCGCACCGCCGCGATCGCGTGTTTACTCGCTTCGAGCATGGAATAAATTGAGTGTCCGAACAAATTCAGCAGCGGCAACCGTTGCTACTGGAGCCGCAATCACGGCGATGTAAAGGTCATTGTACCACGGCAGAATGTCGTGTAAGGGAAACCCGAGCAAGCGACGGGGTAAAGGTGCTACGACGAAAAGTAGCGAGACAAGCAATCCTGTGAAACACGTTGTTTCCACAAAGATCCCAGTAATACTCAGCGAGCCGATTGGGTTGCAGCGCCGGCGCATAGCACGATAGCAAGAGCACAAGAAAAACGAGAGCGTAGCAACAATGCAACAACCGATCGCCACACCCAATCGATCCGAACCCATTTTGCCCGCGATTTCTTGGAATCCTCCAAACAAGCCAAATGTCGTAAACAAGCCGATGAATGCGCCGAGAACGCGAGCGACACTTGACAACGCAAGCCATGCAATCCAGTTGTGTGATTCTGCTGGCTCTGTTTGCGATACAGATTCGTACGGATTCATTTCATTGCCGTGGGGTCGTTCAAAAGCAAATAACGCTAGCACCAGCCGGGACGGGCGAACTTGTGACAAGCAGACGATAAAACAGACCGCCCGTCCTTGGTTGCATGCGATGGTTCTGTCGTCTTCGGTACCGTTTCTCGGTCTGTCCCAGTCGGCATCTTATACGGCAAGGCTTCAGTCTGTAGCACTATTCTCCACGGTTTCATCGGATGATGAATCACGTCTCCTAGTTCGTCGGCGAGACCGACGAAAGCGATCGTAAAAGAACGCCCAAATCGCGGCAACGAGCCAAATTGTGATGACAGCAATCAGTGCACCGGCAGGCATGCTGCCGGTCGAAACGCCAACGCTTGTAAGTATCAGAACGGTCATCGGTGGCACGATGCACGCGAAGAATGCTTTAGTGGCGTTTGACATAGTGCCATGAATTAAGCGATTGGTTGGTGGTATCAATAATTGCGGCAACCTATGTGCATGTTCGATCCACAGAACGCTGGCCATCAGCGTCCCGTGGTGTAAATCAATTTGGCAAGTCCAGTCTCGACGCGACCCGGTTGCATGGCATCGCTCTTCGCCGGTTAGGAACCAGCGTTTCAGGGTCACGAAGGTTCGTTGACGCTCAACCACACTCGGCTTCGGCACGACTTTAACTCGTAACGGCGGACGGAGAGTTGATTGCCCGTTAAAGCAAACGCCACAAGCCGACCTACCGTGCATGTCACTGTTCTGCCTTCGTTTGGAATCGCGGAAGTCGCCCCCACCGTTCCTCTGCGTCATATGCATCTACAGGAAAATTCGGGTCACTGACGACACCCATCCAGAAGTCAAAGTAAGTGAGCGAAGTGTGCAATACAAAATCATCGGGAATGAAGCTTTGTCTGGGGTACATCTCGTCGTGGAAGATAAAACACATCAGGAAGGAATCTAAGTCGATTGCGACGGGGTCACCGTTCAAGCCACCTGCGATTGTCAAGTATCGACGAACGTACCACGGCAGATAGAGCTCTTCAGTGTTGAGACTCTCGAGTTGATTTACGGGTGCAATGGAAAAATGACGCAATGACATCCAGTCATCGTAGCCAAACTCAGTGATTGATTCGACAATCTGCTGCGGCAATCCATTGCCATTGAGGAAGCTGACGGCGGCTTCGTTCACATTGACTTTGTGTGCATTCGGGTTGTCAATTGCAACTAGCTCGGCAATCAAAACAAATGGCCTCCAATGGCAGGACGTTGGCGTTAACAGGGCCGCTGATAAAAACCTATGATATCAAATCCCGCGTCATCGGCGGCTCCCGTTTACCGCTTTGTTCTGCCGCGTTGCTGGCCTGTTCGTTGCCAACTCCGTAGTAGTCGAGACGGACCGAAACTCCTGCGTCTCCGAGTTGACGCAGGGTGGCCGCTGGTATCTCAAAGTCGCAGAGCTGCTCTGCGAACAGCCCTATGAATACCGAAACTGACCCGCCTGTTTCGTCTATTCTTCGAGTTAAGTCAATCGCATCGGATCTTTGTGTGTTGATCAGGTTTTGTAGGAATTCCGGCACGTCGTGACCGGCAACGATTTTGAGATCAATACTCCAGTGGTTTTCGTCATATTTTCTGGTGAGCAGGCCTCCGTCACGTCTTTGCCGCCGCTCGCCACGCCGCTTCACTCTTTTGGGTTCCTGTTTGAACGCGGCTGTCAATTCATTGGGCTCTACCAACGGATGCTGGACATGCAACGAAGCGACAAATCGGTAGTCGTTGAGTCCTGCGGTTACCCGTGATTCGGATCGAGCTGGCATGTCGGTGGCGCTAAGGCAGAATGGTGGCGATATGCAGGCGGCGGCGAACGACTCAACCACGGTGCAGTACGCCCAACATGGACGTGATCTTGTGGGTTGAGAATTTCCTGTACCAAGTTCCGGTTTCTTTCTACGAGGCAGTATACCAAAGGTAATCCAACAGAAAGACAGTACGAGCCGAGGACAACTGCGGCGAGGTGACCGACCGTGGAGAGGAAGCCTGCGAAGACGATCGTTATCCGCCAGAACGCATGTCAGGATCAGCGTCAATCGCATCCTGTATCTGCGGAACGGTTTCGTACTGCTTGGCGTGCCACAACAGCATGTACGCCCGCGAGGTATCGCCATCGGCGAGATAGCGCAGAAATCGCGGCCATATATAGTCTGCCAAGTTCGCATTGTCGTTAGTCCATCCAACCCACTCATCTCGGTTACGGACCAGCGGATAGTACGCCATAGTGTGCCCATCACGCCATTGAGCGTTGAAACGAGCGATCTCAACTCGGCTCGAAATGGCATTCGCCTCGCCGTAGCGATCAGCCAGTAGGTCAAGCAATGGGTTCTCGATTGCGTGTGGATTAGAACGCCAGATCGCGAGCGAAGTGCCA
Organism: Allorhodopirellula heiligendammensis; assembly: GCF_007860105.1. Classification (NCBI taxonomy): domain Bacteria; kingdom Pseudomonadati; phylum Planctomycetota; class Planctomycetia; order Pirellulales; family Pirellulaceae; genus Allorhodopirellula; species Allorhodopirellula heiligendammensis. The sequence continues at coordinate 2,740,954 of NZ_SJPU01000001.1, forward strand.
GGCAGCACATACTCAACGGTATTTGTTTGACGGCAACGCGAAAGGTCAATGGTAACAATGCAGCCTTGGCCGACGACAAAAGACGATGCGACGTAGACCGTAGTTAGAAGCATGACAACGCTAAGAAGTATTCTGTGTCTCATTCCTCACTCGAATAACGCTACCGATCATCGCGAGAGATTCTCCACGGTCAAAACGCCTAACTCAGCGACTCGGGTGTATCGGATGGGCCACTTCTGTGTTGCTTGAAAAACGCGGATAACCGATTGGCCAGCCACTCGCGGAACTCCAAGGTCATCGGTGGACAATGCTTGCAGTCGGGAATAACCTCGCCCTCAGAATTCGGGACTACATCGCAAATCCGCCGAACCACTTCTGCACCCGGGAACGATATGTCGTTGTCTGCCCCCAGCACAAGGACCGGCATACTCAGCTTCGTCAGCTGCTCGTTGGGCACGATTGGGGGGATTCGCAAATCAAACGGCATGTCTCGCAGCGACTCAGCAAAGTACATCGCCCAATCGTCGTCCCACGTTGTGAACAAAGGTGCAAGAAGTCGACGCAAGTTCTTATCCGTTGAACATATGCGGTAACGAATCATCGGCCAAGCCATCTTTGCCAGCCCATCGAGATGAGAACCGTTAGCGATGCCCGCGGGGACCAAAAGACCCAAGCGATCAACACGTTCGGGATTTGCGTTTGCAAACTGCCGAGCAATGAATCCTCCCCAGCTGACTCCAAATAAATTCGCAGAATCGATGTCAAGCTCGTCCATCACATCGGTCAACCACGCAGCGTAAGAATCGTCATCGAGCCGCATCCGAATTTGGGGACCATGAACCGATTGTCCCGGAATGTCCGGAGCGATCACGCGGAAATGCTCGAGAAGAGGATTAAGCTCGGAAAGTAGAAAGGATGCCCCAGTTCGCATAGAGTGTAGGCAGAGCAGTTTGGGAGCGTCGCGAGAACCACCAAGCAACACCCTGCCAGGTCCATGACGAGAGAGCACTTGGTAACTCTCCACAGGGGAAGCGATTCGGTCAAGGAAGCGTTGAGACCAATTCTCTAGCCTCTGACGCGCTTTTTCGTTTCGCCAGGTGGTTGTCTTCATTACAGAATTTACTTCGAATAACGATAGAAGGTCGATCGGCTCAGCACTTGATTAGACGCGTAAGCCGTCCTTGAGTGCCTGACATTGCTCTGCCTCTTCCGGCGGCGTCAACTCGACCGCCATTGCCCAATCGCGATTTCGCCGCGCCCGGATCTCGACGGGATGACCAGGCTCGCAAAGCGCGGGAAGCCCGAAATGGTCGAGGAGCCCCAGGCGGAAAATGCAGTTCGCAAAACATCTGTCGTTCTCCGGGTTCAGCTTTACATCAATGTCGAACGGGGCAAGTCCGTCGCTTCCAATCCAAGTGACACCGGCCAAGTTATAGTTGTCACGTGATTGCTGACTGATTCTCAGTTCTATTACCCCATCGGACCACCAATTCCTGAGCTTTCCCGTTGGTTCATGGCCTACACATTCGCAGATGAACCATTCGAGCAGCAACGCGATCTTCTGTTCGTACGTCTGGCCACCGATCTCGGTCGCACTTGGATCACTGCTCCAGCGTCTCAGGCATTTGGCAAGGCGTGTTTCGATCGGGAGCTTGTATTCGGGAGTGAACCAGTCGCTATCGCAAATATTGTACTCCAGGTGACAGAACGTCAACGATCACGTGGTCGCCGCGAGCGACTCACCAGTTCAATAAACTCAACTCGGCGACGCACGTGCAGCGCCTGGCACCTCGCATCCGCCCTTTGCGAGCGAGACTGAGACGGCGTGTGCGTCCGGTTTGACGCAAGTGATTATAACAGAACAGGTATCGCCTGCCTGATGCTTCGGCATCGTCGTAGCGAATCGGCCTCGCTGGCCAATATCTTCCCTTCATCCCTCGAAACTCTGTCGTCATCTCTCCCCCGTTTACGTCATACCGATCTCTCTAGGAACCCGCTGCCAGCCCACGACATGAACCATCAAGGAACAGACCTACCCTCCGTACGGAGCACCGACCCACGTTGATGCGGACCGTTCGATCTAGGATCGATCGTTTGCAGAGGATCGCAAGAACTATCCGACACTTCCCCCCAAAGAATGTGCCGTACCGGAGGGAGACCACTTGCTGCTCATGGAAGCCTCCAGACAAGTGCTCGCCGAAACATGTCGCCAGTCCGAATCAAGTGGCTGGAACCGAGCCAGGATACCTGAGGGGACGCCGCCAGCACGAAGCGTGTTGGTCCATTGGGAATCAGAGCGTTCACACCTCGAATAGTCGTTTAATCCAGCGTCTTACTTGTTCACGTCCTACGCCGTTGTTGTAGCCGTGATCGACATCCACCGAGATGGAAACCGGTGCCATTCACCTGCGCCAGCGGAAAAAAATGGTCCATCCGAGTTTACCGTGAGTTTCGCCGCGGTGAGCCAAGTGTGGGGGATTTTCAAGGCATGGCGGTGGCGTCCGAAATTTTGTCACGCTGATGTCAACCGATCAGGTTTCACGTGCGGAAGGGGTGGAAGTACACTCAGTCGCTGGGCGATTCTACAAGCAATATCCTGGTCGAACTGGACCCGAAAGGTGCCTTGGGCTGGCGGCGTCTGCGCCAGCCTTCAGCGTTATTTCTGCTACGGCCTCCTTCAATTCGGACGCCACCGCCATACCTCCAAAATCCAACATGCTGGATCTACCCACGATAATCCCGGATGGACCAAAAAAATACAGCAAGACAAAAAAACAACCCAACACTACTTGTCAAACCTTGGGCTTCATAGTCGCTGGCGATCAGCGGGTCGCGGCAATGTGATTTCCTTATTCAAAAGCGTCACCCGCGAATTCGGTCCAGCGCATAGTGCGCCGCGTTTGTATGCATCAGTCCACGTAGTACGTCCACATGCCATCCGGATCCAGTACGACGAACCCAATGCAGACAACGCACGCTGCGACAAATGCAGTCGGGTAGCAGACCGAACCTCCGCTGCCTTCGCCACCCGTACCAACGTCCGACGAGAAAGGGATGCACAACGAAGAGCAGCGGTAGAGCGCTGAACGCCCAGTTGCCAACGCCGCCTGTGTGATCAGCCCACGGCGCCAGCAGCTGCAGTGCGAGCAAACCGCAGAAGAAGCAGACAAGAAAAATGATACCGCGATTGTTCCCGCCTCGCTCGAAGGCGGTGACCCGTTGCGTAAACTCTTCAAGTGGCAATGGAATGACCAATGTTATACGTCGGCGAACGCTGGCCGTAACCGGGTCGCGTCGAAAAGGTCTGCCATGGCAGGAACGCATGACACGCGACTCCGGTACAGAACGCCCAACATGGGCGTGATCTTGTGGGGTGAGAGTCCCCTGTACTTAGTTCCGGTTTCTTTCTACGAGGCAGTATACCAAATGTAATCCAACAGAAGGACAGTACGAGGCGAGGGCAACTGCGGCGAGGTGACAGACCGTGGAGAGGAAGCCTGCGAAGATGATCGATAAGCCAGCGAACAGCACGTGCTGGACTTCTTCTCGCCAAGACCTGCCAGGTTACGAACAGAAACCTCATAGGAGGCCGACGACTCCAGGCGAGCGGGCTGCTGACCGCGAAGCCGAACCGGAAGAATGAGCGGAGGTAGATGAGGAGCTTGGGCAGCGATAGATCACGACCCTTATTTGGGGAGAGCTGTGGACGTACCCGTGAGTAAGGCTTCGCCTGAAAGGCGGGGCGATCGGGGTGACCCGAGTCGTGTCCCCAGCAGTCAGCATCAGCCGTAGTGCTGAGCTTCCGCATCCCAGCGGAAACAGGAAGGGCCTCACGTCACTTCACAAGGAACGAACCATCCATGACCTCGACCGCCCCGAAACACACAGAAGCCAGTTCGAGCAACCACAACGGTGTCGATCACGCGAAGGCCCCGTGCTCTTCGGAGCTCCAGTCGGAGAAGACGGCCTCGGCGGTCATGGAGAAGTCAGCCTTGAACTCGCATTCATCATCTCTGATGGAACTGATTGTCGACGAATCCAATATGGAATGTGATTGGCAGAACGTCAAAGCCAACAAAGGGGCTCCTGGGCCCGATGGCATCACCCTTGGCGAATTCCCCGAGTCCTTCCGGCACCATTGGCTGGAAGTTCGTCAGCAACTACTGGAAGGGACTTATCGTCCGGGGCCTGCCCGGCGTAAGTCGATTCCCAAACCTGATGGCAGTCAGCGGCATCTCGGTATACCCAACGTGATCGACCGTCTGATCCAACAAGCCATCTTACAAGTCTTGACCCCGATCTTCGATCCATCTTTCAGCGAATCGAGTTTCGGCTTCCGACCACGACGCTCTGCACATGGAGCGATCAAGCAGATTCAGCATACGATTCGCAGCGGCTATCGCCGATGCGTGGACATGGATTTGTCGAAATTCTTCGACCGAGTTCAGCACGACGTCTTAATGGCGCGCGTGTCTCGTAAGGTCCACGACCGGAGATTGCTCAAGTTGATCGGCCGCTATCTGCGTGCGGGCGTGATGGTCGATGGTCTACTCCAACCCTCCGCCGAGGGAACCATGCAAGGTGGTCCGCTTTCACCCTTGTTAGCCGCCGCTTTGAGCAGGTCTTAGATTGCGAAAATATCGAAGAACGTAGCTTGCCGCGCGTGGGACGCCACACCCAAAAACGATCATTGTCGGCATCATAGCAGCAAAAATCATTGCGCGAGCGGGGTGCTCAGGAGCGATCCTCCATCTAAGCAGGTGGAAATCAAGAGAGATGAGAACGCATGCAGAAATGGCGATTGCTCGGGTCAACAGTGGGCTTTGATGCAGTGGCATTGTTGAGAATGAAGTCAGTACCAGCACTAGCCCCAATGTGATCGATAGATTGTTCGCTACCTCTTGCGCGAAAACCGACCATGCATCAGGACCGGGATTGTCACCGCCGAATACAAGGCCATAGTAGGAAATAAGAAAGCGAACTGGCAAGGCTCCAATTGCGAGCATGCCGACAAGAATTAGTGCATTCCAGAGAAATTCCGCCCTACCGTTTCGCGCGGAAGGGTCCAGCTCAACGTGAGGGGCGTATGGGTCAGGCTTTAACACGGTTCGTGTATCACATGCAGGCATCGCCGAGTCCCATTACGACACGCGTCACCCAGTACGCGTGAGAGATTCTCAATTTCAAAACCACCCGACTCGCGTAATCGGGTGCACGCGATGGTTCACCGTCGGTTCGGCATTACGCAGTCGTGGCGGGTGGATCGAGACGGTAACGCGATCCAAACAGGAACACACCAGCGAACGCCGCGAACAGCAGCAACATCGAGGCGATGTCTGCCGGTGTAATCAAGGCCGCAAGTGCGGCGCAAACAACGACGGCAATACCCGCACGATAGTGCCGCTGGTTTCGGGCATAGAGCAATGCAACAGGAATCGCCAGCACGGACAGCAACAGCAATTCAACGGCACCAAGTGAAAACGGCATAAGAGAGTTCTCCTGCAACAAGGAATGGGTGGAAGTCTCGCCGAGAGCACTCCGTCGGCAATTGCCACGAATGTGAAGCGAAGTTTCAAGTTTCGTTGATTTGATGGATGATGTCAAGAAAGACGAAGCATGGTTGATCGGGCACCCGAGTCCGCGATAGGCTTACCTCGACGAAGCAATCCACGCAGGCCCGACTAACGCTCGCCAGCGAGCGATCGCGACGTCTAAATCGCGACTAAGATCATCGTCCAATCGCAGAATTGTCATTCGGGGAACGGCGGACATCACCGAGGACGCGCGAAAGATTCAATCATTGCCAAACTGCTTGGCTCTCGTCCTTCGATGTATTTCATTGTTCCCCGCAATTTTAGCCATTAACACCCGCATCGATCACAATTCCGCTGGCAAATGGAAATCATCACGGTCCGATCCAATCAGCAACGATCGCTCGAGTTTTCCTGACTGTGGTACTGGTTGCTGCGCGACCGGGCTCATGACGAAACCGAGAATCGGCAAAGAGCGATGCCAAGAGCCAAACAAACCGTGCAAGCGAACAATGCACGCATCGTTATCGGCTTACGTCGAATCATTTGTTGGGTTAGCCAGCACAATATGCCGAGCGTTGCCAGCACAGCAGGCCAATATTCAATCGCGTAAATCGCGATCAGGACGTCAACAGAATAGTTTTCGGCAAGCAGAATTCTGTCGGGGAACGGCGATATGCGGGTGGCGGCGAGCGACTCAACCGCTGAGCCAACGGCCACTACGCCGCTCCGCCATCAGTACGCCCAACATGGGCGTGATCTTGTGGGGTGAGAGTCCCCTGTACTTAGTTCCGGTTTCTTTCTACGACGCAGTATACCAAATGTAGTTCGACGCAAAGAGAGTACGAGGCGAGGGCAACTGCGGCGAGGTGACAGACCGTGGAGAGGAAGCCTGCGAAGATGATCGATAAGCCAGCGAACAGCACGTGCTGGACTTCTTCTCGCCAAGACCTGCCAGGTTACGAACAGAAACCTCATAGGAGGCCGACGACTCCAGGCGAGCGGGCTGCTGACCGCGAAGCCGAACCGGAAGAATGAGCGGAGGTAGATGAGGAGCTTGGGCAGCGATAGATCACGACCCTTATTTGGGGAGAGCTGTGGACGTACCCATGAGTAAGGCTTCGCCTGAAAGGCGGGGCGACCGGGGTGACCCGACTCGTGTGAGCAGAAGTCAGCAGAGGTCGTAGTACCGCACTTCTTCGTAGCCAGCGGAGACGGGAAGGACCGAACGTTTCTTGGAACTACGACGGTACTTTCAAGGATGGATTGGCTACTTTCATTACGGCCTACGCAAGACGCAGTTGCAGTATCTCGACAAATGGATTCGACGGCGCATCCGCGCTTGCTACTGGAAACAGTGGTACCGAGTCCGCACGCGGGTACGAATGCTGCTGAAACTAGGAGTGCATAGGGACGAAGCCATCTCGCACGGATGCAGTGGAAGAGGATACTGGGTGATGTCATCGAGTGCTGCGATGCACGTCGCGATCTCGATCGACTATCTCAAGAAGAAGGGACTAGCGAACCTTGAGGAAATCTGGAGCAAGTTTGCTTCCAAGAAACGAACCGCCGGATGCGGCCCCGCATGTCCGGTGGTGTGAGAGGGGGCCGCAGCAATGCGGCCCCTATCTCGATCATGGTTACCCGTCCGATGTGTTTATGTGTCCGGTGGGCTGCTATTGCAAGACCGATAGTACTGATTTTGCAGAACCGCGATAGCCCAACCAATCACCGCGCCGAATAGTGAGGGGCCGAGCAAACCCGCGAACAACAGGGCACCCAATCCAGCATACGTGTAGCAGCGAGCAATTGACCAAAGTTGATCGTGGCGAACAAGGCAGACGATGAAGAACGCCGGAACGCCAACGACAAACCCCAGCGTGAGCCCTCCAAACGAGAGCGAACGGTAATACGCGAGGGAAGCCGCTAGGACGACGAAAGCTAGCCCTGCTCTGCGTAACGAGACGTCGGTGCGTGTAGGCTTCAAGCTCGGTGCACTTCAGTCGGATAACGCTGGAATTCACTGGGCGTCGGGAGTTGATCATCCACTTCGAAACGTGTCGTCACCGCCGCTCCAGTGCAATTCTCTGGTTATCCCCGATTGTAGCGGGTAATGCTCGTGCATTGCACCACGCGAGTGGAAAACAACGACGGAACGTCGCCAGAGACTATTCAGCGTGTGGCCTAGAGTGAAGGAACGGGAGTCGATGACCAGTGCAGCAAATCCAACCGAAGCATACGAACGAAAACGCCATGATCGCAATGGCGAGTAGTCCATTAAGCGTGGGAGCGGCAAGCATGTCCAAAAAAAGACGGTAGATTGCAAAAAGAAAAAGACAACACATCAACCCGGAGAGGAATTGAAATATCGGTTGGGCAACGTTCGGTTTCATGTCCGTGGGCTTCGGCGTTGTTGAGGAGATCAAGATAGGTTCGTATGGATTCAAAACAGGAGGTTCGCCTACGTCAAGCAAGTGGGATAACGGCTGACATCAGCCGGCACGAGCGGAAGAGCAACCATTGCCCAAAGACACTTTCGAGTGCTCGGTTGCATGTGTACGCCCGACATGGGCGTGAACTTGTGGGGTGCCGCTTCCTTCGGGAAGCCAGTCCCCTGTACGAAAACGGAACTTGAACGAAGGACAGCATACCAAATGTAATCGATCAAGAAGAAGTACTAGGCGAAGGCAACTGCGGCGAGGTGACAGACCGTGGAGAGGAAGCCTGCGAATGTGGCCGGTAAGCCAGCAAAGAACCGTCGCTGGCACACGTTCTCGCCAAAGCTGCGAGGTGACGAACAGAAACGTCGTGGAGGCAGGCGGATGTTGAGGCGAGTGGCCCNANGACCACGAAGCCGTTTTCCGACAACGTCCGTTTGTAGGCGACGCACTTGCGCAGCGAAAGTTCACGTCCCTTATTCGGGGAGATCTGTAAGCGTACCCGTGAGTAAGGCTTGACCTGAAAGGCGGGGCGACCGGGGTGACCCGACACGTGCGAGCAGAAGTCAGCAGAGGTCGTAGTACCGCACTTCTTCGTAGCCAGCGGAGACGGGAAGGACCGAACGTTTCTTGGAACTACGACGGTACTTTCAAGGATGGATTGGCTACTTTCATTACGGCCTA